>JBPCVE010000392.1:0-31641 GCA_051010795.1 Rubripirellula sp.
GAAATGGATTGGTGGAACACCTCCAGCATCGGCACGCTTTTCTTCATCGCTGCAAACTATGTGAAAACGGAACACCTTTGCAAAGTATTCCGGTTAAGAGGGACCTGTCGATTGCAAAGCACATGACCATTGAAGAGGCTTACCCAGTTGTTCTCCAATCCGCTTACCTTCGTATCTGCGACCAACTGAGCAGCAAGTCCGCTCGTATCACTTCGGCACAATCGCGAGACATTCACGGTGACTTATCGTGTCTGCTTGCGATACTGCCCCGGTGTCATACCCTCCACCTCCTTGAAGCAGCCGACCATATAAGCCGTATAACTGAACCCTGTCATCTCGCAGATGGAATCCAACTTCAGCTCAGTTTCTCGAAGCAATGTTTTGACATGATTGATCCTCACGCGCCTAATCAACTCAAGTGGCGATTGATCCAACGCTTTGTTGAATCGCCTTTCAAGTGTTCGGCGGGACATGGGAAATTCAGTCAGTAGATCTGAGACATCAATTCCATCGCTTGCATGCCTTCGGATATATCCAGCAACGGCAGCGATCAATGGATCTTCAATCGCATACGTGTCTGTGCTGCCCCGTGTTACAACGCCCTTGGGGCCCACGATGACATGACGTTCAAAATGCCCCGTTTTGACGCAGGTTTCATCACTGCGCAACGCTTCAGAATTTCCCACGACAGAATCGCTATTTTGCTGCACCTGAAGCAGCGTTTCGCCGGCGGGAGCCATGAGTTGATTCAGCAATTCGGCGGCACGCATGCCGATTGCTTCCGTATCAGGTGCAACGCTCGTCAAAGGCGGATCACAGAGGTCACAAAGAACCTCGTCATTATCGACCCCCAAAACCGCCACCTGTTCCGGCACCAGCAAATTCAAATCGCGGCAAACTTCCAGGATCGTCCTCGCAGCGGAGTCGTAGCAAGCCAAGATCCCCACCGGTTTGGGTAACGCAGCAAGCCAGGTCGCCAAACGCTCGCGCCGATGGTACCAGGGTGCCTGACGAGTGGTTTCAATGGAGGCTTCGAGCACGTTGCAGTCCCGACCAGCCAGCGCGAGCGAGCGCTGAAAATGATCTCGACGAACATCCGACCACACAAATCCCCGATGTCCCAAAAAACCGAAATTCGAAAACCCCCGTTCAACCAGATGCTGGGCTGCTAAGTCTGCGCAGGCCTCATCATCATTCATCACCGAAATCGCAGAAGCAGGATTCTCTTCACCCAGGCAGATCGTTGGAATGCCAAAACCAATCACATGCTCAAGCGTCTGCCGCTTGGATGCCCGCACGATGATTCCGTCAAAATCACCGGACTCAACCCAATCCGGAATGGGGTCTGACAATCCACGTTCATCCACAAACGTTGACCACTGACCATGTAATCGTGCAAACCGCCCCACGCCGGCTAACAGCCCTCTCCCAAAAGCTTTCGAAGTCTCAATGAGTAGGGCTACGCGATACAACGATAAATCTCCCGGAGTGACAGCAGTGTCGCAAATTCATAAGATGGTGTCGCATTTGTGAATTGCCAATACCTTTTTTAAACATATATGTTGTCGTTTTTCCATAATTCCACGGACGCAATCTGATGCTTATTGATAGCCATCACCATCTTTGGAAGTACTCCCCCGATGAATATGGGTGGATCAATGACCAGATGCTTCCTCTCAAAGCCGACTTTCTACTTCCAGAATTGCAGGAACTCGCAACCGAAAGCTCGGTTGACGGATTTGTGTCTGTTCAAGCCAGGCAGAGCTTGCAGGAAACGGACGACTTGCTCGCGATGGCCGAGACTGCCCCACTGATTGCAGGCGTGGTGGGTTGGGTCCCCTTGGCCGCCCCTGAAATCAGCGAAGCGCTTCAGCGTTTGAGTGACCAACCGTTTCTCAAAGGCGTTCGGCACGTTGTGCAGGATGAAGTGGATGACCGTTTCATCCTTGGGACAGATTTCAATCGAGGCGTCTCGCAACTCGCGGCACACAATCTCGTCTACGACGTGCTGATTTTCGCGAAACAATTACCCGCTTCGATTCAATTCGTTGACCAACACCCCAATCTGAAGATGGTACTGGACCACATCGCCAAGCCCACCATCACGGCGGAAGATTTTGACGATGCTTGGGAAACCAACTTCCGTGAACTTGCAAAACGAGACCACATCAGTTGCAAGTTCTCTGGTGTCGTCACCGAAGTCCGTGGGGAAGCGTGGTCCATGGATCAGATTCAAAGATACTGGGATGTGGCCTTGGAGGCATTTACTCCAGACAGACTGATGTTTGGAAGCGATTGGCCGGTATGCCTCCTCAAAACGGGACACACTCAGTGGTTGGAAACGGTTCAACAACTGGCAGCTGATTTGACAGTGACTGAGCGAACCAAAATTTTCTCGACCAATGCCATTCGTGATTACAACCTTGATATTGAGGTGAACTGAAGCCTAGCTGACACACCCATGCAAACGTCGGGCTTGGCCAGGTCTTGACCTGAATAGCAACCATACATCGGCCAAGCGACTAATCTCCAGTTCGGTCATCGAAATGGACGTCACCCTCTCAACACAGAAACAAACAGCAAACGCACAAACCAGTTAAACGGAGCCTTTTTTTATGCGTGCCATTCAGATCTCGGAAGTCAAAACCCTCAAGTCAATCGACATTCCCGCTCCCGGCAAACCTGCTGCCGGAGAAGCTTTGGTGAGCACACACCGCATGGGCGTGTGTGGTACCGACATCAGTTGCTATCTTGGAAAATTTCCTTTTTTTGATTTCCCTCGGATTCCGGGGCATGAACTCGGCGTTGAGGTCATCGAAGTGGGCGAAGGCGTGACGAACGTCAAATCCGGTGATCGTTGCAGCGTTGAACCCTACATGAATTGCGGTGAGTGCTACTCCTGTCGGCATGGTGCTTACAATTGTTGTCAAAATCTGAAAGTCATTGGAGTGATGATGGACGGTGGGTTGTGTGAATCATTTCTCGTGCGTGCAGAAAAGCTGCACCCTTCCGAGAAGTTGAGCTACGACCAACTTGCCTTGGTGGAAACGCTTGCCATTGGCTGTCACGCGAACGACCGTGGTGCCCCGGAAAGCGGCGATCACGCCTTGATCATTGGCATGGGGCCGATTGGACTGGCGACCTTGGAGTTTGCCCGGCTAACCGATGCAACGATCACTGTCATGGACATGAATCAAGCCCGCCTTGATTTCGTACGCGACAATTACGGAATCGAAAACACTGTGCTCTACAAGGGTGATGGATCCGAACAAGAACAGATGGAGCAAATCACCGGGGGTGACATGTATCATGTGATCACGGATGCCACAGGTAACAAACACTCCATGGCGGGGGCTCTTGCCTACATCGCTCCGACCGGCCGCCTTGTCTACGTAGGAATCACAACCGAAGAGGTGTCATTTCGCCATCCCGTGCTGCACCGACCCGAAGCGTCAATTCTCGCATCACGCAACGCGTTACCGCCTGATTTCACACGCATCATCAGCTTGATTGAGGACGGTACGATCAACACTGATCCGTGGATCACCCATCGCACCAGTTTTGAAGGAGTGCTGACAGACTTCGAATCCTACACCAAGCCTGAAACCGGTGTTATCAAGGCCATCATTGAAGTAACAGCCTGATTTGCGTTTCACCCCTGCGAAAAAGACAAACCAAGTGGATCGGCCGATCCAAGGATCGACCACCAAAACGACACACAACCAAAAGCTTTCTCAAAACCCTATCGCTGTACCGACAGGTGTATCAGCGGCATCTGAAAGAAAATCAATGACTAAGAAATGTGTAGCACTGGGCATGGCACCGAGTTTTGGATTTGGTGACCGCACCGGTCTCGCCACCCCAGGGCATGTAGCCTCCATGAAACGTTGCGGCGCTGGCATCGAAGCAATCTACCCCCAGCAATCCATTCGAGAAATGACTCGCACCAAGCGGACTCCGCAGGAAGTCATGGACGATGCCATGAATGGTGCCGCAGAGGCGGGATGGAATGGCCCCATCGGTGCAGATGCAGACCACCTGAAAGTCCCTGAGGATGTGGATGTCACCGCTGCTGTAGGATTCACATTCTTCACCATCGACCCATCTGATGATGTGGACCAACAAGCGGATGACTATGACGAAACAAAACTGCGAGCTGCCTTCGCAGAGAATCGTGGTGAAGCACCTTGGTTCGAAGATTACCTCGGCAAGACAGTCAAACTGGGAACCGGCACAATCGTTTCCCTCGATGAGGAAGCATGCATGCGGGCTGCTGTGAAGTATGGAAAGGCAATCACACGGGCATTGAAACTTGGTGACTACATCAAGACCGTCAATGAAACGGCTGGCAACGATTACGAGATTGAACTTTCGGTCGATGAAACAGATCAGCCCACGACTTTGGCAGAGCATTACATCATTGCGGACCAATGCCTCAAAGGCGGCATGAAATTAGTCAGCCTCGCACCACGTTTCATCGGTGATTTCGAGAAAGGCATCGATTTCATAGGTGACTTGGACGCCCTCCACGCTTCGCTGAAAGACCATGCTGCTGTGTCAGACGCTCTGGGTCCCTACAAACTGAGCCTCCACAGCGGAAGCGACAAGGTCTCGATGTACGGTCTGTTAGCCAACGCAACTCAAGGTCGTTTTCACGTAAAAACCGCAGGCACCAGCTATCTGGAAGCATTGCGTGTCGTTGCTCGCCATGACCCCTCAGCGTTCCGTGAGATCATTGACTTTTCGCGTGGTCGGTACGATACCGACAAGGCCACCTACCACGTTTCTGCGACGTTAGCTGATGCACCGCTCACAAGCGAGGCGGACGACGCTACGCTTGAGAGTGAGTACTTGGAAATGTGGCGTGATGTTCCTGTCGGCAAGGGCTTCACCAAGCCTGGCCGTCAGATCCTTCACTGCACCTTTGGCTCGGTGCTCACCGATGAAAAGCTGGGTAAAATTGTTCAGGATTGTTTGAACAGCCACCCAGACACCTACACAGAAGTCCTCGACGATCACTTCGGTCGCCATCTTGACGCCCTCCGCAGCGGTATGGAGTGAGGCTTCGTTCACTTAGCAAGTAACCGCTTTTGAGCAACGATATGTCTTGAGGATACAGACAGTGGGTGGACAAGACTGATCATGACGATCAAGCGACTTGGTAGGAAGCAACGAACGCACTCTCTCCCTTTGGGTATCAGAACACGATGACGCACCAGAAATTTGGCAACACCGCTCTCGACATGCCACGTGTGGTTTTTGGTGCGACATGCCTGGGCAACCTGTTTGTTGCCATGACCGGCGAGCAGAAGCTGGAATTGATTCGCGAGTGGTTTGAGCACATTCCCAAGCCGGTCGCGATCGACACAGCCGGCAAGTATGGTGCGGGACTATCGCTCGAAGTTTTGGGACGAGATCTGGCCGCTCTCAACATCAAACCTGATGAAGTGATCATCAGCAACAAACTTGCCTGGAGACGCACGCCTCTGAAAGGCAAAGAGCCAACATTTGAGCCTGGTGTTTGGGTCGATCTGAAACACGACGCAGTCCAGGACATCAGTCATGACGGGATCCTGCGCTGCCACGAAGACGGTTGCCGAATGCTTGGCGGTTACACGCCACGATTGGTGAGCGTTCACGACCCCGATGAATATCTGGCAGCGGCAACAAGTGCCGAAGACCGCAGTCGTCGCCTCGATGATATCTGCAGTGCTTACAGGGCACTGGAGGAACTGCGGGATGCGGGCGAAATCGCGGGCGTTGGAATTGGAGCTAAAGATTGGCGTATCATTCGCGAACTCGATGAACACTGCCGTTTTGACTGGGTCATGATGGCCAACAGCTTTACGATCATGCATCACCCACCCGAACTACTCGACTTCATCACCTCACTACACCGACGAAACATCGCCCTGATCAACTCCGCAGTGACACACGGAGGATTTTTGGTAGGTGGCAAGTTCCTCGACTACCGTGAAATCAATCCAGCGGATGCAAATGATGCAAAGTGCCTTGAATGGCGTCAACAATTCACCAAAACATGCCAACAGTTCGAATTGAGCCCTTATGACGTCGCCGTTGCCTTTGGAGTATCGCACCCGGCAGTCACGTCAGTCGCTCTGAGTACGAGCCGAGCCAATCGTGTAGGCTCGATTGTAACCGCAGCCACCCGGCAACCGAATCCGGCGATCTGGGAAGAACTGCGGACGCGAGGTTTGATCGACGCTCACTACTCCCACCTGATTGGCTAGAGCTGATTCGTGCCGGCAATGGGTACCCTCAAGTAACTGTTAAGTGAGCGCGATGGCGGCTTTTCGCTCGTCGCTAACCGGATCAGCCACCACGGCGAATTTCTGATCCTTTGAATCGCACCGTGATCCGATACACTTTTTTCCGGTGGTAAACGACCTCACCTTCGCTGTTGATTTTTTCAGGTACGTCGTGTCTCCAAATATCGACACTTGCGTGGTAGCCACGTTCGGAAAAGACATCGATCAACATCGCCAACGCTTCGTGCTCCTGCCAGAGCGGATCTTCAGAGTTGATATCGGCGTGACCTGAGATCGCGTGGCGAACAACGATCGGCATCATCTGCTCTTCAATGAAGCGGACCACTTTATGAAACAGTTCCGTCCGTTCAATCTCGTATTCGTCTAACCGCGTAACCAATTCGCGCCGCGCGTGACTGACAATTTCACTGGCCAGCGGGATTGCCTGCAACGAGTGGAATGTTCGAGGATCCAATTCCAACGAACTCTGATACTCCAATTCCCGCAGAATATTTTCCTGCACCACTTCCAGAGGTGCCTGAGCATTGATGAAGTGGTAATGAAAAAGCTGCTTCAAGGACACAAGTGCATCGTAGGTTTTTTCTTTGAACACACGATATCGATCCCGTGCCAGATCTTCATTGAAGTCGGTGGGCCTTTCCTCCCAGACATCCCCGATCCCGCTTTCGCGAACCTCTTCATTGTGGGCAATGGTTTTTCGCCCACGAGTTAACTGCCGCGCCACGCTCTCAGCCTCGTCGACAAAGAGCACCATGATGTGAAACGTCGGTTGCTTGAAATGAACCAACTGGGGGCTGTCAGCAAATTCACGACGAAGGGTGTTCATGCGATCGTAGAGCATTTTGAGGCATTCCACCTGCACCTTGGTGCGCGGAAAGCCATCCAGAATCGCTCCGCCCTGATAACCTAGCTCAAGTAATTTTCGGAACACAAGGCTTACCACTTCGCGGTCACCCACCATGCCACCGCGAGCCTTGATCGCCTCGGATTCTGGACTATTGAGCAATTCACTGACGACCACAGGACGCTCAGAGATATCGCGTACTTCGCGGATAAAATTCGTATTTGTCCCTTTTCCAGAACCGGGGGCCCCGCCCAGAAGGATCAGTTCCTTGGGAAAATGCAGATTCGCTCTGCCATATTTTGCCTCAAGCTCCTTCCAAACAGAGTTGAAAATCAATTGCGCGTCTTTGACCTCAAGGTCGGCCGGCATCGCCACATTCTTATTTGATTCCGAGGTTCTCACGATCGCTCTACTCAGGTTGGAAGGGTTCTTGCCCCATAAATAGAGCATCCCCGCCAGCATCGGCCAACACCCGACAAAAGGGGTAAACGGTCCGAAATCACTCGACACGAACGCGGCCCAAGACCGCTGCGATAACCCGCTTCTCGCGAGTCACCGTCACAACCCGCCAATCCGAAACCAGTTCTGGCACGATTCGGCTCTGTGCCCAAGCCACTGATTTCCGCAACGACCTTACCTTCCAAAACATCTTTTTACCGTCATTTCCGAAGTTAGAAAGGGAGAACTGGACGTGTTTCGACTTGATTCCGTTTCCGATCCTCGGGCCAACGAACCTAAGATCCGTCGGTGGAGATGTGGACGAATTGTCATGCGAGGCGGGAAGCTGATTGAAATCCAACAGCTACTTCTCTGCGGAAATGTGTCAGTAGCCGAAGTATGGCTGCAAGCCAAATACGGACGACGGGACGATGATTGCTGCTGGCTGGATTATCACCAACCGCTCGGAATACCCAGCTTTTTGACCCCGGATTACATCCGAGCGGGCACCCTTGCCAGTTACAAGACACTCATCGGCGTCTGCCAGACGCTGGACGAAATTGCTCGGATCCGCTCAACCGCCGCGATCGTAGCTCACGCCACCAATCAGAATATCAGCGACCGACTTTTGTTACGAAATGGATCGCAACGTCACATGGAACGCTGGAAAGGACGCCACTGGATCCGTCGCTACTACGATGGATATCCCAAGAGTCGAATACATCGGCTGATCGATATCGACAGAGCCCCGGTCAGCGAAGTTGGTTCGAAAAAAACGTTTCCAGCGGCAACTGTTACGCCAGACACGCTTCCTCTGCCGCCCATCTCTGAACAGAGCCCGAGCACCTCAACATGCGCGGCAAAATGATCGCAGGCAAAGCGATCCGTGCAAAAACAGATATGCCAGCCATTCAGATTTTTCGAATGTCGATGCATTCCATACCCGCGCGACGTGCCGCCTCAATCCCAGGTTCTCCATCTTCGTAAACCCGACAGTGCTCTGGCTTTACCTGCAACCGACTGGCGGCCTCCAGGAACACGTGTGGATCCGGCTTGTGATGCTCAGTGTCCTCACACGTCACGATCGTCTCAAACCAGTCCATGACTTCGATTTGCCGCAGTTGACGATGAACCAAATTCCGCGTCCCGCCACTAGCAACTGCCATCTTCAATTTCCCCCGATGACTCGCTGCAATCTCCACGACATGGGGGATACGTTTCAACAAGTCAATCGACTCTAAAAAATGCTGTTCTTTGTCTGCCAATGCCTTTTGAAAATCCAGATCTTTTCCCTGCTCAGCTGCGAACATTGGAATGACTCGACTCGACGGCGTTCCTGAATGACGGTAGAAATGTTGCTCATCAAGTTTGATGTTTTGGCTCACCAATGCCTGTCGCCATGCTGAATAATGTGCGAACATCGAATCCACAAGAGTACCGTCACAATCAAAGATCAATGCTTGCACCATGTCAGCCTCAGTCACGCAGTTGGGGGTTCATTCATCGAATAGAATCCGTCGCGCCTGTTCACAATCGATCATGTGCCGCGCCCGCTATTCCATTACTGCTTACTAGGATATCTGTTACTTGCCGGTTTGTAGACCGCACTTCCATAGAAACACTGCTGCTCAGCAACTAAGGGTCGTTCCCATCTTCTGCCAGACAGCATCGTTCATTTATTCCAAACGCAAGATTCGCATACGGAAGTGAAATGCACACCCGCATCGCTGATCTCTTCTGTGGCATTGGCGGGATCGCTGAGGCAATCCACCACCGATCCGACTGTCTCCACAAGGACGATGGCTCGCGTGTTGGAGTATTCGACAGAAGCCATCCTCAAGTCGTAACGGCCATCGATATTGATCGATCAATCGCCTCGCTGTACCAGCAACATCACGGTATCGTTCCGCGTTGTTCCACCATTGAATCACTCGAAAGAATTGCTGAGGGTTCGAGTGAGGGACTCGACATGTGGTGGATGTCTCCGCCATGCCAACCCTACACCACTCGCGGCTCACAACGGGGGGCTCTTGATTCCCGCAGTCAAGCACTGACTCGTTTGATTCAGCTTATTCCGCGTGAGCTTCCACGATTGATTGGGCTTGAAAATGTCCCAGCGTTTGCAGGATCCCAACACCACCAACAACTGAAACGTACGCTCAGTGCCGCAGGTTATCAATTCAAGGAATACACCGTTTGCCCCACCGACATAGGCATTCCGATGCGGCGAAAGCGGTTTTATTTACTTGCAAAACGAGGCGGCAAACCATTGATTGACATTTCAACAGCTAAGCGGCAACGGCCACTCGCAGAATTCATCGACGACTCATGCTGGAAAGATGACAGCTTGACGGTGCCTCCTGATGCCGTGCGTCATTACCAGAGTGCGTTGAATATCATTGAAGTAGGAAATCACGACGCCACAACTGCCTGCTTCACCTCTGCCTACGGTAAAAGTCCTATCAGATCAGGATCTTACTTGCGTTGCCCGACACGCAATTCGGTCCGACGCTTTTCACCGAACGAAATCACCACCCTGATGGGTTTTCGAGATGAGTTTTTCTCAGCAACAAATTTGAGTCAAAGGAGCCAGTATCGGTTGATTGGCAATTCGCTGGCTGTGCCTGTGGTTTGCGAATTATTGTCGGTTCTACTAGCTGGGTGATACTCGCCTGCCAATTGCGTTCATCGTCAAACCAGTCACTTGCCGGTCAGCTATCTTCAGCAAGCGTTTGCGCTGGCGTGTGCAATCCACGGAATCCAAACTTCGATAAGAATAATCTTCTCGAAGTGGCTAAGCGGCCCGCGACGATCAAACCAGACGTGGGGCAACAGAGCGACGATCCTTGTCGCGATCCGATTGAATGCCTGAGTAGATCCATTGTTCCAAAACAGAGCCGTGAGCAGCAGCTGAGCCGTGAGCAGAAGCAGAGACACTCCCTACATCGCCGTTTAAATCAGACATATTCTGATAAAGTTGCTTGACTTTCAGTTTCTTGTCTTAAATCAGAGATTTCTTCCGACCTCTGTCGGAATCAACGGCATGTTTCCATTGAAGGTGAGTGAATCCGTGCACACTCAACAGGCGATGGATGGCTGGCTTGTCCGAATGGACAAACTTCGACTTTTCCAGTGCCTGCTGCATTTCTCGCTCAAACAGCTCCATTTCTGTTTTCGAGTCTGGCGTTCGCTTCGGTGAATTGCATGCGGCATCGGATGGCACGGACCGCCAACACTTTGAGGCGAATCAGGAATCGCCCCAAAACGCGTACCAGCTCGTGGAAACATCAAAACAGCTGCCTAACCCAAGAACACCGAAATGCCCCCGGCCACCGAATCATTCCGAATCGCATTTCGCGTGAGTGACAAGCAATTTGTAGTCCGCGACGTCAGTGATAATGATGTATTCGCTGGAAACTACCGCGAGGTAGAAAGTTGGTTGGATCAGCGTGAAAACACGATTTCGGCATTAAGAGCAAAAGAAAGTCTGGGCGAATCCGAGACCGATGCAGCGGCCGCTGTCCTGAAGGCGACGATGCTGACGCAAGAGATGGTTGACAAGGCATTGGCACCCGATGCCGAACCGGAAGCCCAAACCAACGCCGAAGCCAAAAAACCGAGCATCCGCAATCGCCTCTTTGGCCGGAAACAGAAGGTCAAGTGAGACCTGAATTCATGCACCTGCCGATCGAGAACTTCTCGGGACGCAAGACACACTGAATGGTCTCACTCCGCGTCCACACCACGAACGGCATCAGTAGCCACGTTCGATTTTCCACGCACCCAAAGCACTTCCAACAGAAGCAACACCAGGGCGGGGGCGAGAAACCATTGGAACCTCGCCTCATACGAATCAACCTTTGCTGTCTCGAATTCGGTCTGATCAACGCTGGCGATATAGCGGTGATAGACTTCGGCCATGTTGACCTGCTTCGTTCCTGCTGGGATGTACGCTCCGGCAGATTCAGCGGCAATTTTTTCGAGCGTTGCTCCGTCTAATTTCGACCAAACGGGCTTGCCGGAGTGCGTCAGGAAATCGCTGCCGCGCGAAGATTGAACAGGAACGCGTGCCCCCTTTTCAAGATCACCTAGACCAATGGTAAAGATGCGTACGCCGTTTTTATCTTTTGCCGATTTCGTTGCAGCCAGCGGTCGGCTTTCCTGATCTTCACCATCGGTCAGCAGCACGATCGCCTTATGGTCGTTGGTCACTTCCAAAAACCCGCGTGACGCAACGGTAATCGCATCTCCCAGTCGAGAGCCTCCCCGACTGAGGCTGGTCGGTCCCACCTCATCAAGACTCTGCTTGAAATCGTCGTAATGATTGGTCAAGGGAATCTGCTGGCGAGCTTCGCCCGCAAAGATTGTAAGACCGACTCGATCACCGGCCATCTCATCAACCGTGTCTTTAATCATCTGTTTGGCTCTTTCCAAGCGGTTTGGAGTCACGTCTTCCGCCATCATGCTCCGTGAGACATCCAAGGCGAACATCACCTCAATCCCACTCTGAGGAACTTCCCGCTCAACCTTGCCCCACCGGACATCAACCATGCAGAACACCAGCAGCACCATCGAAGCAATCACGAGGGCAAGCGAGACAGCCGATCGATAGATACTTCCTGACGGCAGAATACGCGTCAACATTTCGCTCGACGCGAATCGCATTGCTGCCTTGCGTTGCCAGACAAGCGAAAACATTGCCAGCAGCAGGACCAGCAACACCATCCATAGCCATTGCAGACTCTGCGCATTTCCGATTTGTAGTTCGTCAGGATTCATAACCCCATCCCTCAAGCAAGACGTCGTAGAAAAGTAAGGCTGAGAATCATCCTCAGAGTCAACAACACCATCGCAACCGAAAGCAATGGGGGAATCCTGACCCCGCCGATTCTTACTTGCTGAACAGCAAGCTCGCGGTAGTCAACAAACTGCTGTGTTTCCACTTCAGTTGTTTCCAACTGATTGATTTCGTTATAGATCGCTTCCAACGATTCTGTATCCGTTGCACGAAAATACTTGCCGCCTGTGGTTTCAGCGATTTTCTCGAGCGTTACTTCATCTATGCTAACCCGCTCGTTGCGAATCATGATACGCCCATCAAATCGACGAACTGGAAATGGGGCAACGCCGCGTGTCCCGACCCCAATGGTGTAAACCTTAACACCCATCGCCTTGGCCAGTTCTGCAGCCGCCGCGGGTTCGATCTCGCCC
This sequence comes from Rubripirellula sp., assembly GCA_051010795.1. Lineage (GTDB taxonomy): Bacteria > Planctomycetota > Planctomycetia > Pirellulales > Pirellulaceae > Rubripirellula. The sequence goes on from JBPCVE010000392.1 coordinate 12,784, forward strand.
GCCGTGTTCTCACCATCGGTCAGCAAGATGACCACTTTGCTTTTGATCTCATCCGTCTGTCGGTTATCCAAATTGTTCAATTTGTCAACGGCAAGACTGATCGCGTCTCCAATCGCGGTACCATCCTCACCACGCGTGGTAACAATTTCGGCCCCCTGAAGCTGCGAGACAAGAAAAGCGTGGTCCAAGGTTAAGGGTGTGATCGCATCTGCATAACCAGCGAAGGTAACTAGACCGATCAAATCGCTCACACGCCCTTCCAGCGCCGCCTGGCTATCAGAAGCTTCGGCCCCCAAGACAAACTTGCCAGCGACATTTTTGATAGCCGTCAGGCGATCAACGTTCTTTCCATCGATTTGGAAATCCAGAGCCTGCATGCTTCCGGATCGGTCGACCACCAGTTCAATGGCCACACCATTCGTGCTCACCATTGTCTGTTCACGACCATGCCGGGGGCGAGCCAACGACAAGACCATCAACACAATCGCAACGAGAGTCATCGCCGGAGGTAACCAGATCAGTCGCTGCCGTAACGTCGGACGCGCCGCCCAGCCAGTCGCAGCGGAACTGTAATTGATCGAAGTCACTTGATTCGCACGCCACAGCCTCCAAGCTGCAAACGGAACCAGCAGTAACAATGTCAGAAACCATGGATTATAAAACATTTATGCCTCCGCCTTTCGCGCCGTCTCAAGGGTTGCCTGAACGGCAGACCTACCCGCCCTGTGCTGACGCTGTCGGGCCAGGTTCTGCAAACGAACGGACTCTTCAACGACAGAACGTGCCTGCTCAAATGGTGACGTCCCGCCCTCTTCCAACGCCTCGACCTCAGGCGAGAATTTGCTGATGTCGGACTTGGTAAGAATGGAGCGGGCCGCGGAGATCACTTCAGCATCGAATCCATCACGCCGTAATCGATCCAAAAATTCAGAAGTGCAAAGGGCTGTGGCCGGTGTATTACATGCGGACTGTACATAATCACGCAGAACGACCGACAGATCGCCATACACTTCCGCGGTACTAATCTGGTTGGACTCATAAGACTGCTTTAAGTCGCCGATCCGCTGCAGAGCCCACTGCTCCGGCCTAGGGCACTTGCCACGGCGAGCCCACCACAAGAAACCAACAAACAGCGTCCCCAGCCCAACAAACATCAACGCGAGCAGGGGACTTGAAGGTTCAGGATCATCCACCTGCGTTGCCATTGCATTTTTAATATCGCGGAACTTGTCCGGGGTATCGTCCGCAAGTAAGACGCTACCAATCTCAATACCGAGAGCAGGAATTCGAACAGTACCTTCTGAAACGGAGCCCGCAGTGTCACCCGCAGTATCACCCGCAGTATCACTGTCACCCGCAGTATCACTCTCTTGATCCCCAAGACGATAAGCAACCTCTAGCGCGGGTGCCTGACGCAGCCCCGGCTTAAGCGATTCAATATTTAGCAGCAATCGCGTTCGTCTTGCACCACTGGATGCGCCGGTCGGCAAGTCACGAGTGACCTCAACGCCCGTCAACAAAAAGTCGCCCAACGGCTGATCCACAACCGACAGTTTGTCAGTCTCGTTGATGGAAACCCCCGCGATGGGAGGCAGAACCACGGTTGCCCCCCGCGGCGCATCAATGGTCACAGCGTACTGCATCGGGACTGCGACTTGCGACTTTGTAGCCACAATCTCTGCCACGACGGTAATGGGCGCATCCGTCGATTCAAAGCGATTCGGCACGGGTGCAGCAGAGTCCTGGGCCACGGCGTTGGTGGTCATGCCTGAACTCAGCGAGATTGAACTCAGCGACATTGAACTCAGCGAGATGAGGCACAGAAGCAGGCAGGGCGCACGAAGGACGGCAATGAGGCGATAGGTAGTTTTCAACGTTCTGCCTCTCGACGATGGAAAAAACGCTTTAGTGGCTCAACATAATCTTCGCCTGTTGCCAAGCGAATGGGGTTCATTTTCAGCCGTCGAAAGATCGCGTCACGCTTTTCAGCTTCGGCGAGTTGCAACTTTTGGAACGTATCTCGATGTCGCCGACTGGCGGTATCGATCGTGACCATATTCCCGGACTCTGGATCTCGCAAACGCAGCAAACCAACATTGGGCAAATCAAATTCCCGTTGGTCGTTGACCATGATTGGGATCACATCATGCTTCTTGCGAGTAATCCGAAGTGTCTTCTCAAACCCAGCATCCTGAAAATCACTGATCAAGAACACCACCGTCCGTTGTGAGGCGGTGCGGTGAAGATGATCCAGTGCTGACTTCAGATGCGTCCCTCGTCCCATGGGCTGGCAGTACAACAGCTCGCGGATCAACCGGAGCACATGACGTTTGCCTTTACGAGGTGGAATCGCCTTCTCGATTTGATCCGTAAAAAGTGACAGTCCGACCTTGTCGTTATTCTTGATCGCGCTGAAAGCAAGAGTCGCTCCTAATTCGGTGATCAACTCGCGTTTCGTTTGCACATGGGTGCCAAAGTCCTGAGAAGCACTCAGGTCGACCAGCAACATGACGGACAGTTCACGCTCCTCGCGGAACAGCTTGACGAAAGGCTCGCCAGCTCGCGCCGTAACGTTCCAATCGATGGTCCGAACATCATCGCCCACTTGATAGGGGCGTACCTCTTCGAACTCAATCCCCCGTCCTTTGAAGGCGGAATGCCACTGACCGGCTAGCAGGTCATCAACAACGTGGGAGGTATGGATCTGGATACGCTGTATCCGCCGCATCATTTCGCGTGGAATCATGACATTGTCCTTTCGCACACACGATCTCGAAACTCAAAATCAAGGAACGGGGACAGTATTGAGGATCTGCTCGATCAACATTTCCGATGTCTTCTCCTCTGCTTCCGCTTCATAGGTCACAGTGACACGATGCCTCAATACATCCATCGCCATCGACTTGATATCTTGAGGTGTCACAAAACTTCGTCCATCAAGGAAAGCGTTCGCCTTGGCCGCCAGGGTCAAATTGATGGTGGCACGAGGTGAAGCTCCAAATTCGATCAATTCATCCAACTGCAAGTTGTAGGCCGATGGTTTCCGTGTCGCCATCACGATATCAACCACGTATTCCTGAACCTTCCGATCCACATGGATTCGATCCACAAGTTCACGAGCGGTCATGATCTCAGCAGGTGAAGCAACAGGCTCAACATCCATCTTCACTTTCGTCCGCGACATACGGTCCAAAATTTCGATTTCCTCATCTCGATTTGGATACTCCACAATCACCTTGAGCATGAAACGATCAACCTGAGCTTCAGGCAACGGATAAGTTCCTTCTTGCTCCACCGGATTTTGAGTCGCCATCACCAGAAACGGCTCCTGCAAAGGGAATGTCTCGCCACCGATGGTAACCTGACGCTCTTGCATCGCTTCGAGCAAGGCACTCTGGACCTTTGCCGGAGCACGATTGATCTCATCAGCCAAAATCAAATTGGAGAAGACCGGCCCTTTCTGAACCACAAACTCCTGTGTCTGCGGCCGATACACCTGCGTGCCGATCAAATCTGCCGGCAGCAAATCAGGGGTGAACTGCAACCGCTGAAAGTCAGTACGAATTGCCTTGGCAAGGCAAGCGACAGCCGTCGTTTTCGCTAACCCTGGAACACCTTCGATCAATAAATGACCATTGGCCAACAAGCCAACAAGCATCCGGTGAATCAGCTTTTCCTGACCCACAATCGTTTTACCGACCTCGCCAATCAGACGCTGAAACGGAGCACACGCCTGTTGAATTTCGAGATTGATCAAGGCCATCGGGTCTTGATTTGATTCAGTTGCATTCGACATTTTTATTCCCTTGCTTGAGGTATCCCGTTCCTACGGAAAAATTGGCATTCGGTTCGCTCAAGTGACCATGACCATCACAAATCTCCAGCTGCGTCTTTCCGCGACTCGAATTGAGGGCCAGACCACTTAAGGAGGTCATCAGGCGAAACGCGGTCGCAGCCTGAAAAATCACGACAGCTGCTCAAGAAAACAAGCTGTCAGTTTAAATCTCCATTCAGGTTGCCCCACAGCCAGAGTGAAATTGTCATCACCCACGCCCGATGGACTCGTGAGCTCACCAAACGCCTGCCAGGATCCTCGTGGAGCGGCATTGTGCCAGCCAACGGGCTTTCCCCACAATGCTTGCAACCAATTTGCCATCGAAAACGGCAAAAAACGCCAGTCAGCTGATCTGATGCGACCCAGAGTCGCACAACTTTCAGTTCTCAACTCAGCCCTTTCCTCACAAAAACACGGCCAAAATAAAACCTCCCTTGATCCGCCGTTGACCTCAGCACGCCTCGCTTGGTATTTGGGTGGATTGAAGTGTTCGTCCAGTGTCCACCATCATTGCCACACCTGATTGCCGAAATCGAACGTGTTGAGCGATCGCCCTCCTCTCCGAACCCGAATCATCGCCTTGATCATTCTTGGCGTTGGGTTGCCTGCTGCAAATGGCTGCCGAAGTCGCGCCCAGCAGGATTTATACCAACAGAAAATGATTCGCGAGGTAAGAGTTCTGGAAGACAAGCTTTATGAGGCGGATTACAAAAACCGGGTGCTCTCAGAAAAACTGAAGCGAGCGCGTATCGAAGCGAGCGAAGTACCGATCCATTCCGCAAAACCAGCTCGCCGCCCTGATACCCAGCGACAGGAAAGGAAGTGGCTAGAGCCCGATTTCGAACCAAGCCCCGATCCGAACGCGAACCGTGACACCGACCGTCAAGATGATCCTCCCGCGGACGACGAGGACATCGGACTCAGTGACTTGCTGCCGCCCACCTTTGACGAGGGCGAACGGGTAGAACCTGGTGCACTCAATATCGACGGGCCAGGCAGCTCGCCTGATCGCAAAAAATCATTCAGCCTTGATCCAGTTCCCCTGACAGATCCGCCCGCAAGTTCATCCCCCAACGTACTGCCGGCCCCAGCATTCCCCGACTTGAATCCAACAAGTCCTAAAACCGAATCACCCCAGAATTCAACCCCCACCCCTTCGCCCGCGTTCTCACTTCCACCCTCCGCTGGCGGTACTGGCAACAGCACTCAAAACGGGGATGCAGCCAAGCCATCAGAACCAAATGCTGGAACGCGACTGCTTGACCCTGCACCTGGCGGACCGGTACCCCCGGGAAAACAAGACACCGAACTGCCACCGGTACTACCTGGGGAACAATTGCCACCGCAGCTTGGATCTCCCAATGAAATCAAACCACCCGGCCAAATCCAGTTGCCTGACTCGGTGAAGTCCAACGAACGAGTTCCTGACTCGTTAAAAATTCACCCCACTCTGTCAGGTGCTAATCGGATTGAAGAACAGATTCAGGACATGCTGCTCGTGGTAAATGTTGTCAACGATCTTGGCAAAACCATCAATCTGAAGGATTTTCATGTCGATGGTGAAATGTCCATCGTGGTGCTGGATCCGAAGCGTGAGCCGTCGATGGCGCGACTTGGACGCTGGAACTTTGACCGCGACCAAGTGCTCGGCTTTGTCAAAGACACGCCCGTCAGTGGATTTCATGTTCCGCTGGACTGGACGATGGACGAGCCTCTAGGCAGTGAAGTCATTATTCATGTCAGGCTGCGTGCCGAGGACGATGAAATGCGATGCGAGGCCAAGCTGAATCTGGACAAACAACGCGGTGTCGCAGGCTGGATGCCGCGTGCTGAATCGTTCCGTTGAACTTCGACTCGTTAGACTCTCGACCCGTTCGTTTGCCTGCCTGTTTCGCTTGTCGGCACCAAGTTACGGCAAGCGTTGTGCTGATCCGTTCGCCCCCGTCCTTGATGCAGTGAGCATTTTTTCCATGCTCTAAGGCCAATCAAGCAGCTCAACACGTTACGATGCGAGCACCGATCGCCGAACGAATTCGAGCGGGTGAGCTGAAGGTTCTTGGCGTTCATAACAAACCGCTTGCGATGGCGTTCGGGAGCTCAAATTGAGCACGGCATTCCCCTGTCAATCTGAAGGAAAACTACATTGCCAAGCCTCTGCTTTACTGGCGGAACGGCCATCTTGCCTGACCGCACCATCGATAACGCCATCGTGGTCTGCCGAGACAGCAAAATTACGTACGTGGGACAGTCCAAGAATCGCATCCCCAAGAGTGCTGAGACAATCGATGCCAAGGGCGGGTGGATTAGCCCTGGGTTCGTCGACATCCATGTCCATGGTGGCGGTGGCAGCGATTTCATGGACGGTAGTCTCGAAGCAGTCCATCAGAGTTGCCGGACACATGCAAGACATGGGACGACCACGCTATTCCCCACCACGACCACCGGTAGCCCCAAGCAAATCCGGGCAATGCTGGATGCCAGCACACGAGCTCAACAAGCCTGGACTCCGGAAAACGGAGCTGCCATCGGCGGAGTGCACCTGTATGGCCCCTTCTTCGCGAAAGACAAAGTTGGTTGTCATAGCAAGTCGGGCCGTCGAACGCCCGCAGCGAACGAGTATGAATCCTATTTCGAATCTGGAATCGTCAAAGTTGCGACCTGTGCTGCTGAATTGCCTGGAGCTGCTAAGTTTTATCGCTACGCGCGACGAAAAGGCTGTCTGGTCACGTGTGGCCATTCAAATTCCAGCTGGTCGGAGATGGATGCGGCTTTCAAAAATGGAATGCGGCATGTCGACCACTTCTGGTGTGCAATGAGTACCGTGCCTTCCATTCGCAATCGCCTTGGTGTCCCGATGCAGGGTAGCATGCTCGAGTACGTGCTCGGTAATCCAGAAATGAGCACCGAAGTGATTGCAGATGGGATGCACCTTTCACCGGAATTACTCCGTTTTGCGTGGCAGCTAAAAACAGCCAGCCGACTATGTCTGGTTACCGATTGCAACCGCGCCCTGGACATGCCACCAGGCAAGTATCGATTCGGACCTCAAGAGAATGGATCATGGTTTACCAGCGACGGCAAAGTCGGCTGGGCAAGCAAAGACTCGCTGGCCAGTTCAGTAAGTGGGATGGCCCACATGGTGCGGCAGATGCATACATCAACCGACATTCCACTCGCAGATATTGTGCGGATGGCATCGCTCACACCCGCTGAACGAGTTGGAATGGACTCTGAAATTGGTAGCCTGCAACGGGGCAAATCGGCAGACATCCTTGTTCTGTCACCACGCTTGAAAGTCAGAAGCGTCTTCCTGAAAGGGACCCGATTCAACCTTTCGGGTCATCACTAACGGTACCGTGGGTTGTCATCTTGTCTGTATACCTGTTCCACGTAAACGGTTAGGGGCCCAAGTCAATCATCTGCTGACTTACCGCGGCCATATCAAAAGCAGCCTTAGCTTCTTCCCTATTTCCAATACCTTCAAAAGCCTGCCCTAAATTTCGGTAAGCCTCCGGCAACGCCCGCCAGCTGATTCGCTCGTCTGGCTTGGACTCAATCACTTGATTCCACTGGGCGACTGACTTCTGCAGGGATGCCACAGCTTGCTCGTACAGCCCGCTGCTCAGTGCGTTTTTACCATCGTGGTAGAGGAATAATGCGTACCATGCCCGATACCCCAGTGCGTCAGGATGCATCTGTACCTGCGCTGCGTAACCATCCACGGCTCGCCTTAGCGCCGCTTTCGATTGACTTTTTAGTTCGCGTTTTTCCTGCTCAGAAGCATCCTGTGATTCACGTTCCATCAACATCGCTAGCTTGAAGTACGTGTGTACCATCGCATTGATGTAAGCCGGCACGTTGGGATGCACTTCACACAAATGCGTGAACGTCTCGGCAGCCTCGGTCAATTCCGCCTTGCTGTCACTAAACTCAGAATCGCCGGCATTAAATAAATGGTGATCAGCAAGCGCCTCTGAAAGTTCAAACAGCACCGTCTGATTGTTGGGATGTTTGTTTTTCAAATCACGCAACAGCCCGACCGATTCCCGTGCCCCCAAGTCAGATCCTTGCCGCGGCCGAAAACGCGCGTCATGCTCTTCCTGCCGCAGCGATCGTGCCAGTGACAAAGAGTAACTTACATTCTCAGGATCCTCGTCGATCAGTTGCCGCAGGATCGAAATCGCGATCTGCAGATTCTCTGCATGGGCAGCGTTTTCGGCACGCCCAAGGCGTTGACCACCACGAACTCCTCCGCGACCCTCCCTGAAGGGTGGAGATGGGAAGCCGCTTCTATCTTGAGCGAGCGTTGGCCCGCCCAACGTTGCTGGCCCGCCCAAGCTTGATAGCCCCCCTAGCTCTGGTGGCCCCCCTTTTCGATTTCCCCCTCGAGGACGTGGCCTTCCCTCCGGGCGAAAGGGTCCTCGTCGCGCCTGCCCACGCCCGAGTTGCCCAGGCCCGAGTTGCCCAGGCCCGAGTTGCCCGGGCCCTTGTTGACCGAAACGAGTCGAGCGAAGCACATCAATGGTCGGCATCGCCGTTGGCCCCATCCCAGGCAGCACATACATCGCCAGCAAATAGTGTGTCCGCGCAACTTCAAATCGGATACTTCGTGATTTTGTCGCGTCAGCGGGATCCACTTCCTTGGCAACTTGGGTCAACATTTGCAAAGCACGCCGATGCTCCTGTTCCGCGGTCGCATCTTCGCCCAGCATCCGAAACGCAAACCCAAGTCGATTACGTAACGTTACTACCTGCACGCGTCCTTCAATTGAGTCCAAGTCCCCCGCCGTTTGCTTTTGCAGCATTCCTTCAAACGTTTCAATCGCACGTTGATAATGCCCCAGATTGAAGTGCAACTCTGCCACGGCAGATTGAGCACCGGCGGTCGACTGCTGCAACTGTGGTGTTCCTCCACCGTCCGTGAAACTGAGGCGATCGATTTCATCATAAAACGGCAAAAGATCTTCGAGCAATTCAGCTGTTTCCAAACTAATCGCCGGCGCTGCTGCGAATTCCTTACCCGAGTCTTCAGTTTGCATGCCGCCGGCAAAACGCTGAAAAATCTGGTCCACGGTCCCCACGGCAACCTCGGCAATCTGCTCAGCTTTTTGGCGATTCTGCTGTTCACGTGCAAAGGCGGCCCGTAATTGGATGAATCCGGTACTCGACAGCACCGCCACGCTGACAAGCAGCAGCATCGACAACACCGAGAGTGCAGCAACGGCTGGATTCCTTTTAGCCCAGCGGTGCACGCGTTCCCAAACCGGCGTTCGCCGGACGGAAATCGATGTTCCCTGCAAGAATGCGGCCAAGTCTTGTTCCAATGCACTTGCTGTCTGATAGCGAGCTTCCGGATCATTTGACATTGCCGTGTGCAGAATCGTCTCCAGATCTTTGGGGACATCAGGATTCAACTGCCTCAATGGCGGTGGACTGGGTGCGGGTCGCCGAGCGACGATTGCCTGTCGGATCGACGAGTCGTCAATCGCTGGACGTCCTGCCAACAATTCGTACAGGGTGAGCCCAAGACTGTAGATGTCACTTCGAACATCAGCTTCCCCCATCACTTGCTCCGGCGCCATGTACCGTAGTGTCCCCACAACATCGCCCGTGCGTGTGACCGCGTCGGACTCCAGTGCCTTGGCGACGCCAAAGTCTGTCACCCAAAGTTCAAGATCATCATTGACCAGCAGATTCGCGGGCTTGATATCGCGGTGCAGTACCTGCTGATGGTGTGCATAAGCGAGTGCTGAAGCAGCTTGCACACCAAGCTTTGCAACCTGCTGTGGTGTCAACTTCCGCTCAGCCTCCAGCAACAGCGTATCCAGACCATGCCCATCAATTCGCTGCATGACGAAGTAATGGAATCCCTGATCATGCCCGACCCCGAACACGGGCACAATATTCGTATGATGAAGTGCTGCGGCAGTCCGCGATTCATGCTCAAAACGTCGCAACTGCTCATCATTTGACAACAGAGAACTGGGAAGCACCTTCAGGGCAACTCGACGTCCAAGTGACTTCTGCACGGCCTCAAACACGACCCCCATGCCGCCACGACCAATTTGCCGCACCAGCTGAAAGTCACCCAGACGCTCGGGGCGAGAGACACCCAAAGTTGCTAGTCCGGACGGCCTTTGAATGTGGGCCTGCCGAGCCTGTTCCAACTTTTCGATCACCGGCAACAAATCACGTAATGCAGCCTCGTGCTCAGGGTTCGCTTCAGCCACGGAATCCACTGAAAGGCGTTTTCCACCACGCACTGACTCAGCGTAGTCACTGGCAATGGACTCGACGGGATTTCGGTTTGATGGTGTTTTCGAATCCATTTTTTTTCGTGCGTCGTAGGAATCAAACCGCGCAAAAAGCACAGTGCGGCAGCAAGCTCGATCGCAAAATCTATCCGTCCAGATTCAACTCTTCCAGTATTTCCTTCAAACGCGAGAGTGCGCGAACATAACGATTACTGGCCGCTGTGACGCTAATCCCGAGCACCTGAGCCGCTTCGACATTCGAGAGTCCCTCAAAATGCCTCAAAGCAATTGCCTCCTGATCCAACGTTGACATCTGCTCAATGGCCGCCGCAAGCGACTGCCCCATTTCATTACGCTGCACCGACTTACTCACCGATGTCTGACTGGCAACCAAGTGAGCGGCCAATGAAACAGAAGTGGTTTGTGGATATTGATTTCCGCGTATTGAAACCTCGCGTCCCACCGATCGCTTCTCTGTTCCCAGATGTCGACGATGCACATCAACCAGGGTTTGAGCAACAATCATTCTTAACCAAATGAACAGCGTGTAGTTTTCGTCACGCAAGTAATGTTGCAATCTTTTGGATGCGGCAACAAACGCCTCCTGCAACACGTCATCTGCGTCAACCCTCGCCGCAATTCGCTGGTCCATTCTGAATGTAACCAAATGCCAAAAGCGTTCTCGATTAACGGCAAACACCTCAGCCAATACTTGCTCTCCGTCTTTTCGAAGCCGTTCCAACACCAAAGGATCCTCCTTGAGCGGTGGTTGCTCTTCCAAATCATCAGCAGCGTCAGAATCAGTCATAAAATACAAGCTTTCAAGAAAGAAAACGGAACGCTCATGAATTTATCCACATTCCAGCCTGCGGAACACACAAAGACCTGAGAAAAATGCCGGAGCAGCATTTTCGTGATGTACAACCGGTAAACCACGCCCCACAGGCACTGCTGGGGCCAACCGACCACTCTGGCCAGCATCCGACGAGCTGACTCACGCTTGCTTGGCAGATCAGTCAACGATGACTCGCAAAAGCGTCTGCCTAAAGCGAAAACTGCCGGGTGGATCGCCTCGTTCACTTCCCTCGCCCCCGCTCATCGACCGCAACATCCCTCATCGTACCCCGCGACATCCCTCACTCCTCATTCCTTAATATCCCTCGCTGCCCATGCTCCACGCAACCAACCCTGAACACGCCGCTTTCCCCGAGCACGCCGTTCACATTCAAAAACCTCGTCGCCATCCCTGCTCGCTTGCTCACCACACTTTGACGCTATCCCTGGGTCAGTGGTAATCTTGAATTCCTGTGGCAGGGCCACCGCACACTAAAAACATGAACGGCCCGTCCTCAGAGAAGCAGACTTACCAACTCGAATACGACCTGGGGAATGCATACCGTTTCGATCATGCCTCACAATGCACTCAGGACTCAGTTCAGCCACAACATTCCGCGGGAACGGCACTCTCCAGAAACTCCGGTTTACGAGACCGCGTCCACCGCACACGCTCTTAACAGGCATCCCAAATGACTGACACGGTAAAGCCAAAACGAATCCGTCGTTACCTCATCAGGACGGTGTGCACCTTTCTGGTGATTTATGCAATAATCATTGTGGCACTCGCACTCCTGGAAACAAGACTTGTCTATCCCGGAGCCTACGTGACCACCGTACCTCTCCATAAAGCCATGTCGACAGCACCAATCGAGTACACGACAAGTGATGGCAACGAGCTCAAAGGAAGATTGCTAACACGCAAGAACAGTCCGAACTACCTGCTGTTCATGCACGGTAATTTTTCAAAGGCACAACGTCTCGACGAATTGGCAGAACGGCTTAGTGCGGCCTTTGACGCCACCGTTTTAATGGCTGAGTACCGTGGTTACGAAGATGACATTACCCCAACAGAGTCCGGACTCGTCCACGACTGCGAGGCTGCCCGCGACTACCTATGTGAAAATTTTGGGATAGGCAAGTCAGGCATCATTTTATATGGCCGGTCGCTGGGTGGCGGATGCGCCGTCGCCCTGGCAGCTAATGGTGGTGCCAAAGCACTCGTACTTGAACGGACCTACGATGAACTGGTGGGTATTGCCAGCCGCCAATACCCATGGATTCCCGTCCGACTGATCATGCAAAATCGCTTTGATTCCGTCGGGAAGATCAATGATTACCAAGGCCCGATCGTCGTCATCCACGGCACAACTGACAAGGTAATCCCAATCGAATGCGGGCGCCGACTTTTCGAAGCAGCAGACAGTGAACAGAAGAAGCTAATTGAGATAACCGGCCTGGGACACAATGACAGATTGCCGCCACAGTCTCTGCAGGAAGTTGTTGACACCGTCGATTTGTTCAATTCGCAGCCGCAATGATTTTCGTCAACACATCGACCAATGCGTCTGGACTCTCATGTGTGTAGGCGACATCGACCGATTCGCGTGACGCTAACGTCTTTACTTGACAACGACTCTCTCCCCACTCGTTTCCACCGGCGATGATGGCAATGGTGAATCCTTTCTGTGACGCGTATTTCAATTGCACCCCAAGCTTTTTTGCATCGGGGTACACCTCGACGGCAATACCTGCAGCTCGCAGATTGCTTGCCAAACGCAAATAGTCGTCCCGAAAGTCACGATCAAAGAAGGCAATCAAAACGGGAGCCGGCGTGGAAGCGTCTGGCAGCAAGTTCAACTCTTCCATGGCTGCTAGAAGGCGATCCAATCCCAATGATGCCCCAATGCCGGGCAGATGTTGCTTGGTGTACAGGCCTGCCAAGTTGTCATAACGCCCACCACTGCAAACGCTCCCGATTCCCGGTAGATCATCCAAGGTCGTTTCAAAGATAACCCCGGTGTAGTAGTCAAGCCCGCGAGCGATCGAGACGTCAAGCTTCAGTCGTGACGCAGGGACGCCCGACGCCAGAGCCCCTTTGTAAATCTGTTCCAGACGCTCAATTCCGGAAGCTGCTGTCTCATTGCCTCCGGTAATCTCAGGCAGCCGCGCGAAAATGGACTCGGCGTCCCCATCGCATTCAGCCAAGGCCAACACAGCGTCAGCCTGACTCGCCTCAATTTCGGCAACCTTGCACATCTCGGCAGCCGTTTTTTCACGACCAATCTTGGCAAGCTTATCGAGACTGCGAAGAACGGGAACAGCCTTCTGGGATAACCCCAAGTGCTCCAACAGCCCACTCAGAATGACGCGATTGTTGATGCTGATCGTGAAAGCATCAAACCCGATCGTTGCAAGCAGATTGTTGATCACGGCAACGGCCTCAATATCGGCCAGCACGGACTCTGTGCCGATCGTATCGAAATCACACTGCACGAACTCACGATATCGCCCAGCCTGAGGGTTCTCACCACGCCAAACCGGAGCGATGTGATAACGCTTGAAAGGGGTTCCCAAGGTATTGACATGCTGTGCCGCGAATCGGGCTAGCGGCACTGTCAAATCAAATCTCATGCCGACATCACGCCGCCCGTTATCCTGAAAACGATAAATCTGACGATCCGTTTCATCGCTCCCTTTCCCGGTCAAAATTTCGAGATGCTCGAGCACCGGTGTATCAATTGGCGCGAAACCGAAGGAACGAAAAACCTCCCTTGCCGTTTGCATCATCTGCTCGCGGGGAATCATCACCGAGGGAAGGTAGTCCCGGAACCCTTTCAGCGTGCGTGGTTGGATAAGCGACATGTGTGGCAATGAAAGGGAAATAGGAAATATAGGAACGGGCAAGAAACATTGTTGGTGGGGCAGGAAATCACCTGAGTCAGTGCAACACGCGAGTTGGCGAGACAGCATCTCGCCCGCGTGAGCACGACAGGAAAGCCTTCCCCGCAGCCTGATTCACCGTTTTACAGGATTCAACGATTCACGCAATCGGCAGTTCAGTTGAGCGACGACTGCGCAAAACATCACATTCTGCAAGATTCGGAACTGGGAACTGAGGCCCGAACAGTGCATCAGCGTATTCATCAAGCTGTTCCGGCGTCTCGAAATACTTCTCGTAGCACCAATCATCTTCAAACTCACACTCATCTGTCGTGTAATCGCGACAAATCTGTGGTCGAGTCTCGTAAATACCGCACCGATAGTCGTCTCGCAAATGCTTGCAAGTTGTATGAACCAGCAAATACCAATCATCGTTATCAACGAAAACGGTCGCGCGGTCATGCAATAAATACCACCGCATGAAATCAAAGTCTCGTCGATTCACCGGCTCATCGATGGCCAAGGCAAAGTAATGGCAACATTTTGCAGTGCAGTAATCACATAAGTTCGCCGAGGCTGGCAGTTGACTACGACGTCGTTTGGTGGGCGGTGCAATCGCGGACAAGAGAATGACTCTGGACAAAAGTGACGAAAAAGAAAAAGCGGGCAGCAATCTGCAGCAACGTGATTCAGGGCGTCCCAAATCAAAGCCGGCCACGACGCAGCCAACGCCGCCGACAATGACTCATGGACAATGACTCATGGACAAAGCGGCATCAAATCCTGCTGCTGCGAACCAATAAGCGTGCACCCGCCTGAGGAGGGTCGCCAAATAGCGAACCACCTGCCGGCGGAGTTAAAACAACTGGGCACGACAGTTTATCAGCTGCATTGCCGCAATGAACCAGCATAGACGGCGTAGCGGACGATGATGCGAAAAACGCTCTCATCGCCACAAAACAAGCAACATGACAAGCTTTTTGGAAGCAGAAACCGACCGCCCAAGGAGGCCAAACGCTTGGAAGATGCGTCTGCAATGCCCGAATTGCCAAGAGTCAAGAGACGAGGCTTGAAGCTAACCAACGGTTGAACGCGGCAGTTCAACCCCGCCACAAGCACGATAACGCACCAGAACTCCCCTCCTGTTGTCTGAATCACTGCATCTTTTGAAACCGCACTTGGGACCGCTGCCTTCGAGCAAACAGCGAGCTTCAGCCAATGAATCTTCCC
Source organism: Rubripirellula sp. (assembly GCA_051010795.1). GTDB lineage: Bacteria > Planctomycetota > Planctomycetia > Pirellulales > Pirellulaceae > Rubripirellula. Next base: position 27,820 of record JBPCVE010000392.1, read on the forward strand.
AACAGGATTTCATCAGAGCTGAACTTTCCAGCGCAGCAGGTCAGCCCCAGCCCCCAATCACCAGCCCCCAATCACCAGCCCCCAATCACCAGTCACCAGTCACCCAATCGCCCTGCCCACCAGCCTTTTTCCCGTCTCACTGCTACCAGACACCGAGGACCGATATGTCGACCACCATGGGTGGGATTAACAATGGATCGGATTCACAGTGGATCGGATTCACAGTGGATCGAATTCACAGTGGATCGAATTGATGGGGGGGGCGGGGGTCGGCAAACACAATGAAAGAACCCACAATACGTTCACGCAAGGCGGGCTGCGATCTCCCCCAGCTGTTGGAGACGAGTTATCTCGTCACGAAACCGGCCATTGGCCGTTCCTGCTCACAAGTATTTATTCCCCGATTAGTAATTACTGATCAGTAATTACTGATCAGCGTTGACGGATTAGCGTCCGGAGAAAATTAATGGAAGTCATCATCACTGCCCTGGGACCTGACAACGTCGGATTGGCAGACCCCATCATTCATCATGTCACAGGCCGCGGTGCTCGGATTGCTGAAATCCAGATGTATGACCACGACGAGGAGCATATCTTCGCCATGCTGTGCCGGATTGACATTGAAGCTGAAGAATTCGAGCCATTGACCGATGCGATGCGACAGATTGGTGAGCATACCTCGTTGGCCATTCGGGTATGGAGCAGTGAAAACCGGGCCAACCGTCCGCGTATCGCGGTTTGTTGCACCTATGTTGAACACACACCACGAGCGGTTCTGGAGGCAATTCAATCCGAACTGATCTCGGCTGAGGCCGCGGTCCTGATTTCGAACCGAGACAAGCTTAGTCCGCTAGCGGACGAATTTGACATTCCGTTTCGCATGATCGGCAATGACCGCGGTGTTGCCGATGACAACGCGATGACCAGGATTCTGGACGAGTTCGACGTGGATTACGTGGTCCTTGCCCGATACATGAGGATTTTGCCGGCCCAGACGTGTTGGCAGTTTGCTGGCGGTCGGATTATCAACTTGCATCACGGCCTGCTACCAGGATTCCCCGGGTTCCGCCCCTACCACGATGCGTACAACGCTCGAATGTTGACGTTTGGTGCTACTTGCCATTTTATCATTCCGGAACTGGATGCGGGCAACCAGACGATTAACCAGCGCACGTTTGCCGTCGCACCGGGAACCGCTTTGGAATCCGTGATCGAGACGGGCGAATCGGAAAACGAACCGGCATGCCTGGTAGAGGGTCTACGGCGGGTCGTGAATCGTGAGGTCTACCTGCATTTCCACCGCGTCGTCGCAAGAAACCCCAATCCCAAGGTGTGACTCATGTCGCAACTTGAGCAGAAGTAAAAAGAATAGATACATTGGTGTTGACCCACGCGAGCGGTTCCCCCACAATCGCGGGTCGCTCGTGGAAAGAATCGATTCGCGGCTCATACCGCTCCCGATTCTGATACGCTGCAAAGGATTGCGTCAGTCGAAATTTACCTGAATGCCGTTGGATGACGGCTCCCGTGCAAAGCACGGTGGGTGGACCGATTGGAAAAGTTTCGCCGGCTTGAACAGGTGAAGCGACCAAGGAAGAATCACATGAGTATTCTTTTGGTACCCACGTGGGTACTGCGTGTCGTTTTGCACGGTTCAGTTGTCACTTTCAATGGAGTTGTCGTTTGTCCCCAACTCAGGACTTCGACCTGAAAGAGCGTGTGCGTAGCGCGGTTGACATTGTAGATGTCATCGGTGCGACGCTTGAATTGCAGCCTCAGGGTCGCAATCTCGTTGCCCGCTGCCCGTGGCACAACGATCGACGTCCCTCCATGACGATCAATCAAGAGCGGCAAACATGGAAGTGCTGGCCGTGTGACATCGGTGGTGATGTCTTCAGTTTCGTCATGAAGCGAGATGGCACAGATTTCCCGACTGCGATCCGCACCTTGGCTGAGTTGGCCGGCATTCAGGTTGAAGATTACACTCAGGGCAAAAGAACCCAGCCGGGTAGCCCCGAGGACCGTGCGACCTTGCTGTCGGCAATCAAATTGGCCTCGGATTCGTACTTTGAATACCTGCAAAGCAATGAGCCAGATGCCAAAATTGCTCGAGACTATCTTGCATCACGCGGAATCAACGACAAAAGCCGCAAACATTTTCGAATCGGCTTTTCGCCCGATTCATGGAGCTACGCAGTCGACCTGCTGAAACGTCACCAGTTCAGTGGCGAAGTGGCTCATGCATGCGGAGTGGCTTCTCCCAAACGCTCTGGCGACGGTCACGTCGACATGTTCCGCGGTCGCCTGATGTTCCCAATCCAGGACTTGCAGGGCCGTCCGATCGCACTTGGCGGGCGAGTCATTCCTGCCATCGCAGAACGACACGGTGACCGAGCGGGTGGAAAGTACATCAACGGAAGAGAAACCATGCTCTTCCGAAAATCACAACAACTTTATGGCCTGGACCTCGCCCGCGATGCTATCCGCAGCAGCGGAGAAGTGATGGTGATGGAAGGCTACACGGACGTGGTGGCTAGCAAACAGGCGGGTATTGGGACCGCGGTCGCAGTCCTCGGCACTGCCTTGGGTGAACAACACGTCAAAATCCTTCGGCGATTTGCTGAACGGGTCGTCCTGGTTTTGGATGGAGACGCTGCGGGTCAAAACCGAGCCGACGAAGTGCTGGAACTTTTCATCTCTGCAGATGTCGACCTGCGAGTGATGACCCTGCCGGACGGCAGTGATCCTGCTGATTTCGTCGCTGCTCACGGCCGCGAAGCATTTGAAAAAAGCGCACGCGAAGCTCCGGATGCCCTCGATCACAAACTGGGCCGTTTGACCCACGGGGTTGATGTCGAACGTGACACCCATGCTGTCGCATCTGCGGTCGACAAAATGCTAAAGATTGCCGCCAAAGCCCCTGACGGACTTCGCATCGATCAGTTGTTGAACCGAATGTCAAAGCGATTCGAGTTCAAAGTTGAGCGTTTGGAGCAAAGACTCACAGTGCTCCGAGACGAGGCCAAGCGGTCCACCTTCAGAAAACCAAACCGTCCGGCATTCCAAACCCAAAATCGCTCGACGCCGTCAAATGCACCGGCCCATGCAGATCCGAATGCTGCTTTGCAGGAATCAGCAGACGAAGCTGGTGACGGTCCCACCATCAGCCCCAACACAACTGCAACGCCAACCAACACCCATTCTGCAGTCAACCAACCGGCACCCGCCCCAGTCAGCCTGAAACCCATGCGGGGCCTGGAACGAGACTTGTTCGAAACACTGATTGAGAATCCAGAGCTTGCGAACATGGCAGTCGAGGCGATTGACGTGCAATGGCTTGAAGGCATGGCGGCAAAAATGCTGCTGACCGCCTATCAAGACCTAGAACTTGACGGGCACTGCCTTGACGCCGACTCTATCCTGTTGCTCGTTGAGAATGATGCACTTAAGAATCAAATCGTCACTCTTCAAGAACGAGTGGCAGAGCGGTCAGGCAAATTGCCAGAAAGTGCGGAAGATCGTTACGCAGCCATCCTATCGCGATTCCGTGAACGAGAAATTTCAGACGAGCAAGACCGACAAATCGAGAAGCTGGCATCAGCGTCCATGCCAGAAGATGATGAAGATGCCTTACTAAAGGCAATCGTAGAAAAAGCGCGTCTACAACAAGGCATCAGGAATGATTCCTGAGCAAACCATTCACTTCCACCGTCCACTTTACATTGGATTCCGACGACCCAGTCAGTTTCTGCCATCCCCGAAGGAGCCACAGCTCAACACATCGCAACTGAAACGGATTTTCATTTGACCCACATGCCACGA
>JBPCVE010000393.1:0-44677 GCA_051010795.1 Rubripirellula sp.
GTCCAAAGCGGATGCTGCACCGCACTCTGGATGGAACTGAGTTCCCACTGCGAACCAATCCATCATTTCACTTTCGATGGCTTCGATCACTCCGTCCGGGCACTTTGCAGTGACACGAAAACCAGGAGCAACTTCATCGATTGCCATATGATGTCGGCTGCTGACACGAATCTCGCCATCACCATAAACTCGACCGATCAAGGAATCACTAACGACATCCAAAGTATGTCGGTGACTTGCATCTTGTGGGTCATGATGCGGAACAGCGTTGGGAAGATCTTCTTTGATATGCAGGAACAGGTTTCCCCCTTGCTGCACATTGATGAGCTGCATTCCGGTTCCAATCCCGAGGACTGGCATCCGTCGTTCAGCGATATCTGCCATGAGCAGCCGATCACAGGCTTCCCTGACAGGATCGAGAGGTCGCACGCTTGGGTGAAGCATGAAACCATCATTTCGTGGGTCAAGGTCGGCACCGCCGATCATGACAAAACCATTGAGCTGATCCAACACCTGCGAAATCGCAGCGGAATCATCCATGGGTGGTAACACTACCGGAATTCCCCCAGCCGAAATGATCGACTGAAAATACCCTGCCGCAACATAACTGTAAGCGGGCATGCTACGTGCAGCAGCCCGATAATCGGCGTTCATTCCGATCAGTGGTTTATTCGACATCCGAAAGGTCCTCTTCGAATTCGCGAATGAAATTTTGATGCAGACTCGTCCCGCATCGCCAAACTTAACCTCAGCTTGCTCAAAGCTCCGTTCCCCGTTCAAAGGGCTCAGACTCCATTCTTGGTGCTCCGAAGAAAGATTCAGCGGCGGTTGCAATCGTGATCAACACGGAAACACCCCCACAAATCAACCGATTTCTTCAGCTCACCCAGCCTCTTGCAATCACCGTGGAAACGTCTGGTCGGGTAAAGCAACGTCGCCTAACCCTTCATGGTGCGGAAATTTAGCCTCCCATCTTCTCTTATCCAAACCTTTTCTACATATTCACGTGAAGACCATCGCTAGCACTACAGGCAGTGATAGCATTGGCTTTTTTTGATAGCAACCTGTGGGTTTATGCCGATTAAGGTACGATACGGGCGCTGAATTCAGACGGCTTCACGTCAGCTGCCTTGAAACGAACCCAACAACACCTCAGGCGATCAGTGCGATTCGAAAATGTTTATCTGGAGTCGATTGGCGCAGAGATTCCAACCGAGATCTGGACCAGTCAGGGGATCGAAGATCGCTTGGAGCCTCTTTACTCACGTCTGAAGCTGCCTCAGGGTCGACTAGAGTTGATGAGTGGGATCGCAGAGCGACGAGTTTGGTCTGCGGGCACGGTCCCCAGTGGGCCTAGCATTCGCAGCGGGAATCACGCGATTGAGGCTGCAGGAATCGATCGTCAACGGATTGGATGCTTGATCCACGCGAGCGTGTGCCGCGACTTTCTTGAGCCGGCTACTGCTTCGCGTGTGCACCATGGACTGGGGCTGCCTCAACAGTGCTGGGTTTACGATGTTTCCAATGCGTGCCTGGGCCTGATCAATGGCGCGGTGCAAATTGCGATGTTAATCGAAGCAGGGGTGATTGATGCGGGAATCGTCGTCGGCACCGAGAACAGCCGGCCTTTGCTGACCCAAACCATCGAAAGCTTAAACCAAGACCAGTCATTAACCCGCAAAACAGTCAAACCAGCCTTTGCATCGCTGACCATTGGATCGGGTAGCTGTGCCTGGCTATTGACTCATCGCAAACATTCACAAAGTGGAACTCCGATCCAAGCAGCGATTGCGGAAGCCAGAACCGAATTTCATGACCTCTGCATGAGCGACGATGACGCAGCAGGAGCAGGGATGCAGCCCTTGATGGATACAGATTCCGAGCGACTGATGTCCGAGGGTATCCGAACTGGGATCGCTGCTTTCGAACGTCTTCTCGAAACGACGGGGTGGACCCGGGAACAAATTGATCGCTCGATCTGCCATCAGGTTGGCTCTCGACATCGCGCTGGGATGCTGGAGGCGATGGGTTTGGATCCTCAACGCGACAGCATTACGTTCCCCAAGCTTGGCAATACGGGTTCGGTAGCACTGCCCCTGTCCGTGGCATGGGCTGCCCAATCAGGCGAGCTTGCCACCCATGATCGCACCGCTTTGCTGGGCATTGGATCGGGGATCAACAGTGTGATGCTTGCTGCAAATTGGCAGGGCGTTGCGGTGGGTGGGAATCTTGATCTGCTTCAGACAGACACGCCTACTGACTGAGCCTGCCTTGGCTCGCGGTTTGGACCTGAAATCCCCGAAAAGGGGGCTACCCTGCCAGCTAATCCAAGTCAAATGTTCCCTGACGAGCCAACTCAAGACAATGCCTTTGCAGGAGTTGAAGTTGCAACCGTGAACGTTCAGCCTTCTGCAATCATGGCTGTCGCTGGAACTTGCCAGCTGGCTCAACTAACTGCAGCTGATTCCTCGGCTCGATTCAAAGCCTGCTGAACACGATCCATCAGAGGATCCGACGACGCGAAGTCATCTGCTGTTTGCGACGGACTTGGGCGTTGTGCTGCGTCTTGATGGGTAGAATCTTGATGAGAATCCTCTAGGTGCGCCACGAAAACCGCATGGCAATGTTGGCAACAAACATCGCATCCCATGAGTGAGGCGCGGACCTGGATTCGGCGGCCGCAGGTCGGACAAGATTGTGTGAAACGTACTGACATGAAAAGAACTCCGTTGGTCATTTGATAAGCAACTGACTTCCGAGATGGCAAGATAGTAACCCTTAGCAGCCCACAAAGCAAGCTGTTGTGCCTGTAGGGGGTTAGTTGGGAATAGCCTTCCAGAGCTACCCAAAGCAGTATTCACGGCAATTCAGCCATAAAACGGCCCCCAAAAGCAGCCCCCCATCCGCCAGAAGCGAGGGAAATTATCGAAAAATCCGTTACTTTCCGCAAATTCACCCCGAACAATTGATTCCAAATCACCGGAAACGGGGGCGAAATCGTCTTTCCTTCACTGATCTGGAACGGTTTCGCAACGGGCAGGTTCGCGTCCGAGACTCACTTTGCTAAAAACCGCAAGCAATCTTCAAAGCGGTTCATTCACCACGACGATCGAATGCATGGCTTTTTCAGCCCCAGTAGCCTCCGATGCAGCAACCTTCACCCTGCAGACTTTGAGACTTTGAATGTAGGGCTCCGTATCCGCTGTTCGCTTTCCAGTCGACACTGTTAGCGTGCCTATTGATTACCGACGACTTGAATAACGGCGACAATCAGGACACTGCCTGCAAGACAACCCAGCGTCGCGGCAAAGAGGCTAGCAATGGACCCGTGAAGGCAGCTGTCCGCTGCAAGCCGCGCCCTTGCTACACTTGCCCTCAAGTTCAACCGTGGTTTTACCATGGTGTGACTTGCCGTCGATATCGCAAGTTCTTTCCGGTGGAATGACCTGGCGTCACCATTTGCAAAAAATCGACGTTAGCAGGCAGCAACCACTGAGCCTGCGGTGACGAATGGCCTAAAATCGCTTACCTTAGAGTTGAGTCGATCGGGCAAACACTTTCAGCTCGAGATGACCACAAACCACGTTTGCGCCTGATCGAGTGCACCTGCTAGGCTCTATCATGTGTTCAATGCCTGCCAGCCCCAAGCGAAAGTGCTGGAGTGAAAGTGAAGGAACGCTGCGATGACCAAGAAAATCCTATTTGTTTGCATGGGCAACATTTGCCGCTCACCCGCCGGCGAAGCTGTGATGCAAAGGTTTGCGGAAGAATTCCGTGTTGATGCTGAAGTCGAATCAGCAGGCACCCATGGCTATCATATTGGCGAGGGTGCCGATGCTCGAATGATGGCGGCTGCTGAGGCGCGTGGCTATGAATTGACGAGCCGCGCACGCAAGGTCACACCCGAGGACCTCAACCCTGAACGTTTTGATTTAGTTCTAGCGATGGATGCTGAGAACCATGCAATCTTGCTCGAAACTGCGGGCGGCTTGATGCCTCACATTCGAATGTTCAGTGATTACCTCGATGACAACTGGCCAAGCGACGTACCAGATCCGTATTACGGAGAGGAAGATGGCTTCGATCAGGTCTTGGACATGCTCGAGGAAGGTTGCCCGGTGATCCTGCAGACACTTATGGGTGAAGGCATCTTCGATGGCATGTTCGAAGAAGAGCAGTGACCAAACAGAGCAGTGACGCCATCACTCGGTGACTTCAATCCCAGCGATGATGAGCCGTTGGCAACTTCCAGCTCCCAACGTCGTCACAGCGGTGATTTGCAGGGCGAGCACTGGCTGACCAAGCACCTACTTTTCACGCACTCGTCTGGTTCGTCGAGTGCGTTCAAGCCGCACAGCACAGCCGACAGGAATGGTTTCTGCAATTTCGATTTTTTCGCCGGCGAGCGTTCTATCGACTGCTGCTTCGACGTACCGCTTGGATACTTTTTTTCCCTCAGGACTATCGTCCAGCGCCCCCATATAGACGATCTTTCTTTCTTGATTGAGCACAAAGAATTCAGGTGTGCGTTTTGCGCCGTAGTCTTTTGCAATCTTCTGTGTTTCATCAAACAGATAAGGAAATTGAAATGCCTTTTCTTTGGCCTTTTCTTTCATTGCGGGCATCAGGTCAGCTTCCACCTTGTTGACATTGATGGCCACCAAAGCCACGCCTCGTTTGCCGTACTTTTGCTGGAAGGCCAGCAATCGGTCTTCAATATCAACCGCGTAGGGGCAACTGTTGCAGGTAAAGACAACCACAATGGCTTTGGACGACTCAAAGTCCGAGAGGGAATACTTTTTTCCATCAACTGCCGGCAGATTTTTCCAAGCAGGAGCCGCATCACCGGGGCTTAAGGTTGAGTTGTATTTCCCCGCGGACAGGCTACTCACCTGCGTGACAAGCGTCATTAACATCGCGAGCAGAAATAATCGGATCGTAGCCATGGTCGACTCTGGTGCCGGGACGAGTGGTTTTGTAATGAACGATGGCACACAGTTTATCGCTTCAGGGCCCCGGATTCGACACCAGCTAAGGCGGGTATTGAACGAGGATGAGTGATTTGGGGTTTTGGATTTTGGATTTTGGTCAGGACCAGTGATTGAGGCCGCTACAACCGCCGGAAACACCTTGGGATAAGCCGCAACTGTGTCCCACGCCAGCCTTTCTTCTTGCCGCGATCGTCGTGTTGCCGATGATCTCATGATCTCATGATCATCATGGAAATCAGGGCTAGCACTGATTTACGATTTACTTTTTTGCTAATTCTCGCAGCAATTCAATCCCACGGTGCAAGGTTTCGTCGGGTGCTGCAAAACTGATTCGAAAGTGCGAATCGCGATGGCTGAAAATATTGCCGGGAATGATCAGCAAGCCGCGGGAGATAGCGTCCTCAACAAAGGCAGCGCCACTTGCCGCGGGAGCTTTGGGAAAGACATAGAAAGCTCCGCCTGGTTTTACCACGTCGTAACAATCGCTTAGCCCTGTAACCAGCAGATCACGTTTCCGTCGATAATCTTCCAGGTAGCCATCGAGACTGACTTCCATCGCCCGGATGGCTCCCCACTGTGCCGGCTGCGGTGCACAAACAAACGAGTACTGCTGCAACTTCAGCATCGCAGACATGACCTCAGACGGCCCGTGCACATACCCAACTCTCCAGCCAGTCATCGCGTGGCTCTTGCTGAATCCATCAATCACAATGGTCTGATCGTTATAGGTAGCTGGTGACACAAACTCGTCGTCATAATGAAAATTGCTGTAAATTTCATCTGATACCAACGCGATATTTTTCTCTGCCGCCAACTCCGCCACCTGCTTCAAGTCGTCTGCCGCGGCGGTTACTCCTGTAGGATTAGCGGGGCTATTGAGCAAAATCATCTTGGTCTGGGGCGTGATGGCCGCCTCGATTTTTGCGGGATCAAGTCGAAAATCCGGATAGGAATCAACTGGCACCGGAACTCCTCCGCACATCTGCACCAATGCAGGATACATCACGAAAAACGGATCCAGATAAATCACTTCATCACCCGGATTGATCATCGATAGCATCGACAGCATCAAGCCGCCACTGGTTCCACTGCTGACGAACACATCACGGTCACCGTGATTGGGATACTGCTCGCCCACTTGCTGTTGCAGCCGTTCTCGCAGCGGCCCAATCCCCTGCGTTGGCGAGTAAGCATTCTTTCCAGACTCAATCGCTTCGATGGCCGCCTGTTTGACTTCACCGGGAACGTCAAAGTCCGGCTGTCCAATCGAAAGATTGATCGGATCCTTCAGATTGGCTGCCAAATCAAAAACACGACGTATGCCACTGCTGTCGAACGAATCAGCGCGGTCAGAAATCCAAGGATGCATAAGGAATACCAAAGTTCATGTACAAAAGGGAATACTACCCATCAGCGGCAGGTGATTTTTGCAGCGGCAACAGCATTTTGCAAAGGACCAATACCATGGGGTCAAGACGAAACGCCATCAGGATGGTTATCATCACCCTCACTTGCTGTTCCGTCAGTTTACCAAGCCCAGAACGATTCGCAGAGGAGGTCCCACTCATGTCAGCCACTCGATTAATCGAACCGGTCGTGCGTTTCTGCGCTGTGATCACGCGTCACGATGCCGCACGTCAGTGGGCCATCGCGCGTCTGGCCGACCAATGGGGGCACGCGACGATTGAATCCCCGGAAATTCCTTTTGAAGCGGGTGGTTATTACACACCATCGATGGGATCCGGTCTGCAGAAATCATTGATTGCCTTCGCCGGTTTCACCGATCCCGGGGGGCTTGCAGACTGGAAAAATGAAACCAATCAATGGGAACAGGACTACACAGAATCATCTCAACACGAAGAGGAACGTCCCCTCAACCTCGACCCAGGCTACATGACGCAAGCAAAATTGGTACTCGCGACCACCAAGGACCGCGACCATCGCCTGTATCTCCGTGATGGCATGTTTGCGGAGGTCACCCTGACCTATGTGGGGAAAGCATGGCAGCATCACCGCTGGACCTATCCCTCTTATCGCACCACTGCAGTCGCGGAATTCGCCAATCAGTGCCGAGCGGACCTGAGGCAACATCTCAAGGAAACGAGGCAGTTTCGCAGCCACCCTTAATCACAGGCCAATCGCTTCGCGAAGTGCAATTTAAATCCGAAACAGAGCTGCGAAGTCACCACGAGAGACACCAGACCAAGCAGCATCGGCAGGCCGAGGCTGAATCGCGAGTCGCTTTCTGGTCGTGTTGTTGCTGCTGGACTCTGCTACACTCCTTTTTTTGTAAAGAACTCGCATATGAGGACGTCTCAGAGTGAATCAGTTAGCAGGTAAAGTCGTCGCGATCACAGGTGGTGGAACGGGCATTGGAGCAGGAATCGCGAGGGGACTTGCCGAGGCTGGCTGCAAGGTCACCGTTGGAGGCCGACGGGTCGATCCACTACAGGCTCTGTCAGATCAAGTCAAAAGCGAGCACCCGATCCGCGCTCATGCAATTGATGTCGCTGAAACAGAAAGCGTGAAAACATTCTTTGCAGATATCCATGCAAATGTTGGTGAGGTCGATATTCTGGTCAACAGTGCTGGCATCAATATTCAAAAACGTACCATGGCAGAGATGTCACCCGAAGACTGGGAACGCGTATTGTCCATCAATGCGAGCGGTGCCTACCGTTGCATGTACGAAGTGCTACCCTCCATGCGTCAACGCAAAGACGGTCTGGTGGTCAATATTTCATCTGTCGCCGGCAAACGCGCGATCACGCTGGGTGGTGTGGTGTACTGTGCAAGCAAGTTTGCGATGACCGCTCTCGGCACCGCAGTCTCCAATGAACTCCGCGAAGAGGGCGTTCGGATTACGAATGTGTATCCCGGTGAGGTCAACACGCCGATCCTTGACAATCGCCCGACACCCGTTTCGCAAGAACACAAAGATGCCATCCTACAGCCCGAGGACATCGCGTCGGTGGTGGTGACGATCTGTGCCCTGCCACCTCGTGCGAACGTACCTGAAGTCGTCATCAAACCCACAATTCAGGAATGGGTCTGAACAACCAAACAGCGTCCCCTCATGAACAGCTTCCCCTCATGAACGGGTGGCTGCCTGTCGCTTCAAGCATCATGCAGCCTTTCGTCTCGAGTCAAGCGTGTGATTTCAGACTTTTTAAGACCGTCATAGCGCAGGATAAGGAGTCCAAAATGAATGACGACGAACAACCGGAACAGAACGCCCCAGGTGAACTGAATGATTCGGATGAGGCTGCATTGGAATCCAACGATGAACTCGCAGATGAGTTCACAGAAGACATGGACGGACTTTCGATGGATGACCTCGGCGCGGCTTATGCTCGTGTCGCTGCCGAGCATGACCCCGAAGCTTTTGCACAACCTGCCGAAGCCGCCCCAGAGGATGAGACTGCTGAATCGGACGTCGCAGACGAGGAACAGCAAGAAACGGACCAACACGAAGCCCTCGTCACGCCCGAGGCAATCGTTGAAGCGGCTCTTTTTGTCGGGCACCCAGAAAACAAACGATTTACCGAGCAACGCCTTGCATCACTGATGCGAGACGTTTCCCCCGAGGAAGTCGTCCAGTTGATTGACCAACTCAATGAATCCTACAAGGAAGCCGATCAGGGCCTGCGGATCATGCGAGATGAGCAAGGTTATCGGATGTCAATCGCACCCGAGGTCGAAGCAGTACGTCGATCGTTTTTAGGAAAGGTCCGAGAGACTCGCCTCAGCCAAACGGCAATTGAGGTGCTTTCGCTGGTGGCGTATCAACCCGGCATCACGGCCCAGAAAGTTCAGGATCAACGAGGACGCGAAAGTGGCCCCCTGCTGAACCAACTTGTGAGACGTCAGTTGTTAAGAATGGAACGGATCAAGCCAGCCGAGGGTGGACGTGCCGTCCCTCACTATCACCCCACCGAAAGATTTTTGGTTCTGTTTGGGCTCGAGACGATTGAAGATTTACCTCAGGTCGACGAAGCCATCCGCGAGGCCTAGCGGGGAAAACAACAGTCTCAAAAAGCACCGGTCTCAACAAACACTGGCTTCGCATCGATTGACCAACAACCAACGGTAGCTCAATCGCACATAAACTTGCGAAGGTTCTCGCATCGAGCGAATTTTCGACATTCCAGGACTGCCTGCTCTCGTTTGATCCCATCGCCCAAGCTCATGAGAGCGATTCAAGGGGTGCCAAACGCCATCGTTTCCCATCACTCAGTGCACCATGCATCTCCTGCAGGGACCGAAGCACACGTTCAATCTGAAAGTCGATCTCGACGCCAACAGCCTCTCTAAGAATTCGTTCACATCGACGACGCAGACGTCGTGGGCTGAGTGGTTCGTCAGCCGTTTGCAGCGCATAGCAAGCGACGACCAACTCGCATGTTCTCTGCCGGTGTGCTTGTTGAATGACGCGATGCCCAACCCCTGCGTTGGTATCCAGTTTCTGGAAGTAAAGATTTCTTGTCAGTTTCAGTTCTCTTTTCTTTTTGGCTTCGAAGTAACCCAGCGTACTTTTGATCAAATACCCAATCAGCAGTCCGATCAGGATCAACGACCAATGCAATGCGATTACAGCAAAGAGAATTGCGTACTGTGCTATTTTGCGAAGCGACATCAGAAACCCTCCCAGACTTGGAACGATGATCTTCACATGATCCAGTCCTGAAATTCGCACCCGAGCACCGGGTAACAAGGTATCCACATCCTCCTTGGGAATATTCTTGAACATTCGCAAATGCATCTTACCAGTGCCCAATGCCTCATCGCCCTGCAATTCAGATTCGAGCTGGAAGGCGACAACCATGCGCTGATAGACAGGAATTTCGAATGCTTCCATGCGATACAGTTTTCGCAGGCGGCGTCGAAAGCGAGTTCCCATGATGTCCCCGCGTGCGTAGACCACGAGTTGCTCGAACAAACCAAGATCGACATGCAAAGGAACGCCCCATTGGCTGGCCACTCCAACGCACTTCTCAATGTCCGCACGTTCCACGTTTTTGTATCCCGCATCCTCCATGGTCTGCCCCAACAGTTCGATGACCTGCTGCATTTGCTGTTTCGTGTCTGTTTTTTCCGATGCGATGGAGGTGGTTTTCTCCGCCCCCACTGTCGCGGCGGGGGAGTTGCCACTGCCTTTGCCGCCCGCTGTAGAAGTTTGCGGGGAAGATTCCGAGACGGCCAAATGAGTTGATGACGGTTCCAGATCCGTCATTGCCCGCGGGATGCCCTGGAATGCCGCGTCTGAAACACCGACAGAGTCGGTGAGCAGAGGCTTGCAGTCGCTGTCCGGGTCGACCGAGGCGTACAGCGAGGTGAACTGGCGGTGATACGCTCCGGTGTGCTCATGGTGTAACCTATCGATCACGTTGCACCGTGTCCGAAATTCCGCGTGCAAGGCTTCCGATAATTCACCTCGCTGAACCAGATAATCAGCAAGCGAATCAGTCTTCAACGGAATGTATGGCTCAATGGACCAATGTCCGGCATCTTCCTGAATCATCCCATCGGTCGTGGCATTAAAAAATGACCGACCCACCGTGCTACCACCTTCGATTGTGAAACCCGATAGCAAACCATTCATGAATCACCCCAATTCCCACTCATACGACAGTTCTACTCCTGATCCTGAAAAAACCCCGCAGCATCCTGAAAAAAACCTGCAGCATCCGGCAGACTCATCAACCCAATCTTCCCCGGACACCTCATCATCACCCAAAATCTGCGGTGTCGCACTGGACATGGACGGACTTCTGTTCGACACGGAAGGATTGTACTGGGAAGTTGGCGACACGGTGTTGCAGAGAAGAGGACTCCGGTACAGCAAAGCATTGCAGTCACGGATGATGGGACGTGTGGGCGTAGCAGCGTTGCAGCAAATGGTTGACTTTCATTCGCTTGAAGATAGCCCTGAAAGCTTACTAGCGGAATCAGATGAACTATTCGCAGACAAGCTTGCCGAGGGAGTACCGCCAATCACTGGGGTCCCTGAGTGGATTGAGCATCTAAAAACCCATCAAATACCGTTTGGTCTGGCAACCAGCAGTCGTCGCAAATTTGTCGACATTCTGTTTGAGCCTATCGCCTGGAAGCAGGACCTCGCCTTCATCCTGACGGGAGATGACGTGAAGCACGGTAAGCCACACCCAGAGATGTACCTACGAGCTGCGACAAAACTCGATCTTTCACCTGAACAGATGCTTGTGCTTGAAGATAGTGGCAACGGGTGTGCTGCCGCGATTGCGGCCCGAGCCTGTACCGTGGCAATCCCCAGCATCCACACTCAAGATCAGAACTTCGAGGGCGCCTACTTGATTGCTGACCATATCAGTGACCCTCGTTTATGGGCGATGATAGAACACGCTGGATGAATGAAAATGCAGCAAAGCACCCCAGTGTCACGAAAAGAGGCAGTGTCACGAAAAGGGTGTGAAGCACGATACAAACTCGTTGAGGACTGCTCTTGGTAGCCAAGGCTGTGTCCAACACTGCGTCACAGATCACTCACCCACCCACCCAGCGGACACGACCTCTGTTGAGACTGGCTCGCTTGACGCGTCGGTCAGAAACCAACCTTCCGGTGGATCCGGGAGGGCAAAAGCTTGATGGTAGGCCCGCTGCTTCAATTCGATCCACACCAATGTCTTTTTGTGCAATTGACTTGGATTGTAGCGCATGGCCTTCCGGGCCAACTTTTTAGCTCGTGAAAAGTCCTGCCCTGCGGCTGCTGCGAGAGCCAAATTGTGCAAGGCAGCAAGTTGGGTTGGGTGTCGTTCCCGAACGTCGGACCACAGCTTCTCGGCCTCGCCCCACCGCCCCTCGCGGGCAGCTCGATTTCCTCTTCTGATCTTGGCACTGCCGGGCAACAGGTACGGAATCTCCAACGCGACTTGATACCGATCTACCGATGGCGTGATCAGCCGAAAGGTTTCTCTTACCATCGCCTGCGTTAGCACCTCGTTGAGGTCTGAAACATACGCAAGGTCGGGATAAAGTTCCCGTGCTGATTTGACATCCAGGATGATCGGATTTCCACCCCCTGGGTACTCAGCTTCGAGTCCGGTCAACCGCCATGAAACGTTGAGCGTCCCCGGATCGGCCTGATTTTGCTGCGAAGCATGTCGCTTCTGAATCACTTCGCCCCGGAGCACATAATCAATACCCTGATGTCGCGCTACGCTTGCGACCGCAAGGTCATTGGGATTTTCGTCGAGAGCAGAAACAAGCTTGATTTTGGAATCTGAGCCCGCAGGATCGCATGACTCGTAGGCCACCATTTCCTCCAGGCTGACCATCGTCAGCTGCCGCCCGGGATCTTTCGGCACCTGACTGAGCAACTGCCGTTGCAAAGGCCCAGCCAGCTCCCTCGGTCCCTGAACCCCTGACAAAGCGACCTGCTTGCCGACAGCCGAACCCAATTGCGGAGGTGCCCACGCATGGATTGGGGCTGCCATTCGACAGCCACTGGTCAATGCCAGAATGCTGCAGACGAGCAAAGTCATAAGAGGGACATAGCACTTCATGCTCTGCCCTCTAAAGTTTGCGATTCGTGAGAGTCAAGTTCGATCGGTAATTTTTGCCGTCAAGCAGAGACGGCAGCCGGTTCCTTGACCGCAACATGCAAGCTTTCGCGCCGAATTCCATCACTGCCGTAAAAAATCACGGTATTTTTTGAGAAGTCACAGATGGCGGTGAGTTTCACACTTCTGGGCCCATGGACACAAAAGTAAACACCAACGGTCTCTCCACTTCGAATCACTTCCCGCTGCGTCATCGGGAATTGGTGGGGCACGAGATGCCCGAGTTCACAGAGTTTTTTTTCGACGGTGACACAAAGGGTCGAAAAGTCAATCTTGCGAGGCGATAAGCCGATCATCTGCATCCATTTGGCTGGCGGAGCAATCAGTTCAAGCCGCAGGGACGAGTTGATTCGTTTCCCCGGCAGCGTTGGTATCGGCGACCCAGACGCTGAAATTTAGCTCCCAAAAAAGTCTATAGTCTCAACGGCACGAAGTCAGGCAATGCGTATGGATTGTGCGGTTTCGACGACCACCCTACGAATTCCCAATGTCCATTCAGTGATGAAGTAATCCTTCCGTGTCCTTCTGAGTGATACGACCGAAAATGTCGCTCAAGATTACCTGTTCTAACGAAGAGTCCCTACCCAGAGGGATCCACCCCAGAGTTTCGGCAGTACCGTCCACCAACCGACCACGTCTCTCAATGCTGGAATCGTAACGGATTCCGACAGATGACTGCGTTCCGGATATAGCACGCCCCACATCTTCGAGATCTTTTTGAACCACCACCTCAATGGTGTATCCGGGACCTCGAGGCCTCACAGTCACAATGGCCCTTCTGCGAATTGACTGCAATGTTCCTTGCCAACGCTCAAAACCAGGCGTGCTGTCTTTCCGCCATGGCTCAAAGCACGAGGCACCAATCGAATAAGCTGTCTCCACCCGCCCATCCAAAATGAATCCATCTGCGTTTTGGACAGGAGTTTCTCGGATGATGCGAAAATAATCATCCACCGCATCAATGACCTGCGACCACACAAAGGCATCAGGCGCAGCAGGCAAGTCGAGAGGATTGGGAACAAATTGCTCTGGCGGAGCATTCCGGAAACGATAGCGAAACTGTCGACAGCCAATTCCAGAAAAAATCGCCAAAACCAGAGAAATAACAACCAGCAGACACAGCATGCGAGCGCCGGCAGGGATAGCCCCCTTTTGATGCTTTGCTGGTTGTGGCCGTGAATCACTTCCGTCCATTATCGATTCGCTGGGGTATTTCGTCGAGCAATGCTGACCGGCAATGGCTTCGAACCAGGAATGTCATCTGGAAATAAAGTCCAGACCGGGATTTTCTCCCGCATTCGATCCAAGGCGACCCGCTGCGACTCTTCTATCTTCCGTTCGCGAATCTTGCTCCGGAGTTCATCTTGCAATTCGCTGCGGGGCGTGTAGCCGGCAGCCTCACGCTCCAATACGCGAATGATATGAAATCCAAGTCTGTCCTGAATCACTCCACTGATTTTGTTCAGCGGCAGTGTGAAAATCTGCTTATCCAACGACTCGGAAGCGAGCGACCCACGGGACGTCCAGTCGTGAACGCCACCTTTGCTTGCAAACGCTTCCTGACTTCTGGCTCGGGCTACCGCCTGCATGCTACCGCCGAACACCGCTTCGCGGCCCATTTCCTGGATCGCTGCACGCGCGGCCTGCTCATTGGGAAACTTGCTATTCAATACCGTCAACTGCTCCCAACGAGCCCGCTCGGCTCTGAAGTAAAGTTCTTTATCCGCTTCGTATTCAGTGATGATCTCCGACAGTGAAACCTCTGGCTTACGATTTACATTGCCACGCAAGTAAAGGTGTCCCAGCATCTGATCAACGAAGTCCCGCTGCCTCGCCAGCAGTGAGCTTCCTTTCTCTCGCAGCAGGCCATCCAATTCTCGAAGATCCTCGGTGCCGTATTGTTTTTTTAATTCCGGCAATTCAGCTTCGTGAAACATCTGACGTGCGCGTCCGGAAAGCTTTGCGTCTGCTTCTTCCCGCTTATCCGCATTCTCAATGCCAACCTGCTCCAGAAGAAACGACTCACGCATCATCTTGGCTTGGATAGTTTTCCCCAACAACCCTCGCACGAGCGATAACCTCGCTGTACGCAGTTGTTCTGGTGGAATTTTCTGGCCCGATTTTTCCTCTACATCAGCGATCCTCGCTTCAACCTGTGGCAGCAGATCACCCAGCAAAACGTTGGATTTCCCCACCACAGCAATGACGGCCGCTGGGTCATCCGGAAGCGTCACCTCGAGGCGTTGCGCGTAACTCAATGCGGAGCCCATCGTGCAGCCGATGAGCAGGACAATTGTCTGGAATAGCTTGCGTGACCGCATTCCTAAACCTGAGGCGTGTGGAAAAATGAAAATTTCAGAGTCGCTTTTAGCCCGCAAAGGGGGACCGGCACAAGATCGAAAAAGTAACGACGCAAAAGGATCAGAGCTGAGGTCAGAGAAGCCCCCTCTATCGCCATTGACTTTCAGCACACTGCTGACCTGTTTCCATGTTGCCATTCCCTCATGTTTCGCCAGCAAGCAGACGCCAAGCCAGATCAATGGTGGCTCCTGCCCTGTATCTACAGATGGCAGTCAACCTTCATAGAATGCAGCCAACCAACTTTTCTTCTATTTCCTTCAACACGGAATTTTTACTAGCCTCCCAAAGTCGTCGAGATCATCAGCTCAATCCACAACTCAGGCGATGTCTGTTTTTAGGCACAGACATCCTGTGTCAAGCAAATCGCACTGCTTGGCAGAACACGTGCCTTGTTATGAGTGAAGCCTGCTTTGTTGGAGTGAAGATGGTCGCGTGGCAGAAACATGTGAACGAAGCACAGATCACATCCGTGCCGCCTAGCAAGGCAACACCTTAACGAGGCGTTACTCGCGACGGATTGTACTGTTTCGGACTGAAATCCGAAGCAGACAACAAGAGTGACCAGCTAGCACTACTAACAGATTGGTTTGTGAGCTATGTCCAGCTCGAGAAAATCAACCGATACGAACACGACCGCCAGCCATTCGATCCCAAAAGAGGTTCAGATGGCAAGCGATGTACGTGTGGACCGCAGCGACCGCGGCGATCGAACAGTGAGCAGGCCTCATTACTCACGTCTAGATGGTGATCAACGAAACAGACCGCCTCGCGAAGAGACCAAGAAATTTCATCTTGCAGCTCTGCTGTGGCTGTCTGTCATTTCTTTGCTGCTGGTACCAATGGCGACCCTTCTGGATATACCCATCGCCCGTTGGTGCCGAGACGACGTGTTGCCGCAAGAAGTCGGCAAGATGCTTGACCTGTCACTGATCTATGCTCATGGAAGCGGTATTTTCCTGATCCTTGTTGCCATTCTGATGATGGCTCCAACAAAACGCTGGAAGATGCCACGACTTGCAACGTTAGCTTTGGGAAGCGGTGCCGTCGCAACTCTGGTCAAGATGTTCGTTCTGCGACCACGTCCCAATTCATTGAGACTCGACCTGGCAACGAACGAGCACGCTTGGATCTGGTCGTTCGATTGGACTTTGTCAAGAATTGCGGAATACGATGCAGGCATGCGAGCCTTTCCCAGTGGTTACCTTGCCACAGCGACTGCACTGACGGTTGGATTGTGGATTGTCGTTCCTCGCGGTCGCCCCCTGTTCCTCGCGTTTTGCATCGGCACCATGCTGCAAAGGATGTACTGCGGGTCTCACTTTCTGAGTGATTTGTTTGGCTCCGCCGCAGTCGGACTGGGCTGGTGCTACATCTGCTACCACCCCAAGTTGATTGGAAACGTCTTCGACAAAATGGAAGCCGTGCAGCGTCCCAAGCGGCGAACGGAGAGCATGGACGAATCTACGTTCTCGCTTCCTTCATCCCAGCTGACCGCAAACACCACCACCCCAGAGCGCGCTTCCTCAGCCTCACCCTCCCCCTCTTTCACCAAAGATCCACTTCCCTCCGGCCTGACTGGTCCAAGGGCAATACCGCCGTCAAACACAGTGACGTCCGCTGGCCAAACCCAGCAAAACATCAATCAACACATCGACAAATCGAAAACGACGACCGTCCCAGTGGATTACTCACGTCCCTTACCAAACGATGCGAGCAAGGTTCCCCAAACTCGTCCCTCAGATGACGGCGAACCGAAAGCGGCTTGATCAACACCGAGCCTTGGCATTGAGGGAAACCTGCTGACCTGAGGCATCTGTTCTCACACAAACTCTCACACAGAGAGGGACTGCTACGAAAGTCCCTCTTTCTTAGCCGTACAGCTTCAGCAATTCTTCGGGCACACGCTGAGGGCTACCTTGCTTGTCAATCACAACGAGGGTGACCGAAGCAGTTACAAGTTTTTCATCATTACACGTGATTTCGTAGGCGTGCACAATTTTTCCCACGGTGACCTTTTCGATACGGGTTCGCACCGTAATCACGTCATCGTATCGAGCAGGCTTTCGGTACCTGCAGTCGACATGCACGACGACAACCCATTGCCCAGCCGCCTCCATATCGCGGTAACACCCCCCCGACGCTCTCAGCAATTCGGTTCTACCAATTTCAAAGTACCGAAGATAATTGGAATGGTGCACCAAGCCCATTGCATCAACCTCGTCGTAACGAACACGCAATTCGATCTCGTGCTCTCTCATTCCGTTCCATCTCAGTTTGAATGCCCAAAAAACGCTTATCAACGAACAAGCGACCTCACTGTCTTAAGATAGCCCTTCTCATCAGGCATGCCGAGTCCCTCCGATCATCGCAGGCTAGCAACCCCCGAATGCTGCGAGCACATCACCAGATCGTCAACCAAAAACATCACTAACGAAACCCATGGACTCCTGACCTTACCATTTGTGTAATCACTTGCCATTTGTGCAATCAAGCGTCTTTCCCGGAAGTGCCCCAAGCGGATTCTAAACCAGCATGCACTGGCGTGACCGACCTTAGGTCACAGTCAGTGATTGAATCGATTGTCGAGAGCACTTTTGAGCGGATGACTGAATTGGCATGCATGCCCCAGAACGCCCCAACAGAAAAGCGTTACAATCATGTCCAGTAAGTCACTGCAATGATTGAGTGATCAACACGCGATGGGGCGCGAACAAACCCTGTCCATCTCGCACCATCTCGCACCATTGCACAGCTCATTGACGATCGTGTCATCACCGTCTGGCATTCTCTGAACGAGGAAAATCGAGTGCGGCACATAAGCGATGCTGGATGCTTTTCATCCGATGGCGAAACCGAGGTTTTGCACCTGATCGATATCAGCGGCCGCGCAGGGCAACATGGCAAAGCAGGCCTGAACCATCACATGCCACCGTCGCGGTCCGGCGGTCACGGTCAACGCGGTGGTAACGCGGGTCCCTCCCAACGCGGGCATGACGCAGGTTCGATCAACCTGCATCTTCAGCAGACAGGTGGACCGAGCGCTCGTCTGCTGAAGGTCTCAGGTACGCTGCGCACTGATCAGACACAACGCGAGTTGAACATCCAGAACCTTGCCATCAAGACGGCTGGCTATCTGTTCATTGAGGCTGTGGGGGGACGTGGCGGAAACGGGGGACGTGGCGGCAATGGACAACCTGGTGCCACGGGTTCCCGTGGTAGCAATGCGTCCCGCTACCGAAGTGGTAGCAATGGAGGACCTGGCGGAAACGGTGGCCATGCAGGGGATGCAAGCGACGGATCTAACGGTGGCAGCGGCGGAAAAATTCAAATCACGCTTAGCGATCAAGAACTCGGCCTGTTGATGCTGGTCAAAGGAAACTTGACGGGGGGATCCATTGGATTCGCCGGCCGGCCCGGACATCCCGGCACCGGTGGAAGAGGTGGTAAAGGAGGTGACTCTCATTCATGGACCGAAACGCAAAGCTACAGAAGCCATGATGGCAAGATGGCAAGACGTTCCGTTCGACGCACCAAACCTGGTGGTCACAATGGCCCGCGTGGCCACAGCGGACTACCATCATTCTACCGAGCCCAAGATGGCTACCAGGGAGACGCTGGAAAGCTGCAGATTCTAGTCACTGACGCAGCGGGAAAACGCAACTTCTACCCGTCACCTTTCGACCTCGAACTGACCACTTTTGACGTGGCAGCTGAAGCCAATATCATCGAACCCGATAGCCTGATTTCGATTGACCAAATTGAGGTAAGGAACTCAGGCGGCATGCCGTTGCCTCACAATTACCCCATCCGCATTCTGATAGAAACAGATCGCTGGCTACACTCTGCTGGAACCGGGTTAAAGATGCAGCAACCGCTGCAACCAGATCAGACCACGGTTTTCACCACGGAAGGAATTACGTTACGGGTGAGTGACTATGCGGTGGAACAACCACGCAACCGCCCCTTCCGACTCAGGCACCCAGTCAGTCCAGTGGCGTGGATGGAGGGAGGAATCGGGCGACCATTTCGGCAGTTCCCCAATGGTGAAGACATCGAAGTCAGATTCCCAGTCGAAATTTCAAGCGTGCGTTCATTAACAAGTCTCACACCGGGGGAATCCACCATTCTGACATGGTCGATTAAAAACACGAGTGACGAAACGTTCGACCAAACCCATCTGGCTCGGGCCGTCAAGTCTGCAATTCGCATCTACCCCAGCGACGAACTGCCCAGCGACGAACTGCCCAGCGATGAACAGCCCAGCGATGAAACAACTCAAGACGAGTCGAGCCATAGCCCCATCGTCTTCTTCGATCCCACGGACCAGGAACACGACTTACACCGATCGCCCTTCCAGCAACCTGTTCGACAATTCTGCCCCGGAGACACCCATACGATACGTACCCGTGTCGGCATCAGCTCACATACCGATGTGAATTCATACACAGAGCTTTCACTTGCCATAGACCTGCACCTGCAAAGACCGATTTCAAGTGAGCGAAGTGACCAGCATCGGATCGTCGACTGCCGAAAAATCCAAATCCGCGTGTCAGAAAGTTATCGTCGTGATGCCGACGCCAGATTCCTGCTGATTGCCAACGAGAGAACCACTTCAAACGAAATCAAAAAATGGACCAAGCTTGCTGATTACTTTGGCAGCGGGATCGACATCTGGGACATTTCTTACTATGGCTTTTTGGATCTTGCAAAAAAACTGGAACGCGGAGAATCTTTGCTTGAACAATGGAGGGGGATGACAATTATCATCCCCAACAATTACTTCACAACCCCTAACGGCACCACATCAGCTTTCGTGCAATTGTGCAAGACCCAATTCCTTCACGCTGCCGCAGACTTTGACATCAACTTCTACATTGTTGGCGACTCTCAAACGAGTGACTCTGAACAACTTGCCACAGCGTTGATCCCAGTTGAAGAAACCACACGACAGCGCACCTTCTCTTCCACGCAGGCATTTTGCAAAGAAGTTTCGCGTTGGAACCGATTCACCGCCGAAAGCCAACAGGTGGTTGGTGGTGACAACCCAGAGATCCGCGACTTTGCCGACATTTCGTTGGGTTCCCTCCATGAGTTGCAGATCACCAAACGGACATTTCTGTTTCAGCCCAAAAAACGCGTATTGATACGCAAGGCTGAAGCACTCGTTAGAAAGCTGAAGCGAGACGATCCTTTGCATCGCTGGATTGTGATTCATCGCCACGACACCGGCGCAACGGACACATCATGGGGTTTCTTTCGCATCAGGCAACTTGGCACTCTTGAACTGCGCCGCACTCTCGATTCCACCAAAGGATCCATCGTCCACTACAAAGTTAAAAGCATCGATGCAATTGATCGCGACTTCATTGAGAGCCCAGCGAACAAGCACGGTGTATTTCTGGCTTTAAAATTCGAAGACAAAGTGGACCGTTTCATCCGCCTCGTCAGCGAACGGGCATTCCCACGCTACAACGAACATTACATTGACCGACCGCTTGATGACATTGAAACCGAACAAATCGGCAACGAACTCGTCGACTCCCTTCTAAACGACATCTACAACGAACAGGCGATTGCACGCAATGCAAAGACATGGGGGAGGTCAAGAGTCGAAACGCTGATGCCCAAGCTGAACTATTTGGCCAACCGTGCCATGAACTATGGGGTCACCTTTGACCAGATGCAGGAAAACAAGGTTAGCATGAAACTGCTATTCGAATTACTGGGCAGCATGCAAGCTTTGGCAGAATCCGCCAAGTCGGTATGGGATTCAAACTGGTTTCCAACTTCGCACCTCAAACGCAGCCGCGCGGTATCGAACCACATGCGTCACCAAACTGACAGTATCATGACTAGCATTTTCGGCCGCGAGTTGACCCGCTGGGAAAAAATGACGCGTGGCGATAACGACGATGATCACGCGGGCAGGTCCCACAATAAATCAGTCCAAAGGGCCGCCCGACAAACGGCAGAACAGCAAACAAACCTGATCGCAAAAAAGCGAAAACGGGGAAAGCGATTCAGTCGTTACGTCCGTGCCCAGCAGCAACCGGGCATCACGTATGACCCCGAAATACTACTACCAGAATCACGCGTAATCTCGGGGCAAGCATTCGATCAACTTTTGGCGGCAGAAAGGTCAGACGCACAACAGCGGTTGCAGACCCAGAAAGCAGTCCTCGCCAACAGGTCCGAACTGCTTGTGCCGCTTGAGGCAGAAGAAACGACAAGCAGTCTTTACGAACAACCTGAAAGCCTGCTTTAAAAACAGCCGCAACCTGCAGAAACCGCGACCATGACGGCACAAACCGCGATCTCATCGCCATCGCCGTCATGAAGCTGTCCCTCCATTTCCGAAACCTGGTTTCGGCGTCTGTTTTCCCCGACTATTTCCCTCGTCCATCTAACGGCTTGAGTGGGAACATTTCCGAAGGCGTGCGCACCTCGCTCATCATTTTTTCTAACCTGACAACCACCGCAGGATTGTCCTCGGCAACATCATTTTTCTCGCTAATATCATCTGCGATATTGTAGAGTTCGATCTCCAGATTGCCTTTACTCATGTTCTGACGGACTGCTTTCCAGTCGCCCACCCGAATCGTTTGCTGCCCACCATAACTGGGAAACTCGCGATACAGATACTCACGCTCTGCCTGTTCTTGGCCTTCCAGAGTCCCAAGCATTGAAATGCCATCCACCTCATCGGAGACGTCATCCCCACCGCCAACAGCTTCCATCAATGTTGGCAACCAGTCTTCGAATCCGCTTACCCGATCACTCACCGTTCCAGGTTGAACATGTCCGGGCCAACGTACGATCGTCGGAACACGCACACCACCCTCGTAAAGCGATCCCTTGAGACCACGCAATTCACCCACACTGTTGAAGAACGTGTAATCGACTTCCAAATCGAGGTGCGTTGTTCCGTTATCACTTGTGAACACAACCAGCGTGTTGTCACTTAGCTTCAGCTCATCCAGAAGATCCAGCAAATTTCCTACGTAACGATCCAAACGGGTGATCATCGCAGCGTATGCGGCGCGTGGGGTAAAGTGTGGTGTATAGCCGTAACCTTTACCACGTGTGAAAGGCGGATCTTTCCAACCAAGATCCCAATATGGTTTCAAATCTTCATCGGGCACATGCAATGCGACATGCGGGATAACGGTGGGGTAGTAGAGAAAAAAGGGTCGATCTTTGTTCTCCCTTACAAACTCCATAGCCGCTGCGTTGATTCGATCGGGTGCGTAATCCTGCCCCTTAAAAACATCGTAACTCGCGGGATTCGATTTATCCGCACCTTTTGCAAGTGACGCGTGCCCGGGAACTGGTGGATTATTATTGAGCACGACGTGCTGATCATCATCCCAAAGATATGACGGGTAGTAGCTATGTGCATGTGCTTGGCAGTTGTAACCAAAAAAACGATCAACGCCCTGTCGTAAGGGAGCACCGGTTGAATCTGGACCTCCAAGCCCCCATTTTCCAAAGGCACCAGTGACGTACCCTTGCTGCCGCATCAACTCTGCCAGTGTGATTTCATCAGCGGGAATTTCCTGCTGCCCCTCAGGCGGTGTCGACTTATTGGCTCTTACGAATGCGTGACCAGGATGCTTCCCCGTCATCAGCACACAACGAGATGGTGCGCACACAGCATTACCGCTGTAATGCTGCGTCAAACGCATCCCCTGCTTTGCCAATGCATCAAGATTGGGTGTGCGAATCAACTGCTGGCCATAACTACCGAGCTCCCGATACCCAAGATCGTCAGCGAGTATGAAAACCACATTCGGCTTTCCTTGCTCAGCCGCAGAAGCCTGCTGCGTCCCATCAAACAGAGGAAAAACGCAAAGAAGAAAAACTGTCGCTTGAATACGTCGCATGCTCAACATCATCCAATTGTAGGTTTAGAGGAATAGGATTTCAGATTAACGTGACCAGAGTTTGCGTGGAAAGGGTTTGCGTAGTGGCTCGAAATCACTGGTCATCAAAAAGGATGCACCCGCCACGCTTGCCTCATCGCTTATCCGCTCGCCAACGGCTTGCTGGGCGTTACACATGCCCAGCCACACGCCCCCCAACACGCCCCCGTCCGCGAGTGAACGGCACATCGTTACCCAAGCCAGTGTGCCGGCCTTGCTTACCCAACAAAGCTGCTTCGAACGACAAAGCCGAGAACGAAGCCCTATCTGTTTGCGGCAGTCACACTGACTCGGCAGCGAAAACCACCCCGTCGCGAGTGCTTATCTTACCGCGCCAAGCCTTACAGTACGCTCCCCTGCTGCGATCAATCTGATACCGCAGCGGTGGCCATTTTTCTGCCGATCCGGGCACAAATCCAGTGAAAAAAGCTCGGAATCATGGAACATTGTACACTCACGCACCGTCCTAATCACGGTTGCGCGTGCCCGCATTCAAACGCTCGCAACTACAACAAGGTCCACA
Organism: Rubripirellula sp.; assembly: GCA_051010795.1. Lineage (GTDB taxonomy): Bacteria > Planctomycetota > Planctomycetia > Pirellulales > Pirellulaceae > Rubripirellula. The sequence continues at coordinate 23,396 of JBPCVE010000393.1, forward strand.
AAGCCTGCACCTTGTCCACGCGCAACCCAGATCGTCACTGACATTATTTGACCTATGCCGAGACGCAATCGCCCCCATCGTACCCGCCGACAGCGTCAGCAACGCCATGTAAAAAAGCTTGGCATGGAACGAGCCTCTCGCCAGCGATTACTGAGAGCTGAAAAACTTGAAGACCGTAGACTGCTGGCTGTTTCCTTCGAGTTGAATTTTCTTGGAGGCAACGCTCTGGGCTTCAATGACCCCATCTTGGGCGCTGAGTACCGTGCAGCGATGGAATCGGCTGCGAGCCGTTTGGGCAATGAGATCCTTCACGACGCCACCATTTCACTCAATGTGACATCTGAACCGTTCAATGGTACCAGCATCGCGGAGGCCGCGTCCGCGGTTGGGCCCGCCGTTCCGGGAGGCGGCTTTGTGCATCGTGTCGTACCTTCGAAAATTCTGGGTGAGGGAGATCTGAACGGTCCGGACGTCGATGGCACGGTTGAGGTTTTCTTTTTTGGCAGCAGTGATCCTTTCACCTACGCCACTGACCCCGCTGATGCGGATGGCGTGGGGGAGATTGATCTTCAGGCAGTCATCCAGCATGAACTGGTGCACATGCTAGGTTTCACCAGTAACACACGTAGCAACGGATCAGATGACGCAGGCAACGGAATAATCACACCAGGGACATGGGCGCCCTACGACCGTTTCGTCTCGGACCTGAATGGCAATCGCTTCATTAATACCGACACCAATTCGCCTTTTGTTTACCGAATGGATGTGACTCAGTGGAACGCACATAGCACCGGTGGTGCAGGCCCCAACGCGGGATTGTTTTTCGATGGCCCCACCGCCACCGCGATCTACGGCGATCGAGTTCCACTGTACTCGCCCGCCACTTTCTCATTGGCCTCCAGTGTTTCCCATTTGGATAGCGAGAACTTTCCCAACGGAGTATTTACACCCGTCACTCACCTAATGTGCCATGCAACGATTACCGGTGGATCACCCCAGGAATTGACACTGCTTGAAAAGGCTATTCTTGCTGACACTGGACTGATGATGCGGGAAGACGTTCCGCCCACGGTGACCACACCGCGGAATATTTCCACCGAAGCGAACACGACCAATGGCTTCAGCGGCACCAACCAAGCCATCCTGGATTTTTTGGCCGAGGCCATTGCCGACGACGTGTTCGACCCAAACCCCACACTGTCGAACGACAAACCAGAAATCCTATCGATGGGTGACAATGTCATTACCTTCACCGCAACAGACCTTTCAGGAAACGTGGCGCAAACCTCGGCTATCATCACCATTGTGGACACAACGTCTCCCACATTCAGTCTACCGCCGACATTGGCTATTCATGCCAACACACCATCAGGTGCCAACCTCGATCACCCTGATCTGATTGAATTGATTCTTGCCAATTCAAGTGACATTGCCGACGACACGTTGACAGTTTCCGCGGACATTCCTTTCTTTCCGCTTGGTGACACCACCGTAACGTTCACCGTAACGGATGACTCCGGCAATTCCGCTCTGTCATCGACAACATTGACCGTGAATGACAACAGTTTGCTCATCACAACGCTCGACGATGAACTCGACAACGACCCCGCCAGCACACCGGGTGACCTGAGTTTACGTGAAGCAATTGCACTAGCGAACCAAAACACTGACTTTACCCTGCTTCAATTCAGCGCAGGATTGAGTGGCACGATTGCAATGGATGGGCTACTGGGCTCGCTGCAAGTTACCCAAGCGTTAGGCATTTACGGTTTGGGCGTTAGCAGTACGGTCATTGACGGACAAGGCAACTCACGTGTTTTCAACATCGTCGGCACTGACATGGATACTGTTATCGATGGCCTGACGATTAGCGGGGGTGACACACAAAATGCGTTCGAGGGGGGTGCGGGCATACGATTCAACAGCTCCGGAAAGCTATCCCTCAATGCAACCAGCATCATCGACAATACAACATCGGGAACTGGAGCTTCGGGTGCTGGCGTACAGATGCTGCTTGGTGACTTATCGGTCGTTGATTCGTGGATCAACTCGAACGTCACGGCGGGAGAGACAGCAGGCGGAGGTGGCATTTGGTCACAAGCGGATGTGCAAATCAGATCGAGCACCATTTCTGGTAACTCAAGCGAAGGAACAAACGCCCCGGGAGGCGGCCTGCAAATGACAGGTGGCTCGCTCCAGATCATCAACACTACGATTTCTGGCAACGACACCTTGGAAGGTGACGGCGCTGGCGTCCACGGCAACGACACCACAATTTCCATTCACAACTCCACCATTGTCAGCAACTCAGCAAGCGGTGTGGGTGGAGGAATTGCATTTACCTCTGCGGGTACATCAACCCTCACCATCCAGAACTCGGTCATCGCGAATAATTCTGACAGCGGAACTGCTCCCGACTTCACAGGCACCGGCGTACTGGTTTCGGCGGATGCCGTACGCTACAGCTTGATCGGCGATAACGCAGGCACCAGTTTGGCCGAATCACAAACCGCCGATCCCACGCATGGCAATCTTGTAGGAGACGCTAACGCAACTGGAGTGATTGACCCCATGTTGTTGGCCTTGAGTGACTACGGCGGACCGACGCCGAGCCACCGCCCTGTAGAGGGCAGCCCACTGATTGATGCCGGCGATCCTGCATTTGATCCACAGAACTTCACCCCCGCCCTGCATTTTGACCAGCGAGGTTTACCCCACGATCGAGTCGTCAGCAGGTTGGACATCGGCGCAATTGAAACACTTCCTCCCCTTCAACTCGACTGGGCAAATCCGCAAGACATTGCCGTGGGAACAGCCTTGAGTTCGACACAACTCAACGCCACAGCCAACATCGCAGGAAGCTTTTCCTACTCTCCTAATGTCGGAACGGTGCTCAGCCTTGGCCAAGGGCAAACTCTGACAACCACCTTCACCCCTGACAACTTGGAACTTTACAGCGTTACCGACACGACGGTAACAATCAATGTGACTACCAGCACCCCCACGTTGACGTGGGACACACCGGCCAACATTGTGTACGGCACCCCCTTGAGCACCACTCAACTCAATGCCTCAGCCAACGTGTCTGGCGACTTCACTTATACCCCCGCGTTAGGGGCACTCTTGAATGCCAATCCCAACCAACAATTGCAGGTTCTTTTTAATCCCACCACGCCAGGCTTTGACCCCGTCTCAACGAGCGTGACCATCAATGTTCTCAAAGCCACCCCGACCATCAACTGGAACAACCCCGCGGCAATTGGCGTTGGAACGCCCTTGACCGCCTTGCAACTGAACGCGACGAGTGCCGTTCCTGGATCATTCTCTTACACACCGGATACCGGAACCGTGCTTGGCATTGGCAACAACCAAACACTCTCCACGAACTTTACCCCTGACGCTTCCAACAATTACGAGAACAACACTGCTCAAGTGAACATTGATGTGTTGCAGGACCAGGATTTTGGTGATGCGCCCGCAATCTACCCTGTCACCCTCGCCGATAACGGAGCACGGCACATAGCGGGCACACTCACCTTGGGAGTGAGCATTGACGAAGAAAATGACGGACAAACATCATCCGATGCTTCTGGCGACGGAATTGACGAGGATGGCGTTCTGCAAATCGCCGATGCAATCACTTTGGCGACCGCCAATACCACGTCAAGTTTCGAAATCATTGCATCTCAACCGGGCAAAGTGGATGCATGGATCGACTTCAACGCTGATGGCGACTGGTCTGACCCGGGAGAGCAAATCGCAGACACGCTTGACGCCACGACTGGCAGCAACCTGATTTCGTATCAGATTCCCGCAGGATCAAACGTCGGTCCCACCGCCGCAAGATTCCGAATTAGCTCTGCCGGTGGGCTCGATCCAACTGGCGGAGCGTCTGACGGTGAAGTCGAGGATTACCTGATCACTCTTTTTGACGGCGCAAACCTACAGGACGTCAACGTTGAACTCACGAACCATGAAACAAGCGTCTTCATTGACAGCGAACAACTGGTTGCCCAGACGGGCAGCACCGAACTACTGAGACTAAGCATAGCTAGCATCGGTTCGCTGACTTTAACCGGTCGCAACATCGATCAATTGCTGACCATCGACCTTGACAACGCTGCCGTCTTCCCCGCTTCTGGACTGAGCCTCCGCGGTGGCGGTGGTAACAACACCGTGCGACTTGTCGGAGACGACGCAACGCTGGACCTCACCAACCCAGCTGTCTCGCTCGAGAACTTTCAAACACTGGACCTGACCCTCTCGGTCAATCAAAACATCACTCTTGATGCTGCCACAATCAACAACATGTCGCCGGTTGGGAATCAACTGCTGGTAATTTTGAACGATGACGACCAGCTCAACTTCGGCGATCTCGGGAACTGGAACCTAGGGCCTTCCACCCTCATTGATAATGCTTTTACGCAAACGGCAACTCATCAGCTAGCCAATTCAACCATTCATGTCCGCCCCGCCAGTCCTTGGCAGAACTTTCTCCGCACGAGCGATGTCAATGGTGACAGTGCAGTGACAACGCTGGATGCACTGCTCGTCCTCAACGAATTGGCGCAGCATGCGTATTCAGACCCAGTCACCTCTCAACTTGACGATCCCCTCGCTACTGGTACGTTTCCCGGGCTTTACTTTGATCAAAACGGCAGTGACGCTGTGACAACGCTTGATGCTCTGCTGGTTCTGAATGAGCTAGCTGCAGCCTCAGCGGAAGGGGAAGGCGAAGAATTTTTAGAACAGAGCTACCAGCACTCGGTAAGTACCGTGAATCTCACCACGGACGGGCCACAAGTTTCACAACTGAAATTTGGTGTAAATGATACTCCCCAACGCCCAGTCGTTCAGGCATTTCCCCAACAAAACCCGGTGTTTAAGCGTAATTTCACGATGGCAGCAGGCGTTGACCAGTTGCTGTCAGATTCCTGTTTCATGGAAGAACTGAAGCGTCGCTAGCTGATGCGACCCTTTTTTTAGATGGTGCCCCCCAGCTGCCCGACGAACTAGAGAGCCTAGTCGGGATTGCGTCAGCCACGGGATTTGGGGTATTTGCAAGACATCCTCGGGCGGATTCCACCCGTGGGTTCCGTTCGTGCTGTTATCACACCAACGGCTCGGCTCAGTAGGCTCGGCTCATCAGGCTCACGGAAGATGCCCTCGAGAACCATTCGTTTCATTTTCACCGTCGCTCTTTTCACACTGCTGCTCATCCCTGCAAGGGAAGGTCAGACAGCTGAGGGCGATGCGGCCAAGCTTGATCAACTCACCTCTCAGCAAAGCTGGGAGGCTGCGGTTGAACTTGCGCGAACGATCACATCAGATACCGCGCAAGATGAAGACCTGACATTCGCCCTCGCGCGACTTGCACGCGGCTTACAAAATACAGGCGGCTTGAAAAATGATGAACAAGCCAAGGAAGCTATTGAGTTTTACCAACTGGCAGTAAATGCATCAGAGTCACCGCTAGCCTCCAACCTGTCCGATAGCGACAAGGTGCTTATCCGGCTCGCTGCAAGTGAGGTGATGGTACAAACTCAAAATATTTCGCAAGCCATTGCAACACTTGAACCTATTTTAGGGGATCACACCGCTGCACCTGATTCAGCAGGTCCATCCGCCCCCTCTACCAGCACCGCGCTGAAGCTAACCGAGCAGCAGAAGAAAATTGCTGTTTGGATTCTTCTTCGCGCGGGTTCCGCATCCCTTAGTCGCGGTGCGTACCTGAATGCAACAACCGCCTATGCAATGGCCCTGAGCCATGCGGATCAGGAACAACGTCCGCTGGCACTTCTTGGCGATGCCTGGGCTACTGCAGTTCGAAACGAAAGGTCACCCGACGCCGTCCGTAAATTGTCCAATTTTGTTGATCAGTACCCCGGTCATAAAGACGCGCCCAATGCAGCGAGAGGATGCGCCCAATGCTTAAAGCACCTGGGACGCGACGCCGACTCCACGGCCATGCTGTCAGACCTTTTGAATCGCTGGCCTGATTCATCAGCTGCACTCGCCGTCGTACGCACACACTGCGGGCTATCACCCGCTCTGATACCGAGTGCGGTGAAGCACTGGATCATGGTAAAAGCAAATGCAAATGACTTGGAATCGTTTGACCTCAACACAACCATGCTTGGCTTGATCATTGCCTCAGAGGAATCAGAGCTGATTGCGTGGTCCAACTTGTCTGAGCATTTAGCAATCACGGATACCACCGGCCAAACCACTTCCGACACGCTCCGGCAACTGCATACCGAGAAACGAGAATCAGACGCTGAGCAATTAGCGGTCAAACTGATCACTTCTGCTTCTGATCGGAAAGTCGCTCCTGCAGCGCGCGAGGCAGCGTGCCGATGGGCAGGACGTACCTCTCGATGGTCGATGCTCGCAATCGCGTCTGAGACAGAAGACTTGAACACCGCTGATCCAACGAGGACACTCGCGGTTGAGCGACTATTCGCCGAAGCACTCACCCAAACCGGCCAAACCCAACAGGCCCATGCATGGTGGGTTCACCTGGCAGATGTCAGATCAGCAGATGACTTCCGCATTTTGATTCGCTGTGCTGAAACGGAAACAGCATTCGGCAATGATGCGGACAAAGCAGAAGAGCGGATCGCCGCTGCCCGCAAGGCTGCCGGCGAAAATGCCGCCAGCATTGCTTTGACCGAGATGTTGGAGTCCGAACTTGCGATCCGCAGATCGAACTTTGACGAGGCGCGCAGGATTCTTGAGCAGGTGGTCCGATCGCCCGAGACCGCCGCCGAATTGCGTGGCAGGGCACAGTGGCTGATTGGTGAAACCTGGTATATGCAGCGTCGGCACAAAGATGCCATCGAGGCGTACCGCAAGGTAGAAGCGATGGACACCACAGGCACTTGGGTAGCGGCTTCTTATCTGCAGGCCGGCAAATCGTTTGAACGCATGGGCCGTGTCAAAGAAGCGACGCTCTGCTACGGCGCCATCCTGAGCCGTTTTGCAGACACCTCTTATGCCGCTCCGGCGAGTAACCGTATGGCGGCTTTGTCATCCGACAGAAATCTTTCACCCACTTCTTCATCCCAACCGACGATCCGACGATGAACCCACAACATCGCCAACCTACCCACGGTCGGCTGCTACCCATCAACGGGAAGCCGAACCGTCATCAATGGCAACTTTTAAGCCGGGTATTGCCATTGATCGTTCTATCCATCGGCGCAAGCTGGTGGATGATCCAGATGCGACCTGCGATGGCGCAGTTCCCCAATCAGCCAACCACGTCGGCACCACCCTTTCAGCCCATCAATCAGAACTTCAACACGGGAACGGCCCCCTCCATTCCGGCATCTGCCATTCCATCGACAGAATTTCGGCCCAACACGGCTGCGGCACCCACGGAATCTGCCGACGAAGCAGGTTGGGAGCTACCTGGATTCTTCGCAAAAATATCGGAGGGTGGCTGGCTAATGCTGCCACTGGCGATTTGTTGCTTGGTAGTAATTTCGCTATCGATCGAAAGAACCATTGCACTGCGTCGAGCACGCGTCATTCCAAGACCGTTTGTGCGTCGGTTCACGGAGTGTGTTGAAGATGGCCAACTGAGTTACGAAGAAGCAACTGAGCTTTGCGAGGAATACGATTGCCCGGTCGCCGAGGTTTTCCGCGCCGCCGTCCGCCGCTGGGGACGCCCCATGTTCGAAGTCGAGCAGGCCGTGATGGACGCAGGTGATCGCGTTGCAGATGGCTTGCGTCGTTTCTTGCGAGTCTTTCACGCGATTAGCAACGTCGCACCTCTGATTGGCCTGCTGGGAACCGTCTTGGGAATGATCGATTCATTTGAAACCATCAGCTCCCAAGCTTCCCTTGGTCAACCTGAATCACTGGCCTCAGGAATCAGCGTCGCCCTGATGACCACCGCCGGTGGACTGACAGTGGCGATCCCCGCTTACCTCGCTTACATGTATTTCAGCAGCAAATCAGACAACTACCTGAACGAGATTGACAAACTCTGCCAACGAGTCGTGGACTGCATCTCAGCCGAAGGGCTTGAAAGTGCCGGTGGAAATCGCTCGAACCGGAAGCGAAGAGCAGCCTGATCACGGCCATCAATTGGCACCTGAATCCAGGCAATCAAACGCCTCAACGCCGCTCGGCTATTCAGGATACCGCCCTTTGAAATCCAAGCTACAAACCCAAAATCCGAAACCCAAAACACACCCTCTTTTCTTGGTGATGATCTGATGACGACCGGTCGACAAAAGACTGAAGACGCAACGATCAACCTGACTCCAATGATCGACGTTGTATTCCTCCTGGTAATTTTCTTCATGGTTGGAAGCGAATTCAGCGAGGCAGAAAGCAAAATTCCGGTGAATGTCCCAACAGCCGGCCAAATGCAAGCAATCACGCGGGGACCCGATGAATTGCTCGTCGAAATCGCAGTCGATGACAGTGTCTCGCTGAACGGAGAAACAATGTCACTGGACAGGTTGAATGCAGGTCTGAAACAGTACCACGCCAATTACCCTGACGCGAAAGCCATCGTGCGAGGTGAAGCATCTGGCTCACTGCAACGAACCGTCGAGGTGTTGCAGGTCGTGCGCCGAAGTGGAATCGAAAAAATTGGCATTTCAACGAAAAGGATGAATCGTTGATAGATCAGGCTCCTTTATGGGCAGATCCTCGACTCACCTACACAGTTGCGGCGTTAGCCGTTTTGCTGCTGCTTGCCGCTGTCTGGTTATTTGGAAGAAGGAAACGACAAGGGCGACAAGCGGGCGTCATTTGCCTGACGCTTTCCATCGCACTTCACTTGGCACTGATCATCCTGGTTCCCAAGTTGCCCATGTTCCGAGGGCAAGCCACCCTTCCCAACGACTCTGCAACGTCAACGGCAGAGTCGATCGCTTCTTTTCAATTTTTTGATCCCGACGCGGGTGTTTCCTCTGACAGCGAGGAAATCGATACACCGATAAGCCCGTTGCCGATATCCAATTTAACGGATCCACTGGATCCGCCCCAGACACAAACAATTCCTGCAGAAAATACGATCGCGGAGGACAGCGATACATCCGCTGATGCGATGCAACCATCAGCCACTGCGGAGTCAGCTCCCAACTCAAAGACCAACTCCACGCCGCCGCTTGGAACCCTTGCAATCGAATCATTGATCCCAGAACTGTTAACGACGGAATCTATCCCAGCATCAACGGATACAAGCTCAGAGGTAGCAAGCGTTGCTTCCAGCATGACTTTACAACTGGAGTCTTTACTGGAGTCCGCTTTCTCTGAAAATCAATCGACAACGCCTCTGATTCCAGCGAACTCGTCAAACTCGGCGGTTGCTAGCAGGCACAACAACCCAGCACCGGTGACCGAGACTATTCCGCAACGGAAAGCCTCCCAGACACCGTCCCAGCTTGCCTATGCCAAGACTTCGCCGGTGGTTGCCTCAAGCCAGCCCACCCAAGATGACTTTGCCAATCGTAACGGCGATGCGAAGATCACTGCACTAGCACAGACAGGCGGCAGTGAGAAAACAGAAGCGGCAGTTGCTTCGGCCTTACGTTTTTTGGCTCAGACCCAACAACCCAATGGCTCATGGAATCCGCAAACCACGGGTGCCGGTGTGGAGCGTGCGCCGCTGGGCGTGAACCGGCATGGTGCGGGTGGAAGGTCAGAAACTGCGATCACGGGCCTTGCTCTGCTAGCGATGATTGGGGCAGGGAACACGCACCATCAAGGCCCCTATGCTGATCATGTTTATCGAGGGCTGGCATTTTTAATCAATTCGCAAAGCCGCGTTCCCCAAAACCTGGGATCTTTGGCTGGTCCCACTACATCCGTCTATTCGGCAACCTACAGCCACGGCATCGCTGCGTTGGCAATGTGCGAAGCCGCCGCAATCACCCAAGATGCGTCAGCCCTTGTTTCTGCAAAACGCGCGATGGCGTACACCCGACAGATTCAGATTCCAACCACAGGTGGCTGGCGATACACGCGATATGACCGCGATGGAGACCTCAGCCAACTGGGCTGGCAGGCGATGGTTCTGGATGCTGGACACCGTGCAAAAATCCCCGTGAACCCGCAAGCGGTCAATGGGATCCAGCGGTTCCTCAAGAGCGTGCGTGCCGGTCGTGGCGGTTTGGCTTCTTACCGGCCCCGCGAAGCTCCCACACGAACCATGACAGCCGAGGCCCTGGCAACCCGCCTGCTCATTGGTGAAATCGTACCCAAAACCGAGATTGCCGAAGCCGAAAGGTTTCTGATGCAACAACCGCCGGGCATTGGTGTCGATAATTATTACTACTGGTATTACGCGACCCTCGCGTTGCATCAGTTGCAAGACGATGCATGGCGTCAATGGAACGCTGCCTTGCAGCGTCAATTACTATCGACACAACAGCCCAACGGCCGCTGGTCTTCCAATACTGTCTGGGGTGGCTATGGTGGTGAAATCTACACAACTTCCATGGCTGCCTTGTGTCTTGAAACCTATTACCGCCATGCGATACGGGACAACAAGGCCCGAATTGCCACGCGTCCGGCATCGCAGAACTTTCAACGTTGAATAATCCAACCCAACTCGTCGAGACACTGCGTCAAGCGGCGGCCGATATGGGGTTTTCACAGTTCGGAATCACACCTGCTGTGTCACTTTCGGGATACTCTGACCTCGTTGCCTGGATCAATTCTGGATATGCAGGCGAGATGGGATATTTCTCACAACGCCAACAGGCATACCAACATCCTGATGGCGTTCTGGAAGGCGTCAAGTCAATCATTGCGTTGGCATATCCTTACGATACTGCCGAGGCGGCTCCCGGCTCAAATGGTCTGGGGCGAATAGCCAAATATGTCTGGTCAGGTGTTGACTACCACGACATCATCCACCCAAAACTGAAACAGCTCTGCAAACTTATCACGCACGAATCACCATCATCCAAAGCACGCGGAGTGGTCGACACCGCACCTTTGATGGAACGTGAAATTGCAAAACAAGCCGGCCTGGGCTGGCAAGGAAAGAACACGTTACTATTGAACAAGCATCAAGGCAGCTACTTTTTTTTGGCATGCGTTCTTTGCAACACCGACCTGCCGCACAACAACAGCCACGACACCAGCCACTGTGGAACCTGCCGAGCCTGTCTCGACGCCTGCCCTACCGATGCATTTCCGAAACCGGGAGTGCTCGACGCATCGCGGTGCATCAGCTATTTGACCATTGAGCACAGGAGTCCGATCCCAGTCGAATTGCGAGCAGGAATTGGCAATTGGCTGTATGGGTGCGACGTTTGCCAGGAAGTATGCCCTTGGAACCGCAAACCAACACGCGATGCGGCCCTTATTGCCCCGAACAATGAGCCACACGCATCACAAGACCAGCACTCGGCAGAGATTGAAGAGGACAGCCAGCGATTCGAGCATATTGAATTGACAGAACTATTCAAAATCGATGATGAACAGTTTCGACAACGCTTTCGGAAAACACCATTGTGGCGTGCCCGCCGCAGAGGTGTGCTACGCAATGCGGCCATTGTCTTGGGTAACCAAATGCAGCCTGGCTCAATACCTGCCCTGAATCAAGGACTCTCGGATACGGAACCGTTGGTGCGCGGAGCATCCGCATGGGCCTTGGGTAACATTGGAGGTAAAGTGGCTCATGCAGCATTAGCAACGCAACTGAAACGCGAGCAGGATCCAGACGTCACCATCGAAATAAACGATGCGTTGTCTATCCTGAAACGCTAAACTCTGAAACGCTGAACCCTGCAGGTGTTTCATTCTCACGCAAAGCGTCAATCTGTCTTCACGCCAGGCACAACAGCGCAACGTTATCATTCTTGAGCATTGGAACATCAACCCATGCAGATCCGCGATCATTGGCAACTTAACCCTGACATTGATTTCCTCAACCATGGTTCATTTGGGGCATGCCCACGGATCGTATTGCAAAAGCAACAAGACCTGATATCCGAACTCGAACAGGACCCGATTAAATTCCTCGCACCGGAACGGGACCTGCTACCCAAATTAGATGAAGTGCGACAGACCATTGCTGAGTTGGTCAACGCCTCTGCATCTGACCTCGCATTTGTTCGCAACGCCACCGACGGGGTCAACGCGGTGCTGGGTTCCTTTCCGCTCAAAGAAGATGACCAAATTCTAATCACGAACCATGGCTATAACGCGTGCAGCAATGCGGCTCGTCATGCCGCTGCAAAGGCTGGCGCTAAAATCGTAGTCGCTGACATCCCGTTTCCGTTGGAATCTGACACAGAGGTAATGGTCGCGATTGAGAACAAAATCACATCACGCACGCGACTGATCTTGATCGACCATGTGACGAGCCCAACTGGATTGATACTCCCAATCGAACAGGTCATTTCATTGGCGCGTACGAAAGACATACGAGTACTCATTGATGGGGCCCACGCGCCGGGAATGATTCCATTGGACCTGAAAGCTCTGGCCCCAGACTACTACACAGCGAATCACCACAAATGGCTCTGCGGCCCAAAAAGCTCTGGCTTCCTGTTCGTTCAGCCCGAGTGGCAGACACAGGTTCGCCCCAATGTGATCAGCCACGGCGCGAACCAGGACTGTTCCACGCGTTCACGATTTCTCACAGAATTTGACTGGATCGGAACGTACGATCCCACACCACTTCTAGCCGTACCAACTGCGATCGCGTTCCTTGAGACCCTTTACCCAGAAGGTCTTGACCAACTCTATCAACGGAACCACGCAGCGGTAGTGAAGGCGAGACAAGTCATTTGCGACACACTGCAAACTGAGTTTCCCTGCAGCAACGAAATGCTCGGTTCCATGGCCTCCGTGCCCCTCAACACCACCCACTCAACCGGACACGACAAGTCGACGGCGACATTTCAGCAAAGGCTATATGAAGAGCATTCCTTGGAGCTACCCGTATTTCAACTCCGGGATTCTGGTCAATCGTGCCTTCGAATCTCGATGCAGGCTTATAACGACGCGTGCCAAATCGACCGCCTTGCATCTGCTTTGAGTAACCTCACTAACCAGACAACCCACCGCAAATAGCAGTTTCAGATGCAAAAGAATCAGCATCACTGGCTCGATCAGTCGCATCCGCAGGCCCCGCAACGACTCCAAGATTCTGCAACCTTTTTTTCTGCATGAGTTTTGTATCAAAACTCACTCTGGCTGTTCGTTGCAGCTAGACTAAAGGAATCAGATTTTGCAGATCGGCCATCGCTCGCAGCAGGTGAACGCAAAGCACATGCAAACAGGCTCCTGACCAAGGCACCATGCGTTCATCTTCAAAACTCTAACCCCCACCTTGAACAGCTGTAACTCTTGCCAGTTCATGCCCTTTTGAGCGGATTCAAAAACCATTCCACTAAAGGCGTCAGCGATCACGATTTCCTCTGCTGCATAGGAACCACCCCAGTCATCTGCAACAAAGCCAATCTGACACTGAGAGACGTGCGCGAGCTTTCACAGGCCGGTGAGATACATTACGCAGGCGACAATACAAATCGCTGATTTTGAAACACGGGCCAACAACCTGCTGAGTGAGCAACTTAAATGAGTAATCCATCCGAACCCAACACACCTGAACGTAGGACAGCGCTGCAAAGCCCGGATAAAGATGCATCGATGGCGCGACTCAAGACAATCATGGAGTCAGAGCCGGAGTGCGTTAAGACCGTCAACCGTAAGGGAGAGCTCATTGATCTGAATCCTGCTGGACTAAGAATGCTCGGCGCGACTGACGTTGAACAGGTACGTGGCACCCACTTATCGATGATGGTTGACGCCAAGGATTGGCCGATGTACCAGAAGAACATGGAAGCAGTTTTCCAAGGCGAGACAGTTCAGTGGCAGTTCCGATGCAATTCCCCCTGCGGCGCGCAACGCTGGATGGAGCAAACGGCGGGTCCGGTTCGTGGTGATGCCGATCCAGATGTCGTCACCGAGATGGTAGCGATCACACGCGACATTACGGACAAAAAGCATGACGAGGGGCAACTGCTCACAGCGAAAGAAAATGCTGAACGAGCCAGTGCCGCTAAAACGAACTTTCTGGCAAACATGAGCCACGAGATCAGAACTCCCATGAACGGGATTCTGGGCATGGTCAACATGCTGACTGACACGACATTGACTCAAGAGCAAGAGGAGTGTGTCTCAGTAATTCAGCAGTCGAGTGAATCACTGCTCCGAATCCTCAACGACATCCTTGATTTATCAAAGGTCGAAGCTGGACGCATCGACCTTGAGAAAAACGCATTCCGCATCCGCGAGCACATGCAAGAACTTCAACGTCTACATTCTGCAAATGCGTCAAAGAAGGGTCTAGTATTGGAGATCAAAGGATGCGAGCACATGGAGGCTGAGAGATTTGGTGATCCGATCAGAGTCATGCAGATCCTAAACAACTTGCTGGACAACGCGATCAAATTTACAGCGCAGGGCAGCGTCACCGGAAAGTTTAAATGCAACAGCTGTTACGCCGGAACAGAGCGCCAACCCGAAGAGGATCCCACTCGCGTACACTTTATCATCACCGACACTGGAATCGGAATGACAAAAGAACAAATCAACCGCGTGTTCGACCCTTTCAGTCAGGCTGATTCAACAACGACCCGCCGCTATGGCGGAACCGGACTCGGCCTTACGATTGCGAAAACACTGACAGAACTGATGCAGGGCACACTCGAAGTGGAGAGTGAGTTTGGCAACGGAACACGATTTGACGTCGCACTCACATTGCCCCTGTTAGACGTAACGCACGATCCAACACAGAAAGTAAGCAACAACGATGCTTCGACAGCGTCCATCGAGAACAATTCGCCCCCGATCCGCATACTCGCGGTAGAGGATGGTGAGGTCAATCGACTTGTCCTCGTCCACATTCTTAAGAAACTGAATGCTGACGTGGTAATGGTGCACAATGGTGAACAGGCAATCGAGGCATTCAAGCAAGAAAACTTCGACCTCGTTCTGATGGACATCCATATGCCCGTGATGGATGGGATCGCTGCCACGGAAAAAATACGCAGCATTGAAAAACAACGTGGATCCAAGGAAATTCCGATCGCCGCAGTTACCGCCAGCGTGACCGATGCGGAGGTTGATCGCTACAAGACGTTTGGCTTCAGCCACTGCATTGCAAAGCCAACGGAACCAGCCAAGATCAGGGAAGTAATCAATTCGATTCGGGTTTGACCAAATTCTTTGTTCAGGGACTACCCACTGGCAAGCCACTCGGCAGCAGACTTCCCAATCTGCTCGTCAAAAGCCGCACCGTTACCCTGATTCGCTTGCTTGATTCTGAACGGTAGAATCTTGTGAATGTGACGTTCAACTATTTTCAGCCAATTGAACCTCCACACGCAGTCTGCAATCGCCGTATTCAGCAGCCGTATTTAAGCGCAAACACACGCATTCACATACGAGTGAACTACCTGCTTGATGGCACCGAATATCAGATTGCGGCATGACCTTGCTCGCCTGCAAGGCGGTAATGATCTTCCAAAATCAAACGACCACGATGAAATTTTCCATGCTCAATCGCTACAGCAAAGAATTTACAAGAGCAGCACTCTACTCCTTCATCATGGTGCTGACGGTCGTCAACTTCGAGAGGAGTTTACAAGCGACTGAACACCATCCCGACATTGTATTCATCATCGTTGACGATCTGAATGATTGGCTAGGCTGTCTGCAAGGCCATCCTGATGCCCAGTCCCCCAACATTGATGCATTGGCTGCAAGCGGGATGCTATTTCCCCAAGCTTACTGCAACGCCCCGCAATGCCGTCCCTCCCGTACGAGCCTTAACCACGGGGTTTATCCTTTTCGAACAGGCACTTACTTCAACGCCAAGTTCAAAGGCGAGAAAAAGATAACGACTCCCTCGCTACAACAGTTTTTCTCGAACCATGGCTACCGTGTTGCCAGCGGCGGAAAAGTACACCACGGTGGCCCAGGTAATCGAGGCGACTCGCTGTTACGTCGTCCTCGCGATCCAAAGCCTCCAGCGGGCGAAGACAAATTTGGAGCTTTAAAGCCGCCAAATGATGGCTACGCGTTGGAGGTCAATGACGAACAAATGAGCGACTACAAAGTAGCTCAGTGGGCGATTGACCAGTGGGAGCAAGAATCCGACAAGCCGCTTTTCATATCGGTGGGGTTCTTTCGCCCTCACCGCCCCTTGCAAGTCCCCGCGACCTATTTCGACCAGTTCCCGCTCGACACAATCCAGAAGCCATTGGAACCAGCCACTGACGACTGGGCTGACATGCCTGACTTTGCGCGACGCTTGGCGAAAAGCCACGCCCACAAAGCTCTTCACTCTCGCAAAACTCCAGACGGGAAGATTCAAACCGATCTGAGTGATCACGACTACATCGTTGCCAGCAACGAATGGGACGCGACGATCCGAGCCTACCAAGCCTCGATCGCCTTCGTTGACCGACAAATTGGTCGCTTTATCAATGCGCTCGAAAAAAACCCACGCGACCGGGAAACCATTGTGATGCTGGTAAGCGACCACGGCTGGCACCTGGGTGAGAAAAAACATTGGTGCAAAGGTGCCATTTGGGAACAAACCACGCGAATCCCGTTCATGGTTCGCGCCTCAAATGTCGAGCCCGGATCGGTCTGCATGCAACCTGTCAGCCTGATTGATGTTTTCCCAACACTTGCTGATCTCGCAGGGCTACCCGTTCCTGAACATCTCGATGGTAAATCCATCAAGCCGCAACTAGCAGACCCAACGAAAAAACGCTCACCGGTGATCTCTTCTTATGGAGAAGGCAATACAGCGATCCGCACAAAACGATGGCGTTACATTCGATACGAAGATGGATCAGAAGAGCTCTATGACCATGACATCGATCCCCACGAATGGAAGAATCTTGCCTCATCTTCCGAGCACCAGAACATCAAACGTGAACTTGCCGCTGCAATTCCGGAACAGCAGCATGCCGGCCTGAAGGTGCAAAGCTGGTTTGATAAATACCAACAGTAACATCGATGGACAACCGCCCTCTATCGAGAGGAATACCGGCAAATGAACCGAGCGTCGAGCTACCCGGCTTGTCGGCGTTCTTCCGCCGCGTTCAGTTTGTTATAGAGTGTTTTCAGGCTCACGCCCAATTCGGCAGCTGCCGCCGGTTTATTACCCTCGTGGCGTTCCACTGCCCTTGCGATGGCGAGTGACTCCAGTTCCCTGAGAGTCATAGGACTGGCATCTCGAATTTCTTTTCGCAACTGTCGTTTGCCAAAGTGCCTAGGCAGATCTTCATTGCCGATCGGCATCGACTCGCAAAGAATCGCCGCATGCTCGATCACATTAGCGAGTTCCCGGACGTTGCCTGGCCATTGGTGCCCCTGCAGTTCTTGCATCGCCGACTCGGTAAATAACGCATCATCACTGCCGTCGCTACGGTGTCTTCGCAACAGGTGTCTTGCCAAAACGGGAATATCCTCCGTTCGCTCACGCAAAGCTGGCACACCAATCTCGAAGGTATTAATACGGAACATCAGGTCTTCGCGAAATGTTCCCTCCTCGACCATCTGTTCAAGATCACGATGCGTTGCACAAACCACTCGAACATTTACGTTCACGGTTTGATTATCACCTAAACGTCGGATATCACCGGTCTCCAGCACACGCAGCAATTTAGCTTGCATGGACAACGGTAACTCACCGATTTCATCGAGAAAAATAGTGCCACCATCAGCAACTTCGAAAAGGCCTGTTCTTGCAGTGTCTGCCCCAGTGAAGGCGCCTCGACAATGCCCAAACAACTCACTCTCAATCAGGTTTTCGGGAAGTGCGCCACAATTCACAGCGACCATCGGCTGTTCTGCTCGCAAGCTGCTGTCGTGCAACGCACGCGCGACCAACTCTTTTCCGCAGCCCGTTTCGCCACGGATCAAGACAGAACTGTCAGTCGGGGCGACCTTTGAGATAAGTTTCAGCACACGCTCCATGGCTGGCCCGGTGCCAACCAACTGCGAGTCTCCTTCTGCCCGCCTCAGACGATGCTCCAACGCAGCCAGTTGACGGCGCGCGTGCCGGCGCTCGTTGACTCGCCCAAGCATTCCCGAGATTTCAGCCAGACGTGCCGGTTTTGTGAGATAATCAAAGACCTGGTAACGCAGAGCTTCGATTGCTGTTTCCTGACTGGGCTTACCCGTCATGACCACAGCTTCGATTTCCGGACGCAATTCCCGTGCTTTTGCGATCACTTCCAGTCCGTTAAGACCAGGCATATTCAGATCAACGAACAGGCAGTCATATGGCTCTTTTTCCAATGCTGCCACGGCAGTTAAACCGTCAGGGCAGACTGTGACTGCGTACCCCATCCTGGGCAATTCAATACGCATCAATTCCTGTAAATTCGTTTCATCGTCTGCGAACAGAATTCGCATCGATGGTTGTTCAGCCGGCTGCTTGATACGACTCATTCTTCAACCCAAATACCACGGGACTTCCTGTTTGATTCTTTTCATCCGATGCCACACACGGCAACGTCAACACCATCCTTGACCCGCGCCCGGGCCCCTCGCTATTCGCATTGAGCGACCCACCGTGTTTGGAGACAATTCGATAACTGATACTCAATCCCAACCCGGTGCCTGTGCCATCACGACGCCGGGTAAAGAACGGCTCGAACAAATGCTGCTGTGTTTCGATATCCATGCCGCAGCCGGTGTCTTTGACAATCACCGACGCCTCACCACTTTGCATGGTCACATAAATATCAACGGCTCCGTCAGCGTCCACACTTTCCAGTGCATTGGTGACCAAATTGAGAATCACTTGGCGGATTTCCTGTGGATTCACCTCAACCACAACAGCTTGTTTGCAATGCATGGTGAGTTTTTTGCAGCGAAACTCACCCAGTTGCCCCACCATATCCACGACTTCGTTCACGACATCAACAATATCAGTGGGAGCACGCTGCACTTCACTTAGACGGCTGAAGTCAAGCAGCTTTTCCGTGATGCCCTTGCAACGATACGCCTCGTCCTCAATTCGACGCAGATTTTTGGGCAGTTCAGCTTGCAACTCGCTGTCGAACACTCGTTGGTCCGCTGGCAGCATTGCCAAATCGGATAGCCGCGATTGCAACACCTCCGAACTCATGGCGATCGTGGCTAAAGGGTTGTTGATTTCGTGCGCCACGCCAGCAGCCAGAAAGCCCACACTCGCGAGCTGTTCATTTTGGATTACCTCTCGCGTCCTTTCTTTGACCTCTCGATCAAGACCTTCACAGGTTGTATTCAGTTTTCCAAGTGTGTCCTGAAAACGATCCGTCATGCGGTTCATCGCTTGAGCCAACTCATTCAACTCATCTTCAGTGCCCAGATCAATTCGATGATCAAATTCCCCACCAGCTACTAACCGTGAACCATCAATCAATGTACGAAATGGCTTTGCGATGTACGAAGTAAAGAGACAAAAGAATGTCACTACCAAAGCAACTGTGGCCACAGCACATCCCCAAGCCACGTTTTGCCAGAAGCGAGACTGGGCTCGAAGCCGGTCGCTGTAAGTAGTGAACGCCTGATGGGTTGCCTCGGCGTATCTTTCACTCTTGCTCAACAGCGAACGAAGGGATTCCTCGATCTGTACCTTCTTTTCCGGGTCGTAGCCCGAACTGTAGTTGACCTCGGTAGTGAACGGTTTTAACTGCCTGAATGCGTAAAACTGATTCTTGATTTCTGCCAACCGGTCCCCTCGTTCCAGTTCCGGCATCAGCAGACTCGTTGATTGCGATTTCGATAAGCCACAACACGTTTCAAGGTGCGTCTCGAATGCATCGCCGCATCTCTCGAAATTCCAGCCAAGCTCAATCAATAATCCAGACGGAAGCTCACTAACCTTGGAAGGCAACAGACCGTGCTCTTCTGCACTTTTGGCACTCCCAAGCTTGCTCCCGAAACTGCCTATCAACTTGTAGGCAGTGATATGCAAGTCGCTCGCCCGCTCCACTTCACGGGAATGTTGTGCCAACTCCAACGACAAACTGTTGTAAGCTCCTAGCGCAAACACCACCGCGGAAACGAGCGAACAAAAGACAACTGACAGCAATGCCAGCGTGACAGCGAGCTTCGTCCTGATCGACGTTCGTTTCAACACGTGATTGCCCTCCCTGACAACAGACGCGTTCCTTCCATGAACCCGAGTTCAGATTATCCATCTGACACCCAAACAGCAAGAGCGAAGCCACTCACCTGCACTTGATAGCATTGCGAAAAATATGGGCAACCTCCGACCACGAAAGCCTCAAGTCTGCCCTTGAATATCGAAGATTCGCGACCCTGATGAGATGCCTAAGCCGGAGTGAACCCGCCGGGGTCGACCAGCTTCTCGATGTGCATTTTCTGGGTTACTCGTCTCGCAATTCGAAATTGCGCGATTATTCAAATTTCCGTTGGTCAGTTGGGAATCTATTTCGGTCCAGTGGGCGTGAATTTGACGGCCCCCTGTGCAGCACAGCCGCGATTTCCTGTGCCGCACGCCCTGACTGATCGGCTATGTCACCGCGAGCCGCACATCTTTCCTGACTTCTCGGACCGATGCGACCGGACGCTGACTCGTGAAAGATTCGAATCTTACCGATTCAAAGGGTCCAGCAGAGCGTGTTCCAACGGGATTGGATCACCAACTCGGAATGGTGCGTTCTGCAAGCAGTCCTCAGCCCAACCAGCAAAGCAAACATGTCGCCAACACAGACATCACACGTCGCGGATATCGAACCAGGTCAACTTTTAAACGAGCTGGAACAGCGTCAAGATGACGTTCTGGAGCAATTGGACGCCTTGGACACCCAATTACAGGAGGTCCTTCGGGGGCTTGGGGTGACTTTGGAAGATGATTTGGACGAGGACTTGGTGTAAAACCGTCGAGATTGGCGGTGAGATCGGCGATGGTTGCCCAAAATGGCTGATCGCAGTGTCTCTCTCGAGGCCGGCTGGCTTGCCTCCCCAAAGCCCCATCAGGCGAACGGATAGCTTCAAAATGGGGTAACCACGCCAAGCCATCGAAGTGAAACGGCCTTTGAACTGGTGGCGAACCGAAATTGATGGGCAATTTCGTACGGAAATACGGCTGAAACGGGGTCCCGCCATTGCCACTGGGGTGGGCTGATCGTTAGACTTCTCCTCCGGTGGCACGGCACAGGGCCTGCCTGGTAGGAAAATCCCTCCAAAGGGAGACATGATCTGGCAATGTATTCGGAGCAAAAATGGTCAAGTTAGTGGTTCGCGATCGGGAAACGATCCAAGAAG
>JBPCVE010000394.1:0-2918 GCA_051010795.1 Rubripirellula sp.
CTTGAAGACTATTTTCGCGAAGGATGTTTCCGGTCGTCAGCTGATCAGTCTGCAGCTTGAAAAAAGTGAACCCGCTACTGCTGGGGATTGGGGATTGCCTCGAATCGAACATCCCGAGGCCAAAGCGGTTCGGGGTGACATTGGCATCATTGGCGCTCCAGGTTTCCGAATTGCGGTAGAAACGACTGAATTACTCGTTGAGAAACCACTCTCTTATTTTCCAAAGCCAACCGCTAATCTGCAGCAGGCGTTCAGAATCCGTGAGCCAGATTGGTCGGCCACGATGAAAATTGAGCTTCTCGATCGCAGCATTCAAAGTGATGTATTTCACCTCTATTCATTGAGTCAGGAAACAATCTATGGAAGTGCGTTGATCAATTACTTTATCACCGGAGCGCCTGTTTCGGAATTGCGGATCACGCTTCCCGAGAATCTGAAGAACGAAGTGGTCGATGGGCAGAATGTGCAGGATTCGCGTCGCGATGGTGACACGTTGATCGTGTCTCTCCACCAACCCGTGATGGGACCTTACACCCTGTTGGTCACATTCGAGGAAAAGCCAAGTGATTTGGAAGGAGCGTTCTCTCCGGGGCAGGTCGCGCCGTTGGGGGTGCAGGGAGAACGCGGCTACATTCAAATTGTCAGTCCCATGCAAGTCGAATGTGATACTGAATCGATTTCCGATGGAATGCTTGTTCTTGATCCGCTTGAATTGCCGGCAGAATTCAGACTGTTGAGTACTGCGCCCCCGCTAGGGACGTGGCAGTACACTGAACGGCCCTTCAATCTCAATCTGAAGGTCACGTGGTTTCAGCCTGGAACCACGGTTAGTCAGGTGGTCGAGTTTTCTGAGGCAGAAAGTCGTGTTTCTCGTGATGGAGAATTGGTCACAGAAGTGCTGTATTATGTCAAGTCTCGTGGGGAACGAACGCTTCGGATACAGATTCCTGATCAGCCCGTGCGATTGTGGGAAGTTTCGGTGCGGTGTCGTGATGATGCGAATGTCGGAGTAGCCGAATCCCCGTTTCTGCCCGTCACGGCAAGGCGATCAGGTAATGAAACTCTTATACCCCTGCCTGGTGGGATTGATCCCAGTATCCCTGTTCAGGTGCGATTGCGTCTCGGGAAACCCGCAGTGAGTGAATCGCGACCACAGTTGATGTTACCCATCGTGTTCGCACCGGTATTGAAGACTGAGTGGAGTGTTAAGGCAGACGATCAGCGAGTGCTGGTGCCGACTGGGGGTACGGTAGAACCACCCGTGCCAGTTCTAAGACCATCTGGTTTTGACTGGTTGGCTCGGCGGGGTACATCCTCACTCCTTGTGATCATCTTTCTCATTGTTGTGGGCTTGGTCATTCGAAGCGCTGACGGTGAGTGGCGACATCTTTGTTTGCTTCCTCTGGTGGCAGCACTCTACTACGCCTTGAGTTCAGCATCGTTTGCATCGACCCAGACCGGAGAAGTTGTTCCTCTGATGCTCAGCCTGCCAATTCTGTCAGCAGGTGATGTGGTAGAACTCGATGTGCACAATATCCCAACTTGGCAAGTCAATCTTTCAACACTTGGGGTCGTCGTTTTTATCATCAGCCTTGCTGGCTTCATCTCTTCTAGAATGAGTCGATTTGAAGAGTACCGAATGCCATTGCGGGTAGGTTCTGCATTCCTGGTCTTTGTCGCAGTGTTGATGCAGCGGGACAGTGCCGCATGGTTTTTCTGGCTGCTCGCGACAGTGATTTTCATTTTTCTACTTTTGCACGCAGGTTGGGATGCATTGCGGTCAGCGAAAGCCCGACTGGCAGGTGCAAAGAGGGCAGGGAAGCCAGAGGATTCAGAGGAGTGGGAAGTTCTTGATGATTCAGCCGATGATGAAGAAACAGATGGTGGCCCAAGCCCAGTGACTGCGACCATTGTCATGCTTGGATTGTTGCTGTCTTCGATATGTTCGTCGAGCATCGCGGATGAACCAAAGGCTCAGCAAGCAACCAAGCAGGTGGCGACGCAGGTAAGTCTGCGGTCAGCTGATTCGATTGAGCAAACATGGCAGTTGACGAATCTGGATCAGCGACTTGCCGCTGCGGGAAAAATGACTTTGTCTGGTAAACCGGGAGATCGATTCCTCGTTTTGAAGTCGCCTGCTGTTTTGACGAACTTCGAGGGTGAGGGGTTACGCCTCACCAAGACCACTTTACCCGGGCTCGGACTGGTTTACGTGGTGAGTATCCCAGCCCAGGAATCCGGTGATGAAACGGCGAATGCAGAGGAAGGTGGATCCGACATACCGGTAGCAGATCAGACCTACCAAGCCAATTTCGAATTTCAGGTGGAAGCAGTCAATCCAAAAGATGGAATAGCCGTTCCCACGGGTGATGCAGCCGTGCAAAAAATTGAACTCACCTATGATGAAGCCGGCTGGGATGTGGTCTGTTCCACCGCTGTAAGAATTGAATCGGTTGCAGAGAAAGATCAGTCAGTAACCACAAGCCGGTTGTTGCTCGGGCCGGGGAAGGGATTGGTGATGCTGAAGCCCAGAGCCCGTGATGTCACGATGGAAGAGACACGGTTCTTTGTTGAGGCTTCCAATTTATTTCTGCCGGGACCTGGTGTTGTTGATGGCAGGCACCAACTCAACATTCGAACCTCACAGGGGCAGGTAAGCGAACTGACAGTGCTCGTGCCCCCAGGGCTGACGGTCAGCGATGTCGGGGGGCCTGTAGGA
This sequence comes from Rubripirellula sp., assembly GCA_051010795.1. Taxonomy (GTDB): domain Bacteria; phylum Planctomycetota; class Planctomycetia; order Pirellulales; family Pirellulaceae; genus Rubripirellula. The sequence goes on from JBPCVE010000394.1 coordinate 2,720, forward strand.
TCATGGCAGTTTGATGCTGATGAAGGTAGGCTAACCCTTGAAGTGTCCCCCGCTCAGGCAAAGCCCTTCAACATTACAGTCGAGACCCAGCGTGGTCTGGAGCCGCTGCCAGCCGACGTCAAGCTTGCTCCACTCAGCGTTGAGGAGGCTGACGGAGAAGTGGGATTGGTCGCGATTGCCTTTGGCCCAGATGCGCAGC
>JBPCVE010000395.1:0-15609 GCA_051010795.1 Rubripirellula sp.
TTGCAACTCCGTCGAGCATCCACGAACACGCTCATGGTGGTTCTCGTCTGTTCGGTCTGTGTTCTGCTTGCTGATTGGCATGCTGTTGCTGGGATCAAACTCAACTCATGCGCAATTTGGTAATGGAAATGGCGTTGGCAACAACGGCAATGGTCAACTGCCCAATCGCCCCAACCAGGGAAACGTTGGCAACGGAATTCCGTTCAGAAGTGTGGAACCGGCAGGGGGACAATACCCAACGAGGGAGTACTACGTTGGCTTGGAGGCCTATCGTGCAGGTGATCTTAAATCAGCCTTTGACTTGTTCGAGGCATCAGTACGTGGCGGTCGAGTCAATCCGCAGGGGCGTTACATCGAGGCAATCCCGGGACTGGCCATGCTGGGCGAGTGTTACTGGCAGATGGGAGACCTGCCTAGCTGCCGTCAAAAAGTTGACGAGATCATTCAGATTTTGAGTCGTCACAAATTCCTGCGGGGTGTGAATTGGACGAATGCCATTCAGCCGGGCGTCGCTGTTTCCAAACGTGCTTTTTTGTGGCCAGACGCTGCCGCGGTCCAAGTCGCCTCGTTTCGAGACATGCTGCCAGTTGAATCCGGCCAACAAATCACGGGCGATGTGTTACGTCAGGGCGGCTCCATCGAATCCTTGACTTACCGCAACATGGATGTGGCAGAAATCATGCGAGGCATCGCAATTGCGTCTTATCGTCGTCGCGTCTTACTTGGGCCCCTGAGTGCAAACGATCCCGGTGCGAATCTGCTACTGGACTCGATCAAATACCCCGCGGTCATGCCACCACCAATCGGCAAGACCATGATTGGGGCCGCTCGTAGCGTAGGCTACTTTGGAAAACGTGATGACCAAAGAATGATCAACGACGCGCCGAGCAAGGGATTTTATGCTGGGACCGCGCATCCCCTGTCTGCAATCACAATGCTGGCATCGAACAACGCGTTGGTCGGAAGCAAGAAGCCAGAAATCGCGATTCCTGTTGCCATGAGAACGGTTCACCTTTCTGCCGCATTGGGGCAATTGGAATTCATTGGTGAAGCATTTCAGCTTGCGGTAGGCAGTGCGAATGCGCAACAGGCTGGCGCACTTGCTGAGTCAGCCAGCCTGATCGCGGGTGCCCTCCTTCGGGAGTCACGCTTTGCAACCTTGCATTGCCTGATCGCCGGAGCTGACGCTGCGGTAACAGCAGGCAATCTTGAGATGGCGAGCAAAATGCTTGGGAACGCAGAAGCGTTGGCAAATCGGCGAGATGTAACACTCCCTCGATTCAACGCCTACGCTTCCTACGTCCGCAGCCGAATTGCAGCAGCCTCTGGATCAACGATTACCGGCACGCAATCGTCAGTCTTGGACAAGTCGTTGATGCCCATGATCACGTTTGCATTGAACACCCGTAACCGGCGACAGGTTCTCGTATCGATGCCGCGTATCTATCAATTCAACCTGATACAACAAGCCATCGGTAATTCTCGTGCAGATAACACGATCAAAAAGTTACTGGAAGCCTATTGCGAAGATCCGCCCGTCGAAGTTTGGCGGCGTGATCCCGTGGATGGGTTAGCTGCCGCGATGATTGATACCTCGGCTGCCCACGTGAGCCGAGTCAACTTGGCCGCATCAACTGGCTATGGCGAGGAATTGCTCCAAGCCATCGACGGCATGCTGGCAGCACGATTTCACCGACAGCTACCACTGGGCGGACGAGTCGCTCAGGTGCGGGCCATCGCTCGGGCCGATGAAAAAGATTTACCACCAGCAATCTTGGAAATGAGGAATGCGCCAGGAAATCCAATCAGCGAAGTTCGCAAAGCAGCTGCTGTCGCTGGCAAACCAACCCTCGCCGCGATGACCACTGCAGAAACCAAAGCATGTGTGGCAGCTTTGTCACGGATTCACTTACCACAAGTGACCCTGCCGACTTTGGAAGAAAAGGCCCCCGCTGCAAAGCTACCGCCCAAGACAGGTCTATTGACCTTCACCTCGGTCGGCAAGCGAGCGTACGCAACGCTGTCGACAAAAAACAAAATTGTGATGTGGACCGTCAATGGTAGCAGTCGTATTCCGTCTGAAATTGCCAAGCTCCTGCGAGGCATTGGTGTTGGAAAAACCCGCGGGGAACGCATTCCTGAAGACGAGTCATGGAAGGAGGATGCTGTTGCATTAAGACGCCTCCTGATTCCTGAAGACACAACCATCACAGCAGACGAATTCGATGAATTGATTATCGTGCCTGACGGCCCTCTCTGGTACTTGCCGTTTGACTTGCTGCCTTTTCTGGAAGCAGATTCACCACTCTTCGGTGAACAGATCAAGATTCGCTACGCCGCGACTCCGGCGTTGGCTGTACGACCAATCTCGGCAAGCCCAGCTACCAATAAAATCGGAATCGCAACCGGTAAGTTTTTTGCCCCCCGCGATCTCGAACTCAATCAGCAAATCGCAGACTCAATTGTTGATGTTGTGACTGATCCACTTCGTCTTCCCGACGCCAACAATACTCCCACCGCACTCTTGGGCAGCGAGATTGGGCATTTGGCAATAGCTGCCCCACAAACGCCGAACACCAACAATTTGTTGCTCACCCCTATGGCTCCTTATGAGCAAAAAAACCCACGCGGTAATCTGGCAGCATGGCTACGCTTCCCCACACAGGTTCCTGCCAACGTGATCCTTGCAGGCTTCCGAACCCCAGTGGGTGTGGGACGCATGGGAGATGGATCAGAAGTGTTCGGCACACTTACCGCGCTCAATGTCGCTGGAGTCCGCAACGTTTTGATCAGTCGCTGGGCTGTCGGTGGCAACTCAACAGCCGTTCTTCTCAAAGAGTTCCTGCAGGAACTGCCGTTCATCGGAATGAACGAAGCATGGCAGAGAGCCAAGCTGGTTCTGCTGGGCACGAACCTTGATCCCGCGGGTGAACCGCTCCTGACTCAGGCCGAGCACGAACGCGAGGGCCTGACTGGTAAACAGCCGCTGTTCTGGTCCGGTTATATGATTTCTTCACCGCCAAGAGCGGAACCAGAAGCTGATGCTGCTGCCCAAAAATAGCGTGTCACAAACAAGCGCAAAACAGTTTCACCGAAACTGTCACGCTGCTACAGTGCGATTTTCAAGCTAGCGGCTATAAACCGGGGAGATTTCAATCACCTTGCCCACCGCTGAACTGGCGCAAACAGAATCCGATCCCGGGCCCAACCCGCTCACTCATCCGCGCTCTCTCCCCAAATCACTCCGGGCAAATAAATCACAACGCCAATCGCTGCTGCTACCAGCCACGGTGGTACAAAGGACGTTAAACCGGGAATCCCAAACGCAGGCCCAAACAAGATGACCAGCGAAGCGACCGTCGCAAAGGGAGTCATCCGCCACCCTGAAACGAACCCGGAAAGAGCCAGCAAGAGACCGGCCAATCCAAGTGACCAGACCTGTATATCCAAAGTGAACAACAAGGTGTTTGTTTCTCCGTTTGTGGCCGTGACTGCTGCTCCTTTGAATGCATTACTGACCTGATCAAGATCAAGGTCCCCACTGCTGACAGTTCCCAGTGCATCAATCTGTTTGAACTGCTCAAACAGACCTTGCCTATTTCCTAACAGTGCAAAGAGCGACAGCAACAGGCATCCGACTAAAAACCGCGTCTGCCCGCCCAACGCAAACCTGGCAACTGCCAGCGGTTCGCGTTCTCGTTGATACTTCCCACTTCGGGCGTCAGCGATCATCTGCTTCATTCGAGCGCGTTTCTGGATGACTGCTTGAGCACTCGCAGAAACGGGCGACACTTCGGCCCCAGATTCCACCTTAGTGTTTTCCATCACTGCCGCAGCAATCTGCCATGCGCGATCACGAGCTTCGTCTGCTGATAATCCCTCACGTGCCAACCCCCGTTCTTCGATCGTTGCCAAACGCTGGTGATCACGTCTTTTCTGGTGCTGCTCTGTCTTTTGACGAAGCAACGAGCACACTCGGTCACGAAGTGACTTCCCATTGTTGGGTCCGGTAAACGATGAATCGCGTCCCAGTTTTTCACGCATGTGTAAAAGCGATTCATAACCAAACAAGGCCTCATACAGACTCTGCCAAGCTCGGCCGCTGTAGCGGGCCACGAATGATCGCAAACCGTCTTCATCAGTACCACTGATTCGCAAATCACGAATCACGCGTTCCGCCTCTGACAAGGGATCGCGTTGTGCCTTCCAGACCGGCAAGATCAGCAGTCGATCGTTGCAAAATCCAACCACCGCACCTAGCACAAGTCCCACCAACAAGCCGGGCCATAATCCACAGAACAAGACGAGCACTGAAATTGTCAGCATGCTCACCAAGGTCACGCTCCAATCCCATCGAGACCATGCCCCGAGCCATTTTCGAACGTGATCAACAACGGGACTTTGCGACAGTCGCACACGCAAAACGAGGCTACAAACCACAGCCCCCACAATCAGCCCGATTCCTGCCAGAACCCATCGCGGCCCTGCGGCAAACCACACCAACACGCACGTCAACCCAGCCGAAACGGCAAAACACCCCCACAGCAGCAAGTTCGACAAAGACTCCAAGCGTGTTGCGTCACGGTATCTGATCGCAACTGCCTCCCAAACATCCGCCTGCTGCGAGCTAGGCGAAAAACCGTTTTCCTCGGCCAGTCCGAGATAGGACTCCAGATCGCGGATCATTCCTGCCAATGACTCGTATCGTTGGTCGGCATGCTTTGCCATTGCCTTGGAAACGATCTGTTGCAGTTCATCGGGAACCCGGTGATTGATCTCAGTCAACATGGGTGGCTGCGCCGTCGCATGCTGTTGCTTCACATCTGACACAACCGTTCCTTCAAACGGCGGCCGTCCTGCAAGCATAAAAAACAGCGTGCAACCCAAAGAATAGATATCAGCGCGACAATCGACTCCAGCCGCGTCCACGCTCTGCTCAGGTGCCATGTAAGCGGGAGTCCCCACGGCAGTGCCTTGCAAGGTAACCTGCGTACCGCTAGCCAAATCGACTGCCACGTCAGGCTCAGAATCCGTGTCGCCATGATCGGGTATTTTCACGAGCCCAAGATCTGCGACTTTTATAATGCCATCGTTCGTCAACAACAGATTAGCTGGCTTGATATCGCGGTGCACCATTCCATGCAGATGTGCAAACTGCAATCCACGTGCAGCTTGCACTGCGTAGCTGGCTGCGAGCCTTGTTTCGAGTCGTCCTTTGTCTCGAATCAGATGTGCCAACGGCCCACCGCGTACCCACTCCATACTGAAAAAGTGAAGACCCGCATCTTCTCCAAAGTCATAGATTTGAACGACGTTGTGATGAGTCAGTTGGGCTGCCGCGTACGCCTCGCGTGTGAATCGGGCGAGCGATGCAGGATTTTCCGCCAACCGTCCCCGAATCGTTTTCAAAGCGACTAAACGATCCAGCGAAATCTGTTTGGCCTCATAAACCGTCCCCATCGCACCGCGTCCTAAAAGACGCAACACTCGATATCCACCCAGACGGTCCGGAATGCTTCCTGCATCGCGGTCCCTATCCACAGGTTTCGATTCTCCGTGGTTGTCAGCAGTCACCTCACGAACCGCAGAAAGCTGCGTTGCCTCGGGATCCACGCCCAGTGCAGGCTTCCCTTCCGAATCAATTCGCAAGTCAAACGGTTCACCACAATACTTGCACTTGGGTCGATAACGCCCTGCCTTCGGCTGGCCGAGCGACAGTGATTTCTCGCAACTGGGACAGTTGATCTGCATGCACTGATCTCCACAAACAAGGACGCATTGACTTGCAAAGGCCATGGTAACAGATCAACTCTACCCCAACCTGTTTCGCTGACGGATCGCGAATCCATCATCCGACATTCGTCCGCTCGCGTGATCAAGAATCAAGCAAATCAGTCATTTCGCGACAACCAAATCGCAATACGGGTTCGCCATCGGGGTTGCTGTTTGACGTCAGTCGTCCGCCCCATTGGTTGATGGTGATCTGCATATTGCATCAGGATTTCTCCGATCCGCGTCAACAATGATTCACCATGATCCACAATGCATTCCTGCACTTGATTCACTAGCTGCTCAGACGCAAGAGACGGAATCCAAGTGGCAGTATCACGCACCAACTTCACCATATCTTCGACATCAAGGTGGATCCGTTGGTCCAGATTTTGAATGACAGCGGTTTGGACCCCAGCATCAGGTTTGCCCAACCAATGCTGCAATGCGACAAGGCTTGAGGTCGCATCCACGACACACACATTCCCTTCATGGTTGACTGCGAGGTTACCGGCGTGGAGTCCGCCATGAGTTGCTCCTGATCGATGAGCTGCCTCAACAGCAAAAGCAACTGTCGCCAACTGTCGCCAGCGTCGCAGAACGATCGATTCATTGAATTCGCCATCACTGAGGCTAGCTTGATCGAGACTGGCACAATCGAGGCTGCCATGGCTGGGACCGCTACTACGCATGGAACTTTCATTCAATGCCTTGGTAACAGCCTCGACAGAATCACCACTTTCAGGAGATCGGGTAATCGATGGTGGTTTCCAGGGGTTTGCAAATTGCCATGGGCGAATCACGCCCAAGTATCCCATTTGCACGGCAGCCATCTGCGGTGCGATCCAGTGAGGATTCTGCACACGCGAGGCTGCTTCACAAACATCCAATAGATCGATGACATCTTTATCTGCCATCAGATGTGGCACGCGAATAATTTTCATGGCAAGGGAGATGCCCCGAACATCATCGCGACCTCGCAACAAGCAAAGGTCCTTGTCACGCACGATGCATTCATCCACAAGAAACCAATCAGGAATGGTCAGGGGGTACTCTTCGCTGATGCGTTCAAGTGAAAGTTTCCGATTCACCGATGAAGCTTCATCATCCAGCAACGCAGAGGGATCAATGGAAAAGCCACTGGACAGACCAGCTGGATTACCAAATGCCAGGGAAGAAATGTTGAAATGCGGAGCTTCGCTTAAATTAACTCCAAAACCTCCACTTCCAGGTTCCTGATGGAAGCACGGCACGTCCGAACGGAGGTCAAGCTGTGCCAACTCCTCGATATCGCTTGCTAAATCAGGAAACCGCTTGCGATAGGTCACAAGATCGATGGGTTCTCGCAACTCAGCGGCCACGCACAACTCTGCATCAATCAGATCAAGCAAATCACTGGTGTGATCCAACTGAGGAAATTCTCTCACGTATTGCTCTGCATAGACTCGGTGCCCATTTCGATGCTGATGCATCAAGTCAATGCAGGCTAGATCCAGTACCGCATTTCGATCCATTTTTCGCCCACCAAGCACGTCAATCAACGAAGCCGCAGGGTTCTCTCTTCGTTGTTGATTGAGCCAATTGATGAGGTCACCAATACCGGGCGTGGAAACATCGGAAAATTCATCCATCCGAATCTCCCTCGCGGAACCCGATTTCCTCTCGGACACGCTCCAAAGCTCTCCTGACCCGCATCCGAACCGTATCTGGCTTCACGCCAAGTGACTCACCAATTTCTTGCCAACCCCGATTTTCGAGCATCATGCTCACTGCCAACGCATCTTCGTCGTTAAGCAATGCTTGAATTCGTGCGATGACTTCCCGATGCAAAGCGATCTGGCTTGGTGAATGACCTTGATTGACCACAGGCAATTCATCAACAGATACGGGCTCATTGCGACGAAAATCACGACACTGCCGTGCCAACCGCCGAAAGGTATCGAGTACCTGATTGTCAATCGCTCGCAACACATAAGCCAAAGCGTCATCGGGCGTGACGCCGTTGGCATTGAAACCTCTCGTCATCTCTGCCATGACATCGTTACAAATGTCCATCGACTCTGCTTGGCCGGTCAACCCATATTGTCGCAACCGAGTCCTCGCTCGACGGCGGAACTGATCACCAAAATGCCGCCAAATCGCCTCTACCGATTCGCTTTTCCCGGACCAACTGCTCGCGTCTGAACCAGCATTCTCGCCAGTTCGCTTGCGTTCATGTTGACCAGTCATTCCAAACCTCTTTTTTGCACCACACGAAATCCACCCATAACTTCGCGCACATTAGGTTGCGAACATGCCCCAGACCATCTTTCCATGCTGGAGGCATCGAGTCGACCCTTTACACGAGCTAACAAGCGATATCAGTCCCAATTGAAACCTTAACCCATTGCTAAACAGTCAATCACCAATTCGAAAAATCCTTGCTTTGCTTGGACAATTACGGCTCAACCTGCGTCCCCAATCAGCACGGCGTCAGAAAGCATGCGAGACGAACAAGATGTGCGGAGAAGGTACGCTTTACCCTCATTTTGAACTCCCCCGCTTAGGGGTTCGACAAAAAAACCGCCGATGTTCAAGATCGGCTGCCGAGTTGAAACAGTGCACAGAGCAACCACTCGCGAGAGCATGCACCGTTCATAAGAAACTGGTACTTGGAAACACAACCCAACGCATGCTCCCACCTCGATCAGAAAGCCCCCCACGTCTGGGCATGCCGCGTCTTTATCCACCAGTAAAACGACCGGCACGCACAAGTACACTCATGCGGTTAACATCGAAACCTAGCAGCGAATTCCCGCGGGATGATAATCACTCGCAGCGTGCTCTTCGTGCTCACTTGTCAGCGTGCTCTTCGTTGCCTACTGCAACATTCCCTTCATCTTGCAACACGCTCGTTGCTGCACTGTACTGATAGGTGGCTTCCTGAAACAGTTGCATGGCTTCACGAATGTAAATGATCGCCAAAAGGCCAGTCATTGCAGAAGCCACATAGGTGAGCAGTCCAGTCAAAAACACAAAGCAGACAGCACCACATCCGATCGTTCCCAAAGCGTACAGCAGACGAATCACTGCTTTGAGTTGGATATTGCGAGCTTGCAGACGCGCGCTGCGTTTGATGGCAACCCGCGCAGATGTATTAGCCAACTCACGCATGGCATTGAGATCGGTGTCCCGTTCAGGAGCAAGCGACCTGGGGACAAGGGGAGCATTGGGATCGAGTGGTTCAAGCTCCTCTTCCTGCGGCGTATTCTCTTCCTCGGCAGGTTCGTTCTCGGTGCTTGTGTCAGCGGCATCACCACGGACATGCTGTAGCAACCGATTCATGTAAGCTTCAATGGTATCATCTTCATCCTCACTGTCAGTGAATTCAGAATCCGCTGCAGCCTCATCGCTGAGGGATTCGTTACTGAGAGATTCGTCGCCAGCTGCTTCCTCGTCAGCAGCAGTCCCATCATCAGGACTCATCCCCTCCTCAATGCCCTCTTGAATACTCCGGTAGGGTGCATATTCGTTCTCAAACCTATCAACGTCACCATGAGTCTCGTAAAACCCAGCGGTACCTTCGCTGACAACCGAGTTCGGCTCTTCGCCGATCTCAGCATCATGGTCCAATCCTTCATCGCTTGCTTCGGCATCGGTCGCCCAATCTTCGGACTCGGGGCGCATGTAACCGGTGGTACTGAAATCATCTTCCTCATCACCTGAATAGTTCAGTTTGGAAAAAGCATCCAGCGCACTTTGGTGGTCAGCTGATGACGTTGAAGGGAAAGCATCCTCAGCTTCCAGATCCTGAATCAACTTACTGGCCAATGAACCATCGTCGATCTGATCACCATCTGGCAATTCACCATCGACCCGCATTTCATTCTCAAGATGCATTTCCAGGGAATCAGCATCTTTTAAAGTTAGATCCGAGTTGCCCGCGTCGGCTTTCGCGAGGTCTGGGTTTCCTGAGACTGGCGTCACCATCTGGCTTGGCTCGATCCCATCTTTTGCTTGCCCGTCATGTACCGTCCGAGGGCCCAGTGCCTGCTCGGCGGTTTCCTGAACAGAGTCTGCTGCTGCCTCCTGCGATTCTACAGTCCCGACCTTTTCCCAAACCGCATCGGCTTGGTTTGCGCTCGGATCATCTGATGGTTGTCGCTGTTCATTTTTCTGTTCGGCCGCTTCCAACCTGACCAGAGTTTGCTCATAGTCAAGCTGCATGGTCCCCATTCGCTCATTGGCAGATTCAAGCTGAGTACGAAGCGATTGGACCTCTTCCTGACTGGGGCTTGATTCCACCTCCAGACGAGATTGATCTCGTTCCTGCTTTACCTCGGTGAGACGTCGCGTTAAATCCTCGTTGGCTTCACGCAATTGATTGAGTTCGCTGTTGGCCTGATCCATTTCAGATGAAAGCTTCTCAACCGCCGACCTCAGTTCACTGGTTTCAGCAATCCATTGCTCACGGCTTTCATCACCCCGCCCCTCGCTCTCGGAAACAATATTTTCCAGTTCGCGGACCGATGAGCATGCCTGCTCGTAATCAGCCCGCAGAACCTCAGCTTCGGTTCGAGCATCAGAGACCATCTGCTGCAACTCTTCGACTTGCTGCCGGAGACTCTCTGCTTCTGCTTCGCTTTCAGACAACCGCGTCAATTGTTCCGATTCGGTGGAACCGTGCGCCGCACGCAGTTGTGCGATCTGTTCCTCCAATCTGGCAGTCTGTTCTTCTGCTGCTACTCGTCGTGTCTCGCTGGCAGCATGATTTTGCACTGCCTGATCACGGGCCTGCTCGAGACCTGCACGTAGCCTCTCATGCTCAACCCGCTGGTTCTGCTCGCGAACTTCGATTTCCAAATGCTGTTGCGACAGTTGCTCAATCTGAGCATTGAGAGATTCAAACTGTTCTCGCATTTTGGCAACCGATTCGGCTGCCGATTCGGCTTGTTGTTGTGACTGATGGAGACGCCGAGTCGCCTCTTCAAGTTGACTACGGTATTGCAATTCCTGGTCGCGAAGTTCCACTTCACGAGCAGGAAAACTTTCCTCTCTCAAGTGGTTTTCTTCTCGCAGCGCCAACAGTTCCTGCTGCCGCTGTGAAAACTCATCATAAAGCTGAAAGTTCGACGTCTCCTGCGACTGCAAACGAGCTTCGCAGCGATACAGATTTTCCGCTCGTGACCACAATTCCGTTTCTCGGTTCCGCAGCTCGGATTCACGTTCATCCATACGACCTTCGCGACGGTCACACTCAATCTGCCGCTCACGCCATTGGTCAACCTCTCGAGGTAAACGGTCACGCCAAAGCAGGTCTTCCGTCGTGGGGCCTCCTCCAGCAGAATCCTCGGATCCTACGCCGGAAAAGCGACCTCTTCGAGGCTCGTGTCCAGTCTTGGCTGAGCGTTCAAATGGATCAGGCTTGCCTGGATCACGCCCATCCACTGCGCTGGTACCGGCGTTACTTCCGCTGAAGCCCCCGCTGCCCGACTTCACTCCAGTCGGTTTCACCGACAGAAGTTCGAATTGATAGCTCCCGAGGCGAAGCACATCGCCCACACGCAGACTTGCCTCGGTTGTTCGCGAAGCGTTGACTTGAACTGGCACCGAGTAAGCACGGACGATGACTCTCGAAGCATCACGAAGTAGCACCGCGTGCATGGGTCGTAGCGTATCGTCGCTCAGCCGGATAGAACATCCCTCCGCGCTGCCAAACGTATATCGGTTTCCCGTTAATCGAAGACGGCGCACGGGTGAGCCCGGACATGTCACACGAAATTCAATTGCGCCGCGGTCACGGGGCTCCATGTCGATCACTTCATCAACATAGCCCGACCCCGCGCGTTGTGGCCCCGTGCTCTCCATCGCGTGTACCAGTTTCTGGATCGATGACACCCCTTCAACTGAGTGCTTTGCGTAGTCACTCGTTGCAGAAGAACCATCCAAAGCAGAATGGCTGGGCAGAATCGCCGCTGCTGACTCCTGCTGCGATGACTGCGGTTGATCCGTTTCGGCAGAAATTCCATCTGCCATGTCGCGGCGGCTGACAGGCTGGGAACGTAAACTATCGGTCGAATCCTGCCCCGATTGATCGGCAGCATCCTCGAACGGCGATCCGTTGGGTTGGTTCGTATTCACCGCCTCTGTTCCTTCCGTGTTGAACAATACTGTTCTGATTTTGGATACCGAATCAGTAAGCCATCCCGCATCGCGGCGGCTTGTGCGCGCAAAATCATCGCGGAGATGCGCAAAACCGACTTGTCCTGTTTTCGGTAATAACGTTTCGGCCGGTTAGACAAATTAGGCATAGCGCGGCAATCGGCGCCGATCTGGCAGTTTCACGAGAAGAACAAACCCCCCTGCAGAGGGTGTTGTGTGAGATCGACTCGAAACTGTCCCGTTCACCCACGCTGAGACCATGACTTCACGAGGGGCTGCAAAGCCATTGCTACCATAACTTTACGGCGACCGAGCTCCGAAATCCGGCGATAATCGGCACGAAAAAGCTGGAAATCGCGGCCTGCTTTCTATCATTGCGGCACTCGGAAACAGCGAGGCAAAACATCTCCTCGCTCTGCTGCGTAGCAAAACTACCCAGCAGATGGTCGTGATTGAACTCGATTTTGGTTTGAGCGAAGCACGGCGTTGCTCGGAGAGCAACTTTCCGGCCCCCCCAGGTGCACGCCTTATCGCGGCGGCCTTCTTTTCCTAATGAGGTAATGCGATGTCACGAAAAGAATCAATTAAAAAAATGCGTGAGCAACTGATCCGTCGTCGCGATGCCTTGCATCGTGCTCTCGAAGGTGATCTAAGCCTGCTTAGAGAACTCCATCAGGAACGGACAGGCGACATGCTTGATGCCGCAGCTGACACGGTGCAAGACGAACTCAACAGTCAGCTCATCGAGGCTGAGAGTCGCGAGCTCAGTGCCATCAACAACGCCATTGCCCGGCATGGGCGAGGAACTTATGGCGATTGTGAGGGCTGTGGTAAACCGATTCCCCTAAGCCGTCTGCGAGCAATTCCCTACGCAAACGATTGTATCGATTGCCGACGAAAGGCAGAAAGTCGTAGCGCTGGTGGTTCAGCCACAATGTGGAACCGAGTCTTTGATCAAGTTGAAGCTGACCCGGTGTAGGAGCAGCCCACTGCTGACTGTTTAACTTGCGAAATCGTCACACAACGAAATCGCAAAAGACCTCGGGCGACTGGAATGACGACCGTCGGTGTTTGGCCTTACGGGACCAAGCCAACCTACGGCCTGAAGCGGTCGTCGCAATCCTTCCAAATGTACGTTCTGTAGCCAACCATTGATGGTCTTGTTGCACGACGTATACGGATTCTGAGTCCTCTCAGTCCAACGCGACCGGATGAATGTTCGGTCGTTTTTTAATGCGCCACGGATAGCGATTGTTCCAGTTACTTCGTTGATGGATGCCAAACCAATGAACCAAAAAGTAGATGGCATGGATCGACGATAGTTAACACAGCGAACCTCCCCCTGAACACTCCCTATCAGGTCTCCAGCACATGTCTCTTTCCTTTCTTCGCTGCCTGCCCATGCAGCGAAAGATGATGATCCTGCTTTCTGCAGCCGCGTTCACGCCGTGGCCAGTGGCCCACAGTCAGGATGCTCGAACTAACCAACACTCTGTCAGTATCCGTCAGCAGTCGTCTGCCCCCGCAGTACCCAGTGGGACAACGCTCGATGCGGAGCGTGAACGGCTTTACAACGAACTCGCGGAAGAATTTTCCGCGTTCAATCGTTTAGGTAACTTAGTGCGCCGTGTTTCGACGCTGGTCAAGCCTAGCGTGATTCACATCGAAGCTCACAAGACCGAAGAGCGGGGTGGAACGCGTGAATCGTATGATGAAGCAGGCAGCGGAGTTGTCCTGCAATTCTCGAATGATGAGTATTGGGTGTTGACCAATCGTCACGTGGTCGAAGGCGCAAAACCGAGCGAGATCCTGCTACGTTCCAGTAGCGGGAACGAGTTCTATCCGGAAAAAGTATTGTCAGATGCCAGCACCGACGTCGCTGTGATGAAAATCAAGCAGCCTGCGATTCCTGCTGCTCGCCTGGGAGATAGTTCTGGTGTTGGCATCGGCGATTTCGTCATTGCAATCGGCAGCCCGTTTGGGCTCAGTCACTCCGTCACCTTTGGCATCCTGAGTGCCAAGGGGCGCCGGGATTTGTCGCTGGGTGCACAAAAGATCGACTTGCAGGATTTCTTCCAGACTGACGCGGCCATCAACCCGGGGAACAGTGGTGGCCCGCTGCTCAACTTGCTGGGCGAAGTCATCGGTCTGAACACTGCCATCGCAAGTAGCAGCGGCGGTAGTGAGGGAATTGGGTTTGCGATCCCAATCAACATGGCAATGCGAGTCGCCGAGCAATTGATCCAGAATGGCCGTCTGCGACGGGGCTATCTGGGCGTCACCCTTGACCCGAACTTCTCCGTTGCCGACTTGGCGACCGCTGGTTACGGCTCCATTTCCGGAGCTCTTGTGAAAGAAGTCCGAACTGGTTCACCCGCTGCCAAAGCACGACTACGCAGCGGCGACATCATCGTCCTTTTCAACGGAGACAAAGTCGAAAATGACGACCACCTTGTCACTCAAGTTGGACTGACTGAGGTGGGGGATTTAATTCCGATGATTATTCTCCGCGAAGGCAAGCGATACCGCACGGATGTCACCTTGACGGACCTGATGTAACCGATGCCCGCTGGTTTGCTCGAGGCACTCTGATGTGGCTAGGCAACCCTGCACGGACCCTGCTCAGCCTTGAAGCGACCAAGCCTGCCGTGGATACCCTGGATGCCCAAATCTGGACCGCGTGAGCAGGTGCGTACCGGTTGAGCAGGTATGGAGAGCGAACAACCAACATGCCTCGAGCAACCAGCGTGCCACATCACTGCTGCCGCTAACATGTGAGCGGGCAAACTGGGCTGCTCTGTTGAAGCGTTTTGCACGCCCCAAGTCGGCTGTTCTCTGGGGCCATAATTTCTGTGTGCGATCAAACCATCCGCATGCGTTTCCAACGGCCCTGCAGGAAGCGAGCGGTCATGAAGGTGGCAAGCAACCAGATCCATAGCGTTAGCATCCACCACCACCAAGTAAGAGCCTGCTGCTGGGCTTCCAATGAACCCTGAGCTTCCAGACTCACTTGCGGTTCCAGCGTAAAACCTATCAACAGGGCCAGCGTCGAGGCGAGCAATCCGCTGACCAGCACAAACCAAGTATCGCCAGCACCACGCAACGCGCCAGCGAGGATCAACTGCACGGAATCCAAGAGGACATAAACCGCGACAAAACCGAGGAGAGCCTTGGCCATATTGATGGCAGCGATTGACTCCTCGGTGTTATCGCTCAATTGATACAGAGACATCATCGCGTCCGGAATGGCAAGGTAGGCAATCAACCAGATCATGCTGTAGGCGCAACCGATCAACAATCCTGCATAAACGCTGTTGACTGCTCTCTGCGGTCCACTTTCGAGGAGATGTCGCCCGACCAGTACTGAGGCTGCAATCGATACTCCAACCAGTGGAATAAACGCCACCATATTGAAATTGATAGCCATGGTCGTTGCCCTCAAGGGTACATCACCGATGCTGCCGATTCTCAGCACCATCACCGTAAAGCCTCCAGACTCAGTGAAATACATGAGCCCGGTGGGAAAGCCAAAGAACAGCAATTTCTTTCCAAGTTGCAAGTCGACCCCGAATCCGCTTCGAATGCGATACAGGCTCTCGTACTTGGGCTTCAGCAGCAGGACACAGTAGCAGACAGCCTTGGTCCAAAACGCGATCACACTACCAATCGCGGCACCTGCGATCCCAAGCGGCGGGATCG
>JBPCVE010000396.1:0-30154 GCA_051010795.1 Rubripirellula sp.
CTAAGAAGAGCAACTGCGACGGATGCGAGCCAGCATGTGGTTGCGAAGAGCCTGCATGTGGTTGCGAAAGCGACTGCTGCGAGCCAGCATGCGGTTGTGAAGAGCCAGCTTGTGGTTGCGAAGAGCCTGCATGCGGTTGCGAGAGCGACTGCTGCGACTCAGGTTGCGACAGCGGCTGTGCTCCTAAGAAGTCTTGCGGACTGCTCGAGAAGCTGTTCGGAAAACTGAAGAACAAAAACTGCTGCGACAGCGGTTGTGACAGCGGCTGCGAACCAGCCTGCGGTTGCGAGCCAGCTTGTGGCTGCGAAGGCGCTATGGAGGCTGCTCCAATGCCAGCACCGGTTGTTGACCCAAGTGCTCAAGCGATCAGCAAGCGTCGCGTCGTTCAGGCCAGTGCAGTTTTCGTTCGCTGAATTGTGTAACGAAAATGCTCTGAATACCTTTCAGACGTGACCTACAAACGACCCGTCGAGGATTTCCTTGACGGGTCGTTTTTTTATTGGGGTCGGTTTCAGCAGCCAAGTAGCATCGCGAACCGTGCGATTGCGCATGCGTCAAGTGATTTGGCTTGCATCTTTTGCTCGCAATTCAGAGGTGCCGTGGAATCTCTGTGCAAATTCGACCAGCGATTGGACTTCTGAGAGGTCTTGCGCAGTCGGGAACTCTGAAGGCCGATTTGCTCAATCATCCCGCCTCCGTCGTTTGATCGAGATAGAGCCTGATGCTCATTGTGTGATGCTAGCATCGAATTAGCGTTGACGATCAGACCTCCCTTTCTCTAGTGATAGGGTCATCGAAGACAATTCTCCGGCTCTCTCCTTCAGAAGATCATGCCGGTAGAGATGCATGATGCTTGAAATGGAAAATAGAGGTCAGCGGGAGAGCTCGAAGCTCGGGTATCGGAATGTCAGCAAATATATTTTTCTCTGTCGGTGAACCGAGTGGCGATCAGCACGCCGCCCGAATGGTCTCACAGATTTTGGCATTGGATTCAACGATCCAGGTGCGAGGGTTTGGCGGTCAGGCGATGCGAGACGCTGGTTGCCATCTTGATCGTGATTTGACGCAGCATGCTGTCGTTGGGTTGGTCGAAGTGATCCCAAAGTTGCGGGAGTTCTTTCGCTTCGCTGATGAGGCTGAGGAGATTTTTCGCCAAGGGAACGTTGATGCCGTCGTGCTCGTTGATTTCCCCGGCTTTAATTGGCACATCGCAAAGCGTGCCAAAAAGTATGGAATTCCCGTCTACTATTATTGTCCACCGCAATTGTGGGCATGGGGCGGCTGGCGGGTTAAGAAAATGAAACGGTCAGTGGATCACGTTTTAGCGGTTCTTCCCGTTGAGAAAGACTATTTCGAAAGTCACGGGATCCCAACCACCTTCGTGGGGCATCCGTTCTTCGATGCTGTGGCATGCCATTCTTTAGATCATCAGTTGCTTGGTCGATTTCGTGATGTCAGTCTTTGTGGTGAGCATCTTGTCGCTGTGTTGCCTGGATCTCGTGAGCACGAGGTGCATTCAAATTGGCCATTGATGTTGGAAGCGATTCGCAGACTCCACCGTGCCAATCCCAGGACGCGTTTCCTTGTCGCTGCTTATCGAGATCGGCAATGTCTCTGGTGCCGTGACCAAATGACGGAAGAAGATCGGGATTTGCCGATTGAGTTCTTTGTTGACCGGACCAGTGAGGTAATTGAAGCTGCACGTTGTGCCATGATGGTCAGCGGCAGTGTGAGCCTCGAGTTGATGGCGCGGCGAACGCCGGCTGCCGTGGTCTATCGCGTTGGTCGCGTGTTACATACTGTTGGCAAGCATATGCTCAGGTTGGATAGCATTACCCTCCCTAACTTGATGAGTGACCGGAAAGTGTTTCCTGAGATGGTTTCCGTTGGCAAAACCGAGCCGGCGGTCGATTTTCTGACGCAGTCCGTTCATGCCATGCTGAACGATCATTTCTATTTTCAAGGCTTGCTGGAAAGTTTGGATCGACTGTGTGATCAATATGCCCAGCCCGGAGCTTCACAGCGAGCCGCTGAGTTCATTCATCGTCAGCTGTCAGAGAGTGGGGGAATGCTAGAAAAACGCGAAAATCTTCGTGATTTTTCACGACGTGCGGCGTAGAAAGCGTCGACGGACACAGCATCTACTATTTTGAAGTTTGATTGCGAAATCAGGCTTTTTCCAAAACAAGTCTGTTCCCGACTGCGTAACAGCAACGCAAGGTAAGTCGATTTCGATGGTTTGCCATGATCCTCGCCCCGCCCAGAAATCGCCGGGAAGCGAGTGTTTCAGGCAGAATGTCCAGATTGCCAGACCCGCGGGCTGGGCCTGAAAAGCGGGCGAGCCAACCTGTTGCAAACGCAATGGGTATGAGAGTATCCCTCGTCACTAGATCGGCGTTTGCGGTCGAGCTTCACTGACGACAATAGCCCTGACGACGATAGAACTGACGCCTGCAGGCCCAGATGGGTCCGCAGCCTTATCCTTCTCCTGCCAGACGATTGCGACATGACTGACGAACGTGATGAAAAAACCATGCTCGGAATGGGCTCGGGGAATGGATTCGAGTTTGAAGAGTCACCACCGCTACGTGTGACTGGTTACGTCTGCCTATTGTTGGGTGTGCTCAGCGTTTTTAGTCTCTTGTTCAAACCGATGTTGTTGTTGGCGCTGGGTTCCATCGTGTTCGGGCTGATTGCTTTGCGAAAGCATGACGGTCCGCGACCAGCTGGGACTCGAGTTGCCATGTGGGGCATCGTGCTGAGTTTGGGCTTTGGGGCATGCGGTTACACAATCCCCCTGATGAAGCAGGCGACGCTCAGTCGTCAGGCAGAAGAGTTTGCTAGCCAGTATATAGAGTTGGTTGCTTTGGGGCATGATGAGCATGCCATGGAGTTGAAGAAAGAGTGGTACAACCGCCTTTCCACAGATATGAATCTTGCAGACCATTATCTGTCAGATCCACGTATCTCCGAGTCGTTGGTGCAGTTCAAAACTGCTGTTGTCAATCGAGAATTTAAGCGGCGTGGTCCCAAGGCAGCGTGGGAATTGGACCGACCCATTCGGATCTACTACCAATATGGGAAAGACCATGCTGAGGTCATTTGGTCAGATCCCACAGGGGAGAGCGAACTAACGGTTCAGATGATTATGGACTACCGGGTCGATAGCAAAGGAAGAGGTCAGTGGCTGATGAATCTAGTTCAGCCGCTGAGGGAACGACTGGTAGCCGACAGTGTTTTGTAGAACTGCTATCAATGGAAGTCTCTCGAGGAAATTGATAGCCCTGTCACTTCCTCGCTGAGGTCAGTGATGCGGCCGACGACAACGTGGATAACGCCTTGACGATTTTCCAGTTTTCCGTCAACTAGCCAAGCATTACTGGTTCGAGCGACACGAAAAAAACGCTCCCAGGCAGCCTTGAAAATAACCAGATTGATGGACCCTGTTTCATCTTCCATTGTTGCAAAGACAATGCCTTTTGCCGTTGAGGGTTTTTGCCTCAGTAAGATTAGCCCGGCAACTCGAACATGCCGTCCGTCTCGAAGATCTTCGAGGTCTTTGGAGGTAACACACCGTTGAGTTGTTAGTTCGTCGCGAACAAATGAGATTGGATGCGCTTTCAAGCTTAGGCCAGTCATGTCGTAGTCAGCGTGAACTTCCTCCATAGGAGTCATGGGGACCAGTGTGTCCGGCGTTTGTTCTGTATCGTTCAGATCGGCAAACAGCGGTTGTCGGTTGGGGTTGTGATCTTGACCGAGTGAATGCCACACCGCAGCACGACGATCAACATGCAGTGATTCAAATGCATCTGCATCAGCAAGTGTCGCTAAAGGCATTTTTCCCAAGCCAGTACGTTTGACAAGATCTTCCATGCTGCTGTATGGCCCGCCTACGTGTCGTTCTTGAATGAGGCCCAAGGCAGTCTTGGAATGAAGTCCACGAATGGTCATCAGACCGAGGCGGATAGCATGTGAGATTTTGTCTCCATGTTCATTCTGTTCTGGTTCCAGTGTTGATTCCCAGTCGCTGAGATTGATGTCCACGCCGCGAACTTGCACACCATGCTTTTGAGCATCAGCAATCAATTGGGCAGGCGCATAAAAGCCCATGGGCTGACTGTTCAGCAGAGCAACACAGAAGGCGTCTGGGTAATGGCATTTCAAGTAGCAGGATGCATAGACCAACAGTGCAAAGCTGGCGGCATGTGATTCTGGGAACCCGTATTCTCCGAAACCGCGTATTTGATTGAATACGTGTTCGGCAAAGGCAGCTGTGAATTTTTTTCTCTGCATCCCTTTCAGAAGCTTGGTGCGAAACCGGTCAATTAGTCCCGGACGCCGCCATGCTGCCATCGCCCTGCGCAACTGATCTGCCTCACCTGGTGTGAAGCCAGCTGCCACGACTGCCAATCGCATGGCCTGTTCTTGAAAAATCGGTACTCCGAGAGTTTTTTCAAGTACACCGCGTATGGCATCGTTTGGATATATGACAGCTCGCGGATTTTCACGAGCTTTTAAGTAAGGATGCACCATGTTGCCCTGGATGGGACCAGGACGCACGATCGCTACTTCGACCACAAGGTCGTAATAGCAGCGTGGTTGAAGCCGTGGCAACATGCTCATTTGGGCACGGCTTTCAATTTGAAATACACCCACGGTGTCTGCTTTGCAGATCATGTCGTAGGTTGCTTTATCACCTTGGGGGGTCGTGCCAAGAGTCAGGGTGCGGTCATGATGCTCGGAGATGAGATCGAAGCATCGGTGCAAGGCCGATAGCATGCCCAGCGCGAGTACATCAACCTTGAGAATTCCAAGTTCATCCAGATCATCCTTGTTCCACTGAATGATAGTACGATCTTCCATCGCCGCATTTTCGATGGGGCACAATTCGCAAAGGCTACCTGCTGTCATCACCATGCCACCGACATGCTGCGATAAATGCCTTGGAAAACCCGTGAGCGTTGTGACTAGATAAATGAATCGCTGGCCCAGTTCTGATTCCGGATCCAGTCCACCTTCGATGCAACGTTCCAGAAAGGTAGCACCGCTGCCACTTAACTTTGCGATGGAATCGATCGTGTCGGCAGAAATACTCAGTGCTTTGCCGACATCCCGAATCGCACTTTTGGTGCGATAGGTGATGACTGTTGCTGTTAATCCCGCGCGATCGCGACCATATTTTCCATAAAGATACTGCAACACTTCTTCGCGGCGTTGGTGTTCAAAGTCAACATCGATGTCAGGTGCCTCGTCACGCTCTCGGCTTACAAAACGCTCGAAAAGCAGATCTGATTGACTGGGATCCACATTGGTAATACCGAGACAATAGCAGACAGTTGAATTCGCAGCAGAACCGCGTCCCTGACATAAGATGTTGCGTTGGCGGGCAAAACGAACCATGTCCCAGACTGTCAGGAAATATGCCTCATAGCTAAGTTCCTGAATGATCTGCATTTCGTGACGAAGCAGCTCGATTACTTTTTGGGGAACGCCGTCAGGCCATCGGGCTTTTGCGCCTTCCCATGTCAAACGCTTCAGGTGTTCGAGCAGTGACATGCCCGGTGGAGCAATTTCCTCTGGGTATTCGTAACGCAGTTCAGACAGTTTGAATTGACAGCGTTCTGCTATCTCAACCGTTCTTTCGATTGCTTCAGGAATGTCTCGATACAGGTCAGCAATGTCTTCCAATGATCGGAGATGGCGTTGACTATTGCGGAAACGCTTCTCATAGGCCTTTTCGATGTTTGTTCCATTCTGGATGGCAGACAGGCAATCATGCATCAACATGCGATCGGCTGTGTGGTAGTGAACGTCTCCAGCAACCACAAGCGGTACATCGTTGCCAATCGAAAGCTCTCGCAGACGCTGGACATGAACCTGGTCGTCTACGCCACGATGGACTTCACATAACAGATAGCCATTGTCATGGAATACCTCGCGGAATTCAGTTCTCAGAAAGCGACTCAGGGATGTGGCGGGATCCCGATGATTCGTTGCTTCCTGTGGTAGTAATCCTGCCAGTAAACCGTTGCTGAATTCGACCACGTCTTGCCAGCTAAGTTGGCAAATTCCTTTCTCGGTTCGCATGCGCCCCCGAGAGATGAGGCGACACATCTGACCGTAAGCAGCGCGGTCAGTTGGCCATAACACCATGGATGGAGCATCGGTCAAATGAACTTCTGTTCCAACGATGTATTGCAGGTTCAGGTCCTTCGCGGCTGCGTGACCACGAACCACTCCTGCTATGGATGATTCGTCAGTCAAAGCGAGGCCGTGGTAGCCAAGTTCTGAGGCCCGTTCCACCAATTCGTCCGGATGGGAAGCACCGGTGAGAAACGAGAAGTTGCTTTTGCAATGCAATTCGACGTACTGCATGAGCCGTTGTTGCTGAGGCTGCCTGGATCCTAGGAAGGTGTATCTTTGTACACCCTATCGGCTAAGTGTGCCGGCTGCAATCAGGGTTTTTCTTCCAAGTTCCGCGGAAGCGTAACTTTCAGCACGATGATTGGTCATGCTGTGAGGGCTTCCGAACGAGCTATTTTCACGAACATTCAGCTCTACCGCCTCAATTGCTGGACGACAATGACACCACAATCCCATCCACCCATTCAACATACCGAGGGCATTCAGCGTGAACTCGTTCCCAGTCATCCGCGTTTGATTGGTTATCTCTTTTGGCTCGTTGGTTTCAGTGGTTTGCATCGTTTCTACTTTGGGAAACCGTTAACCGGCGCGGTCTGGTTTTTTACCGGCGGTTTATTGCTGGTGGGTTGGATTGTTGACTTATTCCTGATCCCAACCATGGCTGATGAGGCAGATCGCGAGTACAAAAATGGCCGGTTCGACTACAGCCTTGCTTGGGGCTTGCTAGTGCTGTTCGGCATCTTTGGCGCACATCGTTTTTATCTGGGCAAAATTGGTACGGGACTGCTCTATCTGTTAACAGCAGGTCTATTCGGTTTCGGAATCGTCTATGACGTATGCACCTTGAACGACCAGATCGACGAACAAAGTCAGAATTCAACTGTCAGTGGCTGAAATAACACTCGGCTTGCTACACGGGTGAAATCAGGACAGCTTGCGGACGGTTACTTTCGCTCCCTGTGTATTGACCACGCATACCTCGCAGCCGGTATCGATAAAATCACCCTCGGTGACCACATCGACCATCATGTCTCCGATCTGAATTTTCCCACTGGGGCGTAGTGGCGATGCGGTTGTTCCGACGTCTCCGACAGTGACTAACTGCCAGGCAGGTACCTGTTCCGTGTGGTTTCCAGCCAGTAGAGAGTTGCCCGCGGCGGCTGGTGCAGCGATACCCGGTTTGAGTGTGAGACGACTTAACCCTGGCATTTCACCGATATAACGGGCGAGGAAAAACAAGGCGATTAGAAAACAACCAAATGCACTCATCACTGTGAACACATCAGCGCCCAGTCCATTGAACTCTTCATTTGTTTGAGGGAAAAAACCTCGTGATGAAGCCATGACGAGTGAGACCAGCACGAGCAGAATGCCACCTATTCCGGCAAACCCGAATCCGGGGATCACAAAGAATTCCACTGCGATGAAGATGAGCCCCAATGCGAACAATAGCACCTCCAGCCATCCTGAGGTGCCTCCCAAAAAACGACTCCAGAAAAATAGACTGAAGCAAAGTAACGAAGTCAGGCCACCGACGCTGATACCCGGCGCGCTCAACTCAATTACTAATGCAATGAGTCCAATTGCGATGAGCAGAAAGGTGGCAAACCCGGTATTCAGGAGGAAAACAAAGGTGTCGCTCCACGTTCGTGTCATGACCTGCATCGGCTCGCGAACATTGAGTGCCTTAGCAAGATCATCGCGATTTTGAATCACTTCGTCAGCGAATCCAAGCTCGACCGCACGCTTGCCATTGACGGTAAAAAACATTTCCTTGCCCGCTTCACGGACAGGGTTTCCTTTTTCCCATTCTTCGCGATTCTCGAGTGAGTCCCATTCCTTGTTTGAGATGTATTTTTTTTCACCTGTATTCTTGTTCGTGGCAGCGAACACCACGAGATCCTTATCGACCATTTTTTCGGCTAACGCGATGGGTTTTCCTCTGGCTTCCGCAGTGTCTCGTACTTTTTGAGCTAACACACTTCGGCTCTTGGCTTCCGTATATCGAAATCTTCCGTCCTCCCCCATCACAATCTCACCAGCATCGCCGATTCGGGCTGCCGGAAGCATGATGATTCGATCACAGGCGAGAGACAGAAGAGCGGCACCACTGATTGCATCTTTTTCGATAAAGGCAACCGTTTCAACCTGCTTGGCGTCCAACACCATATCCATCAATTCAAATGTCACATACGTGAAGCCACCGGGGCTGTTGATGTCGAGTACAACTACATCAGCACCTGAATCAATTGCTTGCTCAAACTTTTGCTTCAGCAATTCTCCACTGAGAGGATTGATGTCCTCATGGAGCGGAATTACTACGCCGGTTCGGGCTGGTGTACCACGGTTGATCACTTGCGCTAGTGATTGTGAGCTGGAGATACAACAGAGAAGAGCGATGAAGATTAATGCAAGATGACGCATCTGTATCATGCCTGAATTCGATTGCTGATGATCCAAAGCAGCAGGTATCTGCCGTTGGTTCATGCGAGGAGGTTGTTGGACGTCCAAGGTGGATTCGAGTGAAGGCCGGCAACGCATGATTTCTCCCCAAAACAGCAAGAACGCAGTCGTACGGAAGTGGTGATTGCGCCGTTCGGCAGTCAGATTCTACAACGTCTCGTTTTCTACGCTATTCACCTAGGCTCAGCTACCTATTATACGCGGCGCCAAAACGTTGGGAAAAATAGGACCAAAACGCTGAATATTTCCACTCTGCCCAGCATCATCAGCCAAACAAATAGCAGTTTTGCGCCTTGGCTAAAATGAGCGTAATTGTTCGTGGGGCCAACGACACCTAGACCTGGGCCAATATTATTCAGGGTCGCTGCCACCGCACTGGCGGCATCCAGTAACTCCTCGTTTGCCTTCAGTTGCTGTGAGTCTGTTTCAGCTTCGATTAACTCAGAATTGGCAAGCGAAACTGAATCTCTTGCTGACCATGTTTCGTTGGGTTCGAACGTTATCAACAATAGCCAGGAGAAAACAAAGATCGCAAGAATCATTGCAAAGTAGACAACAATGCTGTGAGGCAGGGCGGGATCATCAATCGATGATCCACTGATCCGGATCAAACGTACGACTCTGGGGCGGTGAGCTTTTTCAATTTCCAGTCGCAGGATCTTATAAAACAGGATGTGGCGAATCACCTTCATTCCACCACCTGTGCTGCCGGCACAGCCGCCAACAAACATGAGCAGCAGCAGAATACCTCGGCCAAAGTTATTCCAGCCATTGAAGTCAGCGGTTCCGTATCCGGTTGTCGTCAGTATGGAAACAACTTGGAACAGGCCGTAACGCGCTGAGTTACCAAAAGAATCAAAACCACCATCATCTGCTCGCATGCCGAAAAAAATAACAGCCGACGTGACAACCAGAATGATTCCCAAATAGGTCCTGAATTCGACATCCTGAAAAATTTTGCCTGCACGTCGGAGAATGACCAAATAAAGCAATGTAAAATTCGTGCCAGCCAAAATCATGAAGATGATTGTGGTGTACTCAATCAGAGGACTATTGAATTGTCCGAGGCTCGAGTTATAAGTGCTGAATCCCCCTGTGGCCATTGTGCCAAACGCGTGACACAGGGCATCGAACATCGTCATGCCCTCAAGTTTGTATATGAGCGTCAGCAAAATGTTGAAGGTGGCGTAGATGGATGCAAATACCAAGGCAGTGTTCTGCATGCGTGGCAGGCTGCCGTCCTTGGTGGGACCGGGCATCTCAGCTCGCATCATTGCCTTACCAGCGGACCCTTGTCCGAGGATCGCAACGAACAGGACGACGATCCCCAAACCACCCAGAAAGTGTGTCCAGGAACGCCAAAATAGAATGCAATTGGGAACCAGTTCTGTGGATTCCACATCTGTCAGTACTGTTGCACCTGTGGTGCTGAAACCAGACTGCGATTCAAACATCGCTTCGATGAACGTGATGGGTTGATCAAGGCTTGTGCATGTCCCGCTGAGGTAATAGGGCAGGGCACCCAGTACGGTGGCCATCACCCAACTGAGTCCCACGATTGCCATGGCCTCTTTCTGATAGAACGGACCACCGTGGTGTCGTCGTCCAATCCAACGCAGTACACCACCAGTCACCATGCAGATCAGGAAACTCTCGATCAGCGCGATTGCGCCTCGAGTCTCAAATGAAGTCGCGGGCTCCAAGTCCGTTCGATTCGCAAAAAGCGGAACGGCGAATGGCAGGCTGGCAAGCATCGACCCACCGATCAAGAGGCAAATCGTACCCAACAAGCGAAGGAGAAGAGGGAAATTCAATGCGCAAACATTTCATGACTGAGGGCAGAACCAAGGACGCAAGCTTAACCACTGTCCTACGAGCTTCGTACCACCACTTGGAAATAGAATTCGATTCGGCATGCTTTGATAGATAAACATCATCAAAATCAACGTAACTGGCACTCGGTTTGCACAGTACTCCCTGCGGTAATCTTGACCTCTGTTCCCCATGGAGGCCTTGTTTACCTTTCTGCGGAGCGGCACTGGAGGCGGTGCCGCTCCGCTACTTACGATCATGGTCGATGATCATTCGCTCATCTCGACGGCATTTTCAGTGCCCTGACCGTAGAGTCTCGCCAAATGGCTGCGGATGGCGTTCATGTGCCAATGCCTTTGTCCCGAAAAACTCGGGATTTGGGAAGCAGGTTGGCAAGGGTGTATGATTCTGCCGCGCCGGCGTGATGCAAATTGCGACATTGGGTAGTGGTCAGATTTGGGAGGATTTTGTTTTGTGTGGACGTTTTACGCTGCGAGCCCCCGTCATTGATTTGGGGCAGCTTTTCTTTGCGAGCATGGATCGGGCGAACATGGATCGGGGCATTGAATTTGAAGTTGGACCGGCCCGGTTTAACATCGCGCCAACACAAAATATTTTATGTGTCCATCATGATGCGCAGGCGGACCGCTTAAGGGCAGCTAATTATCGGTGGGGTCTGATACCCGCTTGGGCAAAGGATATCGCCATCGGCGCGAGAATGATCAATGCCCGCAGCGAAACGCTTGAGTCCAAGCCAAGCTTCAAGCATGCATTGGCGAATCGACGTTGCGTGATCCCAATGGACGGATATTACGAATGGACCAAGGCGGCTGGTGGACAGAGCAAGCAACCATTTCTGATCGAGCCTGCGGATGGGCAAGTGAAGTTCATGGCTGGCTTGTGGGAAGAAAACCAGCAGCTGGATGACGAGGGGGCGATCCGTTCGTGTACCATCATTACAACGCCTGCCAATTCTACGACTGCTCACGTTCATCAGCGGATGCCCGCCTTCATTCGTGAATGTGATTGTTCTACGTGGCTTGACCCCCAGCACCATGACGTTTCCAAGTTGAAGATGCTGCTGCGGCCTGCACAACAGGATCTTTTGAAATTGATGGCCGTTTCACGTTACGTGAATAGTCCACGTAACGAGGACGAGAAATGCGTACTGCCGCTTGATGATGATCCTGCTGAGAGACAGCAATTCATCCGATTCGACTAAAGCGGCCATGAGAATCGTGGCAAGGAACAAAATTGGTGCTGCACGATACCCAGCGAATCCTGGGTACAAACTTTAGGTGAACTGATGATTAAATTGAAAATTTGATGATTAAGTTGCCTTCGGAAGTTCACTAAAGCACTTATTTGCCTCGGCCCCACCATGTGTCCTGCTTTGCCTCACCTGCTTGCGCTACGCAGGTGGTATCACTTGTGCGCGGTACTGCCGCGTTCCTGCAATTTCTGACGCAACACTTCTGATTTAGCAGGAAAATCAACGATAGGTAGAACGATAACGAAGTTGTGTTTCGCGTCTGTATACGGATGGTGTTTCGGGATGAGCAGAATTGCTTTTAGCCTCACGTTAGTTTTCTGCCTGATCGGAACCAGCAAAGTCTGGGGTCAGAGCACGATTTCCAATAGCCCGTTCGAACTTTCAACGGGGCAAGGCTTGTGGGGTGCATTGCTGCCAGCCTATTCGTTGGGGGAAGATGCGGGTGGTGCTCCTGCACTGAGCGACAGCATGGACGCTCTTGGATACCACGGTGACTTGAAGATGGTGAGACGCTTCCTCGGGACTCGAACAAGCTTTGAGGGCCGTGCTTTCTATGCAACTGCTGAATCGACAGCGAATGGTGGCGACAGCAATCTGAGCTTCCTCAACCCGTCTGATGGTTCCAGCATTGGGATTCCGCCAGGAGCAACCCGGCTTAGAAGCGATGTTGATAATTACGGCTTTGACCTTTCACTGCGAGATACATGGATCACCCGGTTTGGTGGCTTATCAGCAGGATGTGCTTTCAGTTACATCGGATTTGATCAGACATTCAATTCAACGGTAGGTGGCGCAGACTTGCTGAGAGAGAAACTCGATTCCGACTTCCGCGGCGGAAAGGGATTCGTTGGCTGGGATGGCTGTTTATGTGGTCATGCCACGAATATAGATCTGCTTTTCGGGTTCTATGACATGAATGCGACTTACGGATCGGAGGCTGGCCTCGCGGTCCCTGCGACCGAGCAGAAAATGACGAAAAACGTGAGCACGATCGAGACCAACTTCACGACTCGCCGCGACTTCCGTGAGATTCAGATTGGCACAACCATCGGCGTGACCTACTTCACTGATATGCCGACGATTGAACGTACCGTCGGTCAGCCAGTCTCGATCGGAACTGATGATGCGGTAACGCTCAAGTTCTTGTTCGAAATCCTGCTGTAGGTTCAGTTTCGAACGGGTGCCTCGACGGCCTCAAAGGCGGCGTGATATCTCCGCCCCAACTCTCGATATGAATCGCTGTTGAAGTGAATTTTGTCGCCCTTGTGCGTCAAACCGTTCGAGTTGACGAACCCAGTCAGGCTGACCTGCGACGGCAGTGTCTGGTGAACTGAATCGACGCGCTTCTTATCCGCGTTCCATGGCCTTTCTTTGAATTGCCCCATTTGGCCTGCAATGAATGGTAGCTTTTCGTCGTTAAAGTTCGTGCGGAACCGCTCGATTAGGCGATGAAGTTTCTCCTTGTACACGACAGATAATTCAGCCTTGCAGTCTGATTCACCTTGATGCCACAGCACTCCCTTAAGAGTACCTTCCTTCCTAGCAAGTTGTGTTCTCGAAATGGCGGTGTCATAGGGATGTGTTTTGGTCGAAGGGTGGTAACCACCGGGTTCCCATGACGAAATGGGAGACCCACCTACTGCGCATGGAATGAGTCCGACAGTGATTCCGGGGTGAGATGCTGCATAGTTTTTGGCGAAGTTTTTGCCGAGTCCGACGCCAGCCATGCCGGGTTTATCGAAATGAATTGGATCAACGGCAGCCACCCACTTTCCCTTTTTGTCGAGTGTGAGCACATGGGGATCCACCTTTCTATCGCTTTCAGAAACTTTTCCCCGCCCCGCCATGTTCGATTGGCCGGCCAGCAGGAAAAGATGAAACTTTGCGGGGTCCCGCGGAACCTCGACCGATTGTGCGCGGGCGGCTTCCAATACGCAAAAACAGCAAGTGAATAGTAGCAGAATTCGGTTAATCAGCATCGGTGATAACGGTCCTCGCAGCGAGCGATCAAAGTGGTTGTATTGAACATATTCATCATTTCCGTGTTGTGGTTTCGACAAGCCCACTAACTCAAGTTATCCTCTGCCACATGCAAATTCCAGTCTTCACGATTGTTCTCTGCCTGTTCGTTTCTCCCGCGTACGGCCAGATTTCCGCTTCGGCCTCAGCAGACGCTGGTCTGAGGCGTCAGTTGAACCTCCCAGAAAAACCATATCGCTACGCGGATCGAGTACTTCCGCAACATGTCCAACAGGTTGCTGATCTCTTCGATAATACGCCAGAATCAAATCCCATCACGGACGCGGGGGCTACTTTGGGTCGTGTTCTGTTTTACGATCCAAGTTTGTCAGCCAACGGATCCACGTCGTGTTCGTCTTGTCACAGTCAGCAGGCTGCATTCACTGACTCGCGACGCTTTAGTCAAGGATTTGCCGGAAAGACTGTTGATCGGAATTCGATGAGTTTGGTCAACCTTCGGTATTACCGTCCCGGGAAGTTCTTTTGGGATGAACGGGCAGATTCTCTGGAAACACAAGTGCTCATGCCAATTGAGAATCCCATCGAGATGGGGCATGACCTGACAGCCTTGGTTTCGCAGTTGCAAAGTGACCCGATTTACCCGCCGCTTTTTCAGGATGCGTTTGGAAGTACAGAGGTGACCAAAGAGAGATTGTCACGAGCCTTGGCGCAATTCATTCGTTCATTGGTTTCGGTTGGCTCGCGTTTTGATCAGGGGCGAGCAGAGGTGGCTTCCGTGTTGGAACCGTTTCCAAATTTCTCTGAACAGGAAAACTATGGAAAGCAGCAGTTCTTCGGGCGCGCCAGATGCTCGGAGTGCCACCTGCCCGAGACGGACGGCAAGACAGGCTCAGCTCGGCAGTCGGCGTTCTTTCAATTAGAAGGTCCGCTGGTGAACGGAATTGACAGCGATTCTGATCAAGTGGACGGTGGAGTCGGGGCGGTCACCTCGAAAGCAAGTGAATGGGGGCGTTTCAAATCGACGTCGTTGCGTAACGTAGTACTGACTGCACCCTATATGCATGATGGCCGCTTTAGGACTTTGGATCAGGTAATTGAGCACTACAATTGGAGTGTCAAGCCACATCGTAACTTGGATCATCGTTT
Source organism: Rubripirellula sp. (assembly GCA_051010795.1). Taxonomy (GTDB): domain Bacteria; phylum Planctomycetota; class Planctomycetia; order Pirellulales; family Pirellulaceae; genus Rubripirellula. The sequence continues at coordinate 14,819 of JBPCVE010000396.1, forward strand.
GGAGGACTTTGCTGCAAATGGCTTGGCTTTACCCGAGGTCGAGAAAGTAGCCTTGGCTGCATTTCTTAGAACACTTACAGATCCAACGTTTCTCACTGACCCGAAATTCAGCGACCCTTTCACTCAAGCGAAGTGAGTGAAGTTGACCGTGTGGTATTGGAAAGGGCGAGTGAGTGGCAGTTTTTGATCGTTATACTTATCGCCTATGACAAAGCCTGCAGAGAAAAATTTGAACGATCAAGCCGGATGTGATGGGAACAAGGTGGTGACTGCCGCTGAATCCAAGGCACTTGGAACGGCTTATCATGAAGCCGGACATGCAGTGATGGCTTTGTCTTTTGGGTGTCCGATAAAAAAGGTCACCATTGTCCCGGGACGCTCATGGATGGGGCAGTACAGACTTGGTGTGTGTGAGCTTCAGAAAGGTCGTTCAGCAAACACAAAGAATCTATTGGACGACGAGATTGTGATTCTATTTGCAGGGATGGTTGCGGAGGCGCATTTTACTGGCCATTACTGTGAAGCTGGTGCAGCGGAGGATTTGCGTACGATCCGGCGATTACTGTGTCGACGCGTGGGTAGTGAAAAACAGCATGATCGGTTGCGTCGTCGTTTGCTGGCCCGTACGGAACACCTTCTGGATGACGAAGAAACTGCCTTGGCGGTCGAGTTGGTCGCAAAAGAACTGGTGCAAAAACAGACGATTAGCGGCCGAGCCGTTCGGCACTTTTATCAACAAGCAATGCGACGAAGTTCGTGATACATGGTGGTTTTGAAATGCCGGAAATTCAAGATAGAGAACAATGCGGCCGGGCCATTGCTGCCGATCTGCAACTGCCATTCAAGCAGGTCTTGGCAGTGATGGAGTTGCTCGAAGCGGGTAATACGATTCCCTTCATTGCCAGATATCGCAAGGAAGCCACACAGGGACTGGATGAGATCGCACTGCGGGCAATCGAGGATGCGGTTGAGAAATCAGCCACTTTGGCTGCTCGCAAAGGGACTGTTATCAAAAGTATCCAAGGCCAAGGGTTAATGACCGATGAATTGCTCGCGTCGATTGAGAACTGCGGGGACTTGCGCCAGCTCGAAATGATCTACCTGCCTTTCAAGCCGAAACGTCGCACCAAGGCGGCGATTGCTCGCGAGCGTGGTTTGCAGCCTTTGGCCGATCTGTTGATTCGTCAGGAACCCATCGAGTCTTCACGGGCGGCGTTGCTTAAGCAGTTTGTAAATCCGGAGCTGGAGATTCCAGACCGTGATGCTGCGTTACAAGGGGCGCTAGCGATCGTTGCAGAGCAATGGTCCGAGGATGCCACCCTGCGAAGTTGGATGATTGATGACGCCGTTGCAAGTGGTAAGGTGACGTCAAATGTGAAGCGTGGAAAGAAGCAGGAAGCCGAAAAGTTTGAACTCTATTTTGACCATCGCGAAGCTGTTGCGAAGATTCCTTCTCATCGATTGTTGGCAATGCTGAGAGGCGAGTCTGAGGGTTTGCTACGCATTGGAATTGCGATGGATGACGGCAGAGCTGTCTCCCGCATGAAATCGCAATTCGTTCATGATAGGCAGTTTGAATTTCATCGTGAGTTGTTGGTGGCGATTGGTGATTGCTACGAGCGTTTGCTTCAACCAGCCACTCAATCGTCCGTGCTTCAGAACCTGAAAGAGCAAGCTGATACAGAAGCGATCGACGTGTTCGGGAAAAATCTGCATGAACTGCTGATGGCATCGCCAGCGGGACCGAGGGTGACCTTGGGCATTGATCCTGGTTTCCGAACCGGTTGCAAGCTAGCTGTCGTCGATGCGACCGGTAAGTTTTTGGCAACTTGTACCATCTATCCGACGCCACCCAAGAGTGACCGAGAATCCGCTGGTAAGCGGGTGCTGGAATTCATCGAGCAGTACAACATCGAGTTGATTGCCATTGGTAACGGTACCGCATCCAGAGAAACGGATGTTTTTGTTGGTGATCTGTTAATAGAGCATGGGTTGGAGTTGACCAAAGTGATGGTAAGTGAAGCAGGAGCTTCGATTTATTCTGCTAGCGAGGTAGCAATCAAGGAGTTTCCTGATCTGGACGTGACCGTTCGTGGTGCGATTAGTATCGCCCGACGCTTGCAGGATCCACTGGCGGAACTGGTGAAAACCGACCCAAAATCAATTGGAGTCGGGCAATATCAGCACGATGTGAACCAGACAAGGCTTCGTAAATGTTTGGATCGGACGGTCGAATCGTGCGTGAATGCTGTTGGGGTTGATCTGAATATGGCCAGTGTTTCATTGCTGTCTCATGTGGCCGGCATCGGACCTAAGTTGGCTGGAAATATCGTTGCGTTCAGGGATCAAAACGGACGATTCAAGAATCGCAAACAATTGATGAAGGTGTCAAAGCTAGGTAGCAAGGCGTTTGAACAGGCTGCAGGATTTTTACGCATTCGCAATGGTGCTGAGTCGCTAGATAACTCAGCAGTGCACCCCGAGAGTTATGCTCTGGTTGGTCGTATGGCAACGAAATTGGGAGCAGATCCTAGAACATTGGTTGGCGATTCTGGACTGAGCCACAAGCTACGGCCATCAGATTACGTTGATGATCGTTTTGGGCTGCCAACGGTCGTGGACATCATTTCTGAACTGGAGAAACCTGGTCGTGATCCTCGACGAGAATTTCGAGTGGTGAAGTTTGATGATTCCATCAATAGTATCGGGGATTTGAAGTCTGGATTGGTAATGGAGGGCGTGATTACCAATGTCACACACTTTGGCGCTTTTATTGACATCGGAGTGCATCAGGATGCCTTGATTCACATTTCGCAGCTTTCAAATTCCTTTGTCAAGGATCCTAGTGAAGTCGTTGCAGTTGGTGATCTTGTCAAGGTCAAGATTTTAGAAATAGATGTGGGGCGCAAACGGATTTCGGTAACCCGGAAGTTTTGAGCGACTCCTGACAACTAGGCCATGGCATGTACAGTGGCCGGAATGTAGTGCATCGATGTGCCGTTAGATCGTCATCCCATTGCGAGATTCGAGCACTACGCCGGTATGCATCGTTTCGCAGGACAATGGTTATGGCGACAAGATCGTGCAAGGTTCGACGGCGGGGGTGAAACCATAGCATCACCAGCGAGGTGGTCCAATCATTCCAAATTTGTTGAGTTCGTTTTCAGATCCATAAGTCACGATCGAGACTGCGGTAGCTGATGGCTTCGGCAAGATGCATTTCACTAATCTGTGGATCGCCAGCCACATCTGTGATTGTCCTTGCAACGCGAAGTATTTTGTCATGCCCTCTTGCTGAAAGTCCTAGTTCCTCGACGTAGTGGCGCAACATCTGCCTGCATCCATGATCAATCCGGCAGTGTGATCGCACTTGGCGGCTTGTCATTTGCGCGTTGTACAGGGTCGATTGGTTATGGAATCTGGTTGCCTGTTGATCTCTGGCCCTCATCACGTCCTGGCGCATTGCATCACTGGATGTACCTTGGGACGTGTTGTCAGCCAGTTCGTCGAATGGAACCGCGGGTACTTCCAGATGAATGTCAATCCGATCCAGAAGTGGGCCAGAGATACGGGACATGTATTTTTCAATTTGGGGAGGAGTGCAATTGCAGTTTCTTCGAGGGTCGCTTCGATAGCCACAAGGACAAGGGTTGGCTGTAGCAACCAGCATGAAATCCGCAGGGAAGGTGGTGGATTGCAGTGCGCGGGAAATGGTGACGATGCCGTCCTCAAGTGGTTGACGCATCACCTCGAGAGTTTTTCGATTGAACTCGGGTAGTTCGTCGAGGAAGAGTACGCCATTATGAGATTTGCTGATTTCTCCCGGAACAGGTTGGCTTCCACCACCCACTAGCCCAGCATCACTGATGGTGTGGTGTGGGCTTCGGAAGGGGCGTCTCGCCATCAGCGGTTGATCGGCGGGGAGTTGACCTAGCACGCTGTAGATGCGAGTGGTTTCAATTGATTCCAACGCCGAAAGGGGCGGAAGAACTGTTGGCATCCGTTGCGCTAACATGGTTTTGCCACTGCCGGGTGGACCGATCATCGCCAGATTGTGACGGCCAGCGGCAGCAATGGTCAGAGCTCGCTTCGCCAACTCTTGTCCCCGCACGTCCGCAAAGTCGATGTCATAGTGACTGAACTTGGCGAACAGCTTTGTAAGCTCACAAGGCACTGGACTGAGTTCCACCTCACCAGCGAAAAAAGCTATCGCTTGTGCCAGACTGTGAACGGGAATGACTTGTAACCCTTGTACGACTGCCGCTTCGCTCGCATTCGCGACGGGAACAACTAATCCCCGAAGCGATCTGTTCTTGGCCGCCTCTATCGCGATAGATAACGCACCCTTGACCGGTCGCGTTGTCCCTTCCAATGCAAGTTCGCCAATGATCGCGTAGTCGTCGAAGAGTTCAGATGATAATTGTCCACTGCCAGCTAACACACCCAATGCAACCGACAGGTCAAATGATGACGCTTGTTTGGGGAGATCACCGGGAGCAAGATTGATAACCACTCGGTCCTGCGGTCGCACAAATCCGCTGTTAACAATGGCCCGTTCGACGCGGTGCGTGCTTTCTTTTACGGCAGTGTCGGGAAGCCCCACCAAAATGGTCTTTGGCATGGCGGCCGGTGAGATGTCGACCTCGACATCTACCGGCAATGCTTCGATGCCGGAAAGTGTGAACGTCTTCAAGCGTGCCAGCATGATGCCCCAATCATGTAAGCGTAGAAGTAGTTACTGCTCAGAGGGTCGCACCGTTGCCGCTATTTGGCAAGGACTGAATTTCCAATCCTTGGAAATGAGAAGAAGAAGTTAGCGAACAGAATGAAGGCAAATGTCTGTTTGTGGGCAAATGTGAGTCGAGCAGTTGCGATGTCTTGAAATGCTCGCAATTGGGTCATCCGCCCGCACCGCAAGCGATGTGATTTGCTGTCATGACTGATGCCACAGTCCGTGCGTCTTTCGACCAAAATACAGGGCTGTCTCAGGACGGTTTCCGCTTGCGTCTTTGTGTGATCAACGCGTGCATGACATCACTGCGACGGACGACGCCTAGTAATTCATGGGGCTCACTGCGCGTGACCACGGGAATGCAGTCATCCGTCTCCGCTTGGAATAACTCGAAGGCACGAGTTGCAGGTTCATCAGGAAAAAGCAAAGTAGTGGTTTCACTGACGAGATCTTCAGCTCGAACCAAGTGAGATGCGTTGTGGTCAAACATTACATCACTTAATAGTGGGTATCGAATTACACCCACGACAGTTGATCGGTCGTCGATGACTGGATAAGTGTTGTCATGACTGTGCTCGATATGGCCGATAACATCGTCGAAATTATCAGATTGGTGGATCCCTTTTGTTTTTCGAATCAGGTTGCTGACACTGACCTTGGATTCAAGTGGCGTTGTGGCACTCGTGCCTCTGACAGCATCTCGAAAGCGGTCAATCACCGTGCGAACTTGTTCGAAAGGAGTCCGTGAGGTGTGGTGAATAGCTTGCGCCAACGGTACCTCGCCGGTTCGCAAGACTGATTGTCGAATGAACAGCGGGCCAATGATCTCGAACAGTACAACTGAACCCAGAATGATGGCCTGGATTTCAGTTCCCAATTCTTTGTCCCGTTGCATGGCAATCGTTGCCAAGGCAATGGCGGCACCGGCCTGTGCAAAAAGACAACTGCCAAGCCAGTTTCGAATTTCCATGGACTGCTTGGTAAGGCGTGCCGTGATGTAGACACCAATCCATTTGCCGCTAATTCTGAAAATGATGTATACCACGCCCAGTGTTCCAGCAGCCAGGAACGCATTGATGTCGAGCTCAGTTCCATGAGCCGCAAAGAAAAGTACAGCTAGCAGGCCCGACAAGTGGTCAAGTTCATCAACAATTTTGGCTTTGTAGTCAGACGTATTAGCGACTGTGACTCCCATGATCAAAAATGTAATCATGTAGGGAATGTGAAACGATTCGCAGATGCCAAGCAGGAAGGTTTCTGCCGCAACCAGCATCACGATCCAGCGTTTCATGTTCAGAAAACCACAACCGTAGCTGACGATCAGCCCACCCGCGATTCCGAGTCCTGCAGAACCAGCGATGTTGAGCACGAGGCTTCCAACTTGTTCTCCTACTGACATCTCAAGTTTGTTTTCGATGAGTGAAATGGCGAGGAAGGCAAACTCAAACATCACGATGCAGGCAAAGTTATTCATTGCAACCAGAAATCCAGTACTTTCCGTGACTGGACCTTCTGAGCGGAATTCTTTGAGCACCAGAATGGTGGTTGCTGGTGCAGTCGCGACAGCAAGGCAACCCAGTAACAGAGCTTGACTACCCGTGCATCCAAAAGTGAGTAAGCCAAGGCTCACGAAACTGAATGTGAAAAAGATTTCACCCAACGAAAGCGGCAGACAGCGTTTCGCAAGTTTTCGTACTCTTGTGAAAGTAAATTCACACCCAAGGTTGAATAGCACGAGTGCCATCGCTAATTTCAACAGCGGATCAAAAAGTTCAATGTGACCCTCAGGAATCCAGTCAAGAAGGCTGGGGCCCACGAGCAGGCCCACCAATAAATAGGCCGTGACTTTGGGAAGGTGAAGAAGGTCGGCGAACACTCCCGCCGCTAGACAGGCGCCGAGAAGCAGCCCAAGCGTACTTAAAATGTCAAGATGAAAAATTGGCATGCGTTAACGTGGCTTGGGCAGCGGGTGTTGATGAATTTCAGTCGGCCGGATTTGGGTGGGCCTCGGTCGCTGACGTTAGGTGTCAAACTCAACCGAGCTTGAGAGGTGAATGCACCAGCGGCAGAAAATGCTTGTAGGCAGCCGCGTTGTCCGAGCTTTGCATCAGTATTGCTGGGATGGCGTTTGCAGCCCATGGCAATTTGGCGATCTCAGCCTGCCACCAACCAATTTGCTGGTTGGAATCACTGGTCAGAGTAAGGCAGTCTGTGAATTGACTCGGGGATGGACAGGTTTAATGGAAGGAAGGCGATAACGTGTTGAGTCGCGTCGTGGGGCGAGCAGGCTACAAAAGGGCGTCAGATTGACACACCCATCCAAACGAACCCGAAGTTGATATGATTCTCAAGCGTTTGGAAATCTTGATTAGCATCAGCAATGAAAGCAGTCAGAAGCCGGTGAATCTTACGGATGACGATATGGGGAACAGCAAGCAGATGCCATCGTTTACTTTCGGGCTGAGTGACTGCGGCCGTGTTCGAGAAGTGAATCAGGATCAGTTTCTCATCGCAGACTTAATCAAGTCCATGCTGGTATCAGCGACAACACTTGAGCTGGGCGAACGAGTGTTTGGGCATGTTCAAGGCGAAATTCTACTGGTGGCCGATGGCATGGGGGGGCATGCTGCGGGGGAACAGGCTAGTCGCCTTGTGATTAGTCATTTGGTGCACAGGCTGCTTAACAGTGTTCACTGGTTCTTTCATGGAGATGATGGGAAGGAAGATGATTTCGTTGCGAATCTTCAGAATTTGATGCAGGATGCGAATGCGAAAATCCTGCGGGAATCTGCAAAAAATGCGAAGGTGAGGGGCATGGGAACGACGTTGACCATGGCCCATCGCATCGGGACGCGAATGTTTGTGGTTCACGCAGGAGACAGTAGGTGCTACCTGTATCGCAACGGCGCTGTAGAGCAGTTGACAACCGACCACACCTTGGCGAGGCAGATGGTCGAGAAGGGTGGCATGCGGCCAGAGGATGAGTCGACGAGTCGTTGGAGCAACGTGTTGTGGAATGTGCTGGGTGGCAACTCTAATGATGAAGTGGTCGCCGAAGCGCGGAGAGTGGATCTGGAAGAGGGTGATCTGATTGTCCTGTGCAGTGATGGCCTGCATCGGTATGTTGATGCGGAAATGCTGGCAGAAGTGCTGTCTGTGACGGAAGATCCAGAGTCTGCCTGCCGGACTCTCGTCGATTTTGCAAATGCATCAGGAGGCCAGGATAACATCACTGTGGTCGTCGCTAAGCCAGATTTAAGTAGTAGCACGGAGCATAGTTTTTTTCCTGTGGCCGATCCAAGACTGGCGTCCAACAGGTGATCAGTGGTCTCGCTCAGAGGGATTTGCCACAACGCTAAACTGCTGCGCTACCTGACTGAGTTAGAGCAGCGAGGGTCGCATCTAAAGATAGGTGTTTGGGGCCTATGCAGAGTTGACTCGCTCATTGAGGGAAGCAGAGTCGGCCGAGCGTGCTGCAGAATGTTAACTCAAATAGCCGAACCGTAGTTCATGGTATCAACTGCAACCAGCAACCAGAGGAATACAAGGGCCTAGGATGAATGATCCTGAAGTCCAAACTGAACCAGACCATGTCTGTGGAGAGATTTCGCAAACGGAAAATTCTCTTAGCGATGTGGTTTCAAACGATGTCGCATCGAGTGATGCAGCATTCGGTACCGAAGCTGGTGGACTGATCGAATCAAAATCAAAACGAGAGGCCGGACCACCTCGCGAATTGAGGCCGCCTGTCGGAAATGTGATGGGAGTGGTTCTCGGGCTTTCGGCGGCTGTGTTGTACACGATGGCGAATATCGCGTTGCGTCACTGCGTTGCGGTGGATCCGTTTTTGGTATCAGCAGTCAAAGCTGCTCCCACTGTCATTGTGTTGGGCCCCTTTTTGATCTGGATGCTGGCTCGAGGAGAGGCATTGGCAACCAGTCGAAGGCTGATCCCGCGATTCATCGTCGTCAGTCTGATTGGGCAGTTTGTTGGCAATGCTGCGTTTCAAATTGCACTGGGGACGATCGGATTGGCTGCCTCTGTGCCGATTACCTTGGGTGTGTTGATTGTCGGTGGTGCGATTCTAGGCCGCGTTTTGCTGCGAGAGCCTGTTCGCTTGAGAACCGTTGCGGCCATGGTCATGATCATCATTGCGGTGGTTATTCTTTCCCATCCCAGTACTTCTGAAACACCTGAAAATTCCATCACCAATCACCCCGTCTGGGTCGGGGCACTGTGTGCCGCTGCGTCCGGAGCTGCTTACGCTCTGTTTGGTGCCGTCATGCGGCAAACGATGAGAGGGGGAGTTTCGGCCCCAGCTACCATGTTCATTAGTGGCGTGGTGGGAACGCTGTCACTTTGGGCAGTCACACTTGTGACCTCTGGGCTCGGTTCACTGTTGGTGGTCGAGTCGTCCCAGTGGTTAATGATGGCTGCGGCGGGAGGGTTGAACTTCACTGCTTTTGTCGCGCTGTCACTCTCACTAAAGGCGTTGCCGGTTGTGGCTGTTAACCTCATCAATGCCTCGCAGGTGGCGATGGCAGCCATTGCTGGCGTGATTGTATTTTCAGAGCCAGTAACATGGCCGCTATCGCTTGGTATCTTCTTGACGTTTGCTGGCCTGTTGGTCCTTGCGAACCGTCGCAGTCCGGCTTCAGGCAAGCCACAGGCCTCTCTGAACAACTAGGGCTGCGTGGCGAGTCCAGCTACACGCGTGATAGTTTTGTGATTCTGCCAGTGCTGACCCACTCGGCAACATAGAGATTGTCTTCCAAGTCAAAACAAGCGTCATGGGGATGCACAAACTTACCCTGCTGCCACTTAGTTTCGTCCGTCCGGATCGAGAAGCCTTTCGTGTCCTGCTTGTCTTTGAGAACGCGTTCTCGGTCGTCACCAAGCGTTGCGATCGTATTGTGGTGACGGTCGAGTAATGAAACTCTTGCCACCAGCTCTGGCACAAGCATTAACTCAGCGTTGGTATCGATATTGGCGGGTAAGCCAAAGCCGTTGACCGTCTTTTGGTAATCACCCTGCAGGTCAAAGATTTGCAGGGTGTTGTTCGCGCGATCAGCGACCACGATCTCGGGGGCGCCGCCTTCTCTTGTATCGACCCACAAACCATGGGGTAAGTTAAATGAACCGCGGCCTTTGCCAGAGCCTCCAAAGCATGACAACCAATTCCCGTCCTTGTCATAACGGTGGATGTAGTACGAGCCATATCCATCCGCGAGTAAGAAATCCCCGTCCGGTAGAAACGCGAAGTTCGTCGGTAGGAAACGATTGCGCCCCCAGGATCGTCGTGGATTGCTCGCTTCGCCCATCGCGTAGTGCCCACTCTGGATAGGGGCGTATTTTTGCCAAACTAAATCACCTTTCAGGGTCAGCTTGGCGATCGATTTGACTTGCTGATAAGCCGCCACGTAGAGATAGGGAACACCATCTTCCACATGGACTTCTAGTCCGTGACCTCCACCCTGAAACTGTTGTCCAAAAGCTCGCATGAATTTTCCATCTGCGTCGAATACAAAAATGGATGGATGGTCGGTCTTGCTGACTTTCCCTTCATGGATGACATATAAATTATTGTCAGGATCGATAGCGACGTTGTGCGTTGTTTGCCATGAATATTGGCTTGGCAGTTGGGGGAATTGGTGCTGGCACTTGAATTGGTGATCTCCGGTACCTATTACCTCTTGCGCGGCAGACCGTTTGCTGGTCAAAAGGGCGGGACAGGCTACCGAAATGCCCGCAGCTGATTTAAGAAATGAACGGCGATTGTGATTTTGACTCATCAGCGATCTTTGACTTAAGGATTGCTTGGAAAGGTTTCTGCGGGGCGGAGTGAAGTTCCGCACATCTTGTGCGTTATACGCTAGGCAACGATTATCGCACAACAGAAAGAAGTGAATCAGGAGTCATCTCCGTCGGGTGTTGTAGTCTGGGTGGAACTCAGACACGAAGAATTTGAACGCGTGAAACTCTATCAACAGATGGGCGTAGCCAGTTTTGGCCCGGATCTTCCACCCATGAAGATGTTTGCGGTTCGCGGGACGTGGTCCCTGAACTATTGCAGTGATTGGATTACACAGTGATTGGATTACACTGTGAAGGTAAGTTCTCGATATCCACTGATGGTACTGGGCCAATGCAATCTTCAGCCATTGAGCCGCTTCTCTAGGAAACCGAACGCATGACCAAGGAAGCACGCTTTGCTTTTGGGAAAAATTGGCAGTCGTTCCTCGCTGAATTAGATGAGGACCGCATTGATCAGGCGGTGAGATCGCTGCAGCAGTTATTGGGGCTTGAAACGCTCGAGGGCAAACGCTTTATGGACTTGGGTTGTGGAAGTGGTTTGTTTTCCCTCGCTGCTCAGCGACTGGGAGCGGAAGTTACTTCGATTGACTATGACAAATTTTCGGTGGCTTGCAGTGAAGAACTACGCAAACGATTCGGATCTGAGTCCCAGCAGTGGGACATCAAGCAAGGGTCTGTGCTTGATTCAGCATTGATGCAGGGTTTGGGGCACGCGGACGTTGTTTATTCCTGGGGGGTGCTGCACCATACCGGGGCCATGGACAAAGCAATTTCAATGGCAGCTGAACGGACGAAGCATGATGGCTTGTTCTGCTTGGCGATTTACAACGATCAGGGAGGAGCTAGCCGTCGTTGGTTGCGAATCAAACAAATCTATAACGCGCTACCAACCTGGTTGCGTTTTTTCTGGGTGCTTGGGGTTGCTGGTGTCTACGAATGCAAGTTTGCGTTGGCGCGCTTGGTTCGTTTCAGGAACCCACTGCCATTTCGTGATTGGCATGCCAAACGACAGGATCGCGGGATGTCTGCATGGCATGACTGGGTTGATTGGATAGGCGGACTGCCATTCGAAGTTGCGAAGCCAGAAGGGGTTGTTGTTCCCCTGCGGCAACGGGGGTTTGTACTGGAAAACATGAAGACGGTTGCAAGTGGATGGGGTTGTAACGAGTATGTTTTCTCAAAGGCACAAACATGATTTCACGGCTCTTCCTGTAACGTTTTGTGGTCAATTTTTTGAAGCGTTTGTTCCAGGTTCTGGATGAATGATTCCCGTTGCTTTGGTGAAAGAATGTGCGTCCGTTTGGATGTTTTGATGAGAACACGCTTCATCGAAAGCGCTGGGCCACTGAGGATGGTTGCTGACTTCGAGATGGATGTGATTTCTGTCAGTGGAATCTGATAGCACAGAAGTCCGCAACGGACAGTGAGTGCGTCATCATGCAACGTGTAACGACAAGGGATTGTCGCTGCTGCGGTAAGACTGGCGGTTGCGGCGGCACATAGAAAAAGTGTGAGTGCACCACCACTTTGTCCCTGCTGTAAAAGGTATCCTCCGATCACGAGGGAGGTGATGGGAGCCAACATCAACATCACTACAATCCACAGATCGACCCCTGAGGGATAGATGGTGGCGGGAAGTTTTCGCTCCGACGAGATGTTATTTTCCATGGTTCACTTATGCTACTTCACCAGTTTGATTTGTTGCAAAGCCATTTTCGGAACCAGGATGCTCGTGAGAATCGCTGCTGCGACGGACGTGATGACTGCCACCCAGTGAATCGTTGCGGCGGAACCATCAGCAATGATTGCGGCAGAGGCTCCGCTTTGTACCCACAACAATTGAGGAACAACTGCAACCGCGGCGGCCGAAAGAAAAGGGCCCATGCGACTGCCGCTGGCACCCATGGTGTAGCTGATCAGTGTCGTTGGAATTGGGGTCAAACGAACCATCAGATGAAATAGGAATCCTGCGTCAGCAGCTAAATTGCGTATGGTGTGGAGGCGATTGGAAGTAGGGTTTCGTTGCTCACGAGCCAACTTGGTGCAAATCGCTTCATGCAGCCACCAGCGGGCAATGCAGTAATTAAGACTTGCGGCGGTTACAGCAATGAAGAGCATCAGGACGCCGCCGGTAAGAGTTCCGAAGATTGCACCTGCAGACAAGGAAACTGCGGTTTTTGGAACCAAAACAGTCATGGCGGCCACCCCGCAAAGCATGAACAGGACTGGTGTCCATTCTCCATGGCGGGCCAGTTCGTTACGTAAATCAGAGAATTGGAATCCAGTCATCACGAGACTGAGACCACAAGTGATGAGGGCGAGTGGTACCAGGAAACGAAGCGAGATGTTTTTACTGCCAGTTTTTCGATTCACGATCACCTTGGCTTGTAATGGGGGAGGTGTCCTGAACATGATACTGTCAGGACAGGAACCAAAGAATAGATCGACCAGAAAATGATGCTCACGCCAGATGATAAATCGCCATCGATTGATTGGTTGCCTTGGGCACGCTTCAATCTGCATCGTAATCCATTTGGTGAACTGACGCAGGATGAGAGAGCAGAGTTGGCGGTAGTTGAGATTGGTTACTTGATAGAGATGCTTGGTGATTCAAGGCAAGCAGTGCAATTTATCGGTCAATGTGGTCGTGGGAAGACGACTAGAATGTTGAAGTTGCGATCAAATTTGCCTACATCAAGTTATACTTACATCCCTGAGCAACCACCCTGTCCAGCGATCGCTTCGGGCAACCCCATTCTGGTTGATGAAGCCCAGAGGCTATCACGATCTGCTCTTCAAAGCGTTTTGCGAAGCAGATGCCCGTTGGTGTTCGCTACTCACAAGGACTTGAGCAGGTCGTTGCGCAAGCACGGGTATCGTGTTCACACGGAGCATATCGGCAAGGGAAACAGCCCAGAGCTCATCTGCGAATTATTGAATCGGAGAATTGAGGCATCACGATTACACAGTGGTGACATTCCGGTACTTTCGATGGAAGACGCTGAGTCATTGGTGGCAGAATTTGGCAATGACATTCGGGGAATAGAGAACAGCTTGTACTTGAGGTTTCAAAAAAGCTTGGAGGGTGGTGGCGATGGCGAAATGTGATTTGTCAATTGAACTTGATGAACCGAATCGAGTGTATCGAGGTGGGGAAAAAGTCGAGGGTACAGTGCATGTCAAAGTCGACTCGGCTGTCAAATGCTCGGGATTGGTGCTTTCAACGGGATGGAAAACACACGGTCGTGGAAACGTGACCACCGGCGATGTTCATGACACTACGGTATTTTCAGGTCAATGGACCGAGGGAGCGAAATATGAGTATCGATTTTCGTTACCTGCCGGGGATTGGCCACCGACTTATCATGGGCGATTTCTTTCGATTGATCATTATGTAGAGGCGAGTGCACAAATACCGTGGGCATTTGACCCCAAGACAGCGACACCGTTCATGCTGCAAGCGACGCAGTTGCCCAGTGGGCACGAGGTAGAAGTCCGTCAACGTGAAAAAAAATCACTTTTTCCTGCAGTGATCGGGTTGGTTATTTTCGCATTCTGTTTGGGGCCGCTCTTGTTGCGTGCCGATTGGTTTGACATGGCGGCTTTCGGCTTGCTGATTGCAGTACCGGTATTTGGTTACTGGTTGATTCGAAAGTTTCTTCCGCGTTTCTTGCTTGGCAAGCCAGATGCTTATCTTCAGGAAGATACCCTAACGCCCGGTCAGGAGGTGACCGGTGAATTTGTCACGACAACTCGAAAGACTGTCAAAGTAAATGCAATTAACGTTGTATTGAGAGCAACCGAGGTGTGTGTCAGTGGTAGTGGGTCTAACCGAACGACACATAGAAAAGTAGTCTTTGAAAATTCGCAGACACTTCAATCGCAAATTACTCTGCAAGCTGGAAATGAAAGTCGCTGTTCTTTTACTTTCTGTTTACCGGAGGATGCGGCCTATTCTGTCTCCTTGCATCAGAATTCGTTGATCTGGACAGTCGATGTAGAGGTGGATATTCCGCGTTGGCCGGATTGGAGCAAAAATTTGCCCATCTACGTTGTGCCGGCAGCTTCACAGGGGAGTAGGACCGGGAACGATCGAATACGATCAGATTTGGTGAGTTCCGAGAGACAGAACGAACGAGGCTCACGGGCCACTGCTGACAGTATGGGTGAGCGGGGGAGTGCGAATGCTGCCGGGGAATTAACCTTCGCTGAGATAGTTGCTCAACTGCGGTCTGTTCGTGAGGATCGCGAAAAGGTCGAAATGGTGGTTGAGGCTGTGACGGGTATTTCTTTCAATATTGAAGCGACAGTGGAAAGACGCCTGCTTTACGCTGGCGATGAGGATCCACACGTGTTCAAGGATGGGTACGCTGTGTGGGCGCGTTATCCCGAGCCTAGGCTACCGATGGTGTTGTATGTTCCCCACAGCTTGGGCGATGAGTTTGAGCAGTTGGGGGCGGGAATCTGGAAGGGGAACGGTGCGATTGTCGGCTGGGACAGTTTGCACGGTCGACTGCAAGTCAGACTCGAAGCAGTCTCTTGAAATTGCAAGTTCGCTGCTGATTCGGGGTTTTTTATGGTGGGGCTCAAACAGGGCTTCGAATTGGTTCATCGGATACGTGGTTCTCAACTTGCCACCGGCGGTCTAAACTTCCATTCTTTCCCAGACCAGCGACCTAAGTGATCTGAAATGACTTCTCCCAGAGTTTTGGTCCTTCGTGCACCCGGAACGAATTGTGATGAAGAGACGGGGTTTGCCTTTGAGCGAGCCGGAGCGTCAGTTGAGCGGG
>JBPCVE010000397.1:0-5195 GCA_051010795.1 Rubripirellula sp.
GGGTAAAGCACCCTCAAAGCATGAAGATTATTTGGAAATGTTTGCCAAAGCAAATCTTGATGCAGTCGTGATTGGGACGCCTGATCATTGGCATGCAAAACAAACGATTGATGCGTTGAACGAAGGGTTGCACGTCTATTGTGAAAAGCCGATGACTAAAACTGCGGAAGAGGCAGTGGAAGTGATGCGGACTTGGCAGAAATCGGGCAAGGTCATGCAGGTTGGAGTGCAATCAACAAGCTTGCCGGTTTGGAATCAGGTGAACGAAATGTTGACCGGCGGAAAACTTGGCAAAGTGTTGATGTACCAGACAGAGTTCTTTCGGAATTCAGCGCAGGGGCAATGGCGATATTACAAGTTGGAGCCATCGATGAATCCGCGGAATATCAATTGGAAAAAGTGGTTGGGAGTTGAGGAAGGATTGGCGGAGTATGAGGACTTTGACCGGGCCAAGTATCGGCAATGGCGACGCTTTTGGCCCTATGGATCCGGAATGTTCACCGACCTATTTGTTCATCGGACCACGACCATGTTGAAGGCTACCGGATTGCGTTTTCCCGGAAGAGTGGTGGGCGCGGGTGGCATTTATCTTGAGTACGACGGACGAGATGTCCCAGACGTCGCAACCGTGGTCGCTGATTTTCCCGAGGGTGTCCAGGGAATGGTGACGGCCACCATGGCTTGCCAGGAAACACCGATTCGTCAGTTGATTCGAGGTCACTTTGGTTCGTTTGTGTTTGGTACGGGTGAACAATTTGAAGGCTTCGATTACATTCCAGAACGTCCACAAGTGACGAGGAATAGCAAGCTCAAGGAAGAACACATTGCGGTTGGGCAGGTCAAAGACACCACCTACCATCACTTTAAAAACTGGGTCACCGCAATGGTTAAGGATGATCCAGCCCTCGTGAACAACGATCCAATGCTAGGTGCAGCAGCGATCACCACCGTGATTCTGGGCGCACGCAGTTATCGCGAAGGCAAAGCGTTTTTCATTGATGAAGAATCACTTGCGGTAAAAGATGCCGACTCATCGTGGGCTGATCGATGGGAAGAGCGTTCGCACTCACGTGGCAAACCTAACCACATTGCCGATTGGAAAGCCGGTGATCAAGGTAGTATTCTTGAAGAACCTGAATACATGAAGCTGGCAGGCCCCTGGGTCGACGGGAAAGACCCGTCTGGTTCTTGAGTACCACACCTGGCTTGAAAACTTTGTCAGGAAAGCGAAGGAAACAGTGGGGTTTTGGGTGGGATCTGGGGCAGGATCCGGCTTGCCCTGCGTTGCCAGTCTCTGTTCTCCTTGCCGTTGGTTTCTCGCCACGTTTCAGGTCTGGTTGTCCGAATCTGGTTCTTCAAATCCATCGTAATCGCGAAGTAATGATTCAAGGTTCTCGATTTCCAAGCTGGAATGCCCGAAGTAGTCGCTCCGGAGGCAAGCGAAGGCAGTTCCATACACGCCGATCGTGAGCACGATTCGAAGAGGCAAATCTTCAGGCGACAGCCTGCCAGGCTCCAGTATTTGGTAGATCGACAAGGCCACAAACGGCGTGCTCAGCAGCAAGCCAGTCGCGATAATTCTTAGGTCGAACAAATGTAAGTGGCGTTGGCTGATGGCTCGTTCCTTCGATAGATTCGGGAACTGCCTCTGGCTCAGGAAGCGTTTTAATCAGTCGGCGATGGCGGCCGCGATGCCAGGACGGTGCAGCGTTGTGCATCACGCGATAGGCAAGGGTCGAGACACGACTCTCTGAACGATAAGCCGGTAAGGCTTTCCACAAGGACAGTTGCAACTCTTGCATGAGGTCATCGGCATCCGCTGGTCGAGCGAAAGCCCGAAACGTTCGGTGCAACAGCGGCCGATGTTCGTTTATCCAGCGTTCAAATGTATCTTCGCGTTCTTGATCATCCATTGATGATGGTTGGCCTCCACTCCATTGGATGCCGAAGCAGGGTAAGAATTACAAGAGATTATTTGAAAACCGAGAGCCAAAGCGTGTAAGGACGAGCGAGGCGAACGATCCATCTGCTTTTACGTTGACGTGATTTGTTAGCCAATATCCCACAAGAACAGTTGGGGTGAGGGTAAAACGGGGTGGCGTTCAGCATCTTTCGTGTCACCCTGCACGAGGCCCAGAGAGTGTATCTAAAAGATCCTGGCGTTGGAAAAAGTACAGTGATAAACAAGTTCCTCGCGTGAGTTGTGCTCTGCGCAATAAACGCCCCGATGCTAGCCAGTGTTTGACAAGCGATTAGGTTAAACTCATGACTATCGTTCTGAATACCGCCCCCTGTTCGCATCGCATCGCATTGTGGAAAGATGGTGTATGAACACATCGGAAAATTTGTTTGACCTGCCTCTCGCAATGCGGATGCGGATCGATAGAGAATTAAATGCTGGCGAAGAAGTTGAATGGGTGTCTCGGCCTAATGCCAATCGCTTCATTGCCCGCGAGATGTTCCCCCTTCTTTTTTTTTATGCTTCCTTTGTTAATTTTATGGGCCTTCATGTTGTTTAGTTTTGCCAACATCCCGATGCTCAAAAATGTGGCAGATATGAACTTCGCAGAGATGGACTTAGGGGACACAATTTTCGCGGTCATTTTTGGTGTGACCGGATTGGTGTTTAGTTGCGTCTACCTGCGTATTTTGTGGATTCCCGTTCAGATCTACATGAGTGCGACGCGAAGCCTGTATGTTTTAACCGGGGATCGGGCCATTGAGTTTGATGGAAGTTTTCTCAGGAAAGTGACGAGCTGTGAGCTTGAAAACGTGACCAGGCTTAGGTGCTCAAAAGATGCCGATGGAACCGGCGATATTGGATTTGTGGCAAGCTGGTTTGATGGTCGTATCCACCGTGTGAAATTAGGGTTTGGAGCAATACCGCATGTAGAGAGCGTCGAAGATCTTGCTCGGCAATTGGTCGACACACGGCAGGATGAAAGGAAGAAATCGACGGTGCAATCAGGTTAGGAGGCTGTGAATCCCGGCGGAGGGAAGGAAAAAATACCGGGACCGAGCCTAAGAAAACGAATGGGCACGCGTTTTAACGAGAGGTTCAACGATTTCTGCATGTAGCTAAGATGGTGTTTTAGCGAGTTTAAAGAATCTGAAGCGTTATCGGGCCGGCTTGTAAAGCGTGAAGAAATGGCGTCTGTGTAAGCGTTGTCAGGGTGATGAATGAGTCTCACCCGTGGCGTTTTGATGTGGCCGGTGTTACTTCAAGAACCTTGGGAATGGCCTGCAGTAAACGGAAACTTTTTCAATATTAAGGTGAGGCGTTCAAATGTTTCGAGCATGTAGCAGACTTGCATTGGCATTCAGCATGGTGTGGCTCGTCTTTGCTTCGACCTCATGGGGCCAAGGGTTGTTGATATCGTCGGAGCAGGATTTTCGTCATCCGTTGCCTCGCGTGATGCCTCCCATTCGTCCCGGGCAACCCGGGTTTTTGTATGACATCGCGAAGCTTGAAATCGATGCCTCCATACGTAATCAGGTCGCTGAAGTTCAAGTCGCGCAAACGTTTCGCAATCGCAGTAACCGAACCCTACAGGTCAAGTTTGTCTTTCCTCTGCCTTACGATGGCGCGATCGATCAAATGACGTTCATGGTCGATGGGCAGGAATTGGAAGGCAGGTTGCTTGAAGCTGATCAAGCTCGAGAGATCTACCAATCCTATGTTCGCCGCAACCAGGACCCAGCCTTGGTTCAGTGGATTGGGACGGGCATGTTTCAGACTCAGGTATTCCCAGTTCCGGCAGGAGCCGTGCGAACGGTTTCGCTTCGTTACACGCAGGTTTGCAAGCGACAAGGAGCATTGAACGATTGGTTGCTTCCGTTATCGCCAGCCAAGTTCACGTCCAGCCCAATCGGTGAAATCAACATCCGGGGGCGTATTCGTTCAGAGACAAAATTGGGGAACGTGTATAGCCCGTCGCATGATCTTGAAATTGAGCGTGACGGCGAGATGGTCGCGCGGTTTGAATACAAGGCAAAGGCAACGGTTCCTCGTCGCGATTTTCGTATTTTGTGGGACGCGGGTGAGGAAGACGTGCAGATGTCGGTTGTCTCGCACCGACCTGATGCGGACAAAGACGGTTATTTCATGTTGTTGATTCAACCGCAGTTTCCGGCCGGTGAGAAAAACAAAAAGAAGATCGGTAAGAATGTAATTCTGGTGCTCGATAAAAGTGGCAGCATGCGGGGGGAAAAAATTGACCAGACCCGACGGGCTGCCTCCTATGTAGTGGATAAGCTGCGTTCACGCGACAAATTCACGCTGATCAACTACGACAGTCGGGTGGAAACTTTTCGTAGCGAGCTCACTAGTGGTGATAAGGAAACGAGAGACGATGCCTCGGATTACATCGATTCCATGCTCGCCGGCGGAAGTACCAACATCGATGGTGCACTTGCCAAAGCACTTGAATTTTCTGGCGAGTCCGATGGTCCTGCCTATGTGGTGTTCATGACCGACGGCCAGCCGACGGTTGGCGAAAAGAATGGCATGAAGATCGCCGAGAATGTCAAACGTCAACTCAATGAACAGACTCGTCTTTTTAGCCTCGGCGTGGGGCACGATGTGAATAGCAGGTTGCTGGATAAGTTGGCCAGTATCTGCCTAGGGCAAACCATGTACGTTCGCCCCGGCGAACCTTTGGATGATATTGTGGGCCAACTCTACGATCGGATTGGTGCTCCTGCGCTGACTGATGCCAAATTGACTTTGTTAGTCGATGGAAAAGAAGGGCGCACGCGGCAAATCTACCCCTCGAACATGTACGATCTTTTCTCAGGTGACCAGTTGGTGATTGTGGGAAGATACAGGAAACCTGGTGAACTCAAAATCAAGTTGACTGGAAATTTCATGGGCAAAAAACAGGAGTATGAATACGCTGGCGAATTCTCAAAGAAAACAGGCAGCGGTCGTAGTGCATTTGTTGAGCGATTGTGGGCCACTCGGCGGATTGGGCAGATCATCGACGATATTGACCTATATGGAAAAAATCAGGAGTTGGTTGATGAGCTGATTGCTTTGTCAAAGAAGCATGGCATTCTGACACCGTACACTGCTTACCTTGCAGAGGAGCAGACTGACATCAACGACATCACTCGGGGACGTAGGTTGGCACAAGGGAATTTGCGGGCCTTGGCAGAAGAGGCGGGAGAAAACGCGTTTCGTCAGCGTGACTTTA
>JBPCVE010000398.1:0-17697 GCA_051010795.1 Rubripirellula sp.
GGACAGCGAATTGGTTCGCATCGAGCGTTTGACAGTGGAAGCGGATTTGGACACAGGCAAGCTTGGTGCGGGGGGAGTGCCGCTCAACACGCATCGCGTTTTGTTGGACGGTGTGCACGTGAATACACGGTTGTTGCAGGATGGCACTCCGTCGATCAGTGAATTGTTGCCGATGCCTGAATTCGGGCCGGTGACGCCGCGAATGGAAATTCGACGTTTACGGCTGCATCTGGTTGACCGTGAGTCCAAAAGCAGACCGATGATCGCAACCTTTCCCGAGGTGCTGTTGGTTCGGGCGCGGAATGCCGAGGGCAAGACCGATGATTCAATCACGCTTCGTGGATCGACTGACTTTGCAAATTCGTTGGTTGTTCAGGTCAATACCTCAAGCCGAGGTGTGGATATTCGCGGAGTGGTCAAAGGCGCTTATTTAAGTCGTGACCTTTTTGACCGTTTGCCCCCACAGTGGCGTAAGACTGTCAGAGAGGTGCGGGACTTGCAGTGTATCTGCGATACAAGTTTTGCCGTGCACAAGTCGTCGGCAGGAAAAATTGACTACAAATTAAAAACAACGATTCATGAAGGCCGTTTTTCGCATCAATCCATCCCGCAACCCATTTCAGAACTGCGCGGGATCGTGATCTGTGATCCAAGCGGTGTTTCCATTCAGACTTCTCAGTTCATGTTTGGCGATTCTTTGGTGCGGACAAGTGGCCGAATTCACGGTCACGCGTGGCCCTGCACTGCAGATTTGAAGATCAACGCGAGCAACATCATGCTCGATGATCGTCTGGCTGCAGCCTTGCCAGCCAAGATGCAAGCCAACTGGCACAAGTTCTCGCCCTATGGGCGAGTCGATATCGAGGGCAAGCTGTTACATCAGGATTTACAGTGGAAACTTGATGGGCACGTCACCTGCAAAGGGGTGGATGTGCAATATGACCGCTTTCCCTACCCTGTCGAAAATTTATTTGGGAAGGTCGAAATTCGCGACGGTATTGCAGTCGCAGAAAGGCTGGGCGGGACCATTGGGTCCAATCAAATGCAGTGCGCTTTTAAACTTCCGGTCAAGCCTGGGATCACGCTCGAGAAGGCGTTTGCAATCACGACCGACGGTCCGATTCCAATTGATGCCACTCTATTGAAATCCATGTCGCCGCGGGACGGTCCCTCGTCCAAGCTGGAAGCATTCGCGCGATCATTGAAGCCTCGCGGCAGCTTGCACTTGGTAACAGCGTTGCTAACCACTGACGCGACTGGTCGGTCTTCACGCAAAATTGATGTGCGAGTGAGTGACGGGTACGTGCGGTATGAAAAATTCCGTTATCCCCTGTACAAAGTGACTGGCAAGCTGCAGGTCGAAGATGATGTTGTGAGGCTGAATGACCTGAGAGGCGTGAGTGCAAATGGGCATGATGTAGTCTGCCGAGGTTTTTATTGTATTGCGGGGAAACCGCAGCAGAGCGTTGGCACCGCCTACGCCAGAGGGTCGCAGGATGCAACTGCAGTACCTTCTCATTTGAAGCTGCAATTCGATGCGACCAATGTGTTGATGGATGATTCGCTGCGTAACTCGTTAACCGAAGATGCAAGAAGAATCTGGGATTCGATTTCGCCTACGGGCAATCTTGACCAATTGACGGCCAATCTTGAACAGCTTGGATCGGATGGCAAACTCAATCTTGAACTGAGTGCCAAGCAATTTGAAACTGACTTGGTCACCAGTCGTACCCTGAGCCTGCGTCCGAGTTCTTTACCTTACCGCATTGATGTGACGGCTGGATCGGTCTTTTACGATGGCTCGAAGGTAGAACTGATTTCGTTGAAAGGTCGTCATGACGCATCGATGTTGTCGGCAAACGGGATTTGCCGCCAGAACGCGCAGGAAAGATGGGAATTGACGTTGAATCTGCATGCCGGTAGTCGCCTGCTGCCTGATGTAGAGCTCATTGCTGCCATGCCAGCACAGATGCGTGAAGGCATGAAGGCATTGCAGTTGCGTGGTCCGATTGGTGTGTCGGGGGCAACACGGATATCACTCCCCGACGCGATGCACGTGAATCCTGAGTTGGACTGGGATATCTCGCTGCAACTGGAGGGCAACCGAATTGCGGAGGTTGGACCCGTACATTCCATGCGCGGTAGTGTCAGAGTCACCGGCAGGCAGGATGACCGTGGGATCTTTGCGAATGGAAATATTCAGATCGACTCGATGCATGTCTATGATCTGCAGGTGACCAACATTGAAGGTCCTTTTTCAGTCGCCAATACAATGCTGTACCTTGGTGGTCCCGCTCGCGCAGCGAACTCGACGAATGTTGTCGGCTTGGGGATCCAGCAGGATCCTGCAAGACCCGAAAATAAGCTTCGAGGAAATCTGTTCGGCGGCACAATCGAGATGGACGGCAAAGTTCAGTTGTCGACTGGCGACTTTGATGTCGTTGTCAGTGTCGATGATGCAATGGTCCCCAATATCTTGGCGGACTTTGGCCAAAACGGAAACGACATGTCAGGAAACCTGCGGGGACAAACGCGACTGTATGGCAAGCTTGGTAATGTCAGCATGTTACGTGGTAAGGGATCGTCGTTTGTCCGGGATGCAACTTTGTACAAGTTGCCGCTGATGGATCAGGTCATGGAGTTGCTCAGGATCAAGAAGCCTGACGAGCAGGACTATTCAGCATTGACGGATGCTGAGCTTCAGTTCGAACTTTTTGGTGAAACCATCACTTTCGACCAAATCAATGTTTCCGGTGAACTGATTGCTTTAAAAGGTTACGGAAAACTCGACAATCGCCAAGAACTTGACGTAAGCTTTCAAACGCAGGTTAACCCTCGGAATTCCCTGATGGGGCTTCTGACCTTGGGCGAGCAATACACTTTGTGGACCATCGATGTCCGCGGGCCACTGCATGCCCTGACGTATCAGAGGCGGGCACTTGAAGGTGTCGAAGAGACGCTGGAAATGATTTTTCCAGCCATCTCTGATGACTCACAAGAAATTGCAAAAGAACCGAAAACCGGATTGGGGAACTGGCTGCCGTTTTAAACAGTTGACCGAGGCTTCCAAAAAAGAAGGATACGTCGATGAACATCAATCCAAGTGCTGCCGCGGCATCGATTGCCGGGACCAGTCGTGCCGCCGCTCGCGGAGGTGAGGCCGATTCGCAAGCCGTTGAATCAACGCGGCAGCAAGCGACTGCAGATAAACCAGGCGGTAAGTCGGCTGATTCAAATGCGATTGATGCTGGTGAACAAACCGGGGATCGCCATGGCAATGGCCGCCAGTTGCTGGACCAGTTCGAACGTCATGATGAGGGTGATGAAGCGAAGGCTGATCAAGACGAGGCTGAGCATGAGTCCCAGGCAAACACTGATAGTTTGGGGATTGCTCCGACCAGCAACGGGGACATTCCCATGGAGTCAGGGGCCAACCTGGATCTTAAGGGGTGAACGCTCGAACGCCTCCCCGTTTCCAGTGAACAAGCTAGTTGCTTTGAGAGTTCAATCGAACCCGACCAGTTGCTGTGTAGGTTTGAGCTTGCGATCCAGGTCTTGTTTCAGAGCGTGGATCGGGGCGTCAATCATTGAGCAGACAAGAAGCGTTTCAGTTTGCGATCCAACGTGCTGCGTTCGATACCCAAGATTGCGGAAGCTCGGCTTTTATTTCCATCAGTGTGTCGCAGCACCCGTTCAATGTGTATTTGTTCCAATGCTGCGAGAGTCATTTCTACCGGTTCATCGGTCTGGCCGCCTGCCGGCATCCCTTGCGTGGCAGGTGCGAGGGCGAGGTCTGTGACTTCGATTCGGTTTTTCGTATTCAGGACGACGGCCCGTTCCACGACATTTTTGAGTTCACGGATATTTCCCGGCCAAGAGTATTCCAGCAGCGCCTGTTTGGCAGCATCTGAGAAGCCTTCGATTCTCCGCCCCATTTCCTGATTGAATTGGGCCAGGAAGTAATCAGCAAGGTGCAGGCAGTCTTTGCCTCGCTTTCGAAGTGGTGGCACGATGATCTCAACCACATGCAGTCGGTAGTACAGGTCCTGTCGGAATTTGTTTTCACGAACCATCGTCTGCAGATCACGGTTGGTGGCAGCGACGACTCGGACATCGACTTTAATTGCCTCGTGCCCGCCCACTCGTTCAAACGGATGTCCCTCAAGGGCTCGAAGGAACTTAGCTTGTACCTCAGGGCTCATCTCACCGATTTCGTCTAGCATCAAGGTGCCGCCGTCAGCAGCTTCAAACTTGCCACGTTTACGCTCTGTCGCTCCTGTGAAGGCACCTTTTTCATGCCCAAACAATTCACTTTCGAGCAACGTCGGAGAAAGTGCCGCGCAGTTCAAACAGATCAACGGTCCAGCACTTCGGTCGCTCGCATGATGAAGCGCAGCAGCGACCAATTCTTTTCCGACGCCGGATTCACCACGCACGAGGACGGTCGCGTTGGTAGGGGCTGCCATTCCAATCTGTTGTACGATTTCGCCGATCGAAGCACTCTTGCCGACGATGTTGACTTTGTTTCCAAGTCGATCCTGCAGTTCCTTGATCTGTTTTTGGCTCTGTCGAAGCGAGCGATCCAAGCGTTTGCGGTCGGCGAGATTTCCGAGTGATTCACCAAAAATTTCGCAGGTCGCAACAATGAACTCGAGTTCGTTTGAGCCAAGCGGTGGGGTGCCTGCGGTCGTGGTGACGTGTACAACGCCCCGGAGTTGATTCCGCTGGTCTCTGGCTGGCGCCATGACGACGCTCTCAGCATCAAGTTCCCCGCGGCTATTCTCGGTGGCCAGTTGCTCGTCACCCATGACGTTGCGGGCCAGGACTGCCTCACCGTCTTCGGTGGCAACGGTTGCCAGCAGGGATTCAGGTGGACGGCGGTAACTGCGTGAACCTGATTGTCGAGTTCCTGCCAGTGGAATGTCCTGTGATTTTCCACGCGTTTTCTTCGTTTGCCATACATAAGCCCCGGCAGTGTCCAACGGCACATGAGCTGCGAGGCAATCCAGCACAATATCAACTGCCTGCTCAATCTGGTCACATCGTGCCAGGGAAAAAGCGAGTTGGAGCAAATGGCGGCTGGATTGTCCGTGGTTGGCTTCCGAAGCAGATTTGGCTGAACCGGTAGGATCGAAAAGATAGGAGCTGTGTCGTCGCCGGTCGGTGATGGCAGAAGGATCCATCTCAAGCGTGAGCTGGTCGTCAGTGGCTTGGCTCGTTGCGGTGGGAGAACGTGTCGGCTCACCGATTCCACCTTCAATTTTGCGAGCGAACGTGATGGCAAAGCCAGCGACTTCGATCAAGTCCGAATCCTCCAAACGCGTCGGTTCAGAGATCGGCTGCCCATTGAGCAAGGTACCGTTACGGCTGCCCAGATCCTCAAGAATCCAGCTGTCTGCAGACCAGGAAACACGAGCGTGTTGTCGACTCGCCTGTTCCGTGCGAATAACAATCTCATTTGCTGAGGCTCGTCCCATGACTGCGCCTTTGGGCGAGGAAAGACGAAAAACGTCGCTCCAGCGTCCTGCACTACGCAGGATCAAATAAGCACCTTGATCTTTCCTATCTCCCATTTCCTTCCTATCTCCCACTGGTTGAGGAGGGGGGTTTTTCGACTGATTCTGAGCCCATTGCAGTCAAAATTTATGCTCCGAGGTCGTGGGATCGGCTTTTGCGGCCTAAATTTGACCATTGCTGTTCCGCATTTTGCTTCCTCCAAAGTAGAATCTGGGAGATTTCCCGTCCACCGTTGATCGCTAGACGAGACCGCATAACCTTCCGTTACCGATGTTTTTTGAGTGAACTATCTTCTTCAGAAGGCAGTTTTTACTCGAAAAATAGCGAAACGTTGGTCACAATAACCTATAGCTAATAAAACCTTTAACTTCTGGTGGTGTCCGACACCGCCGGCAATCCCGGAGATCCACCGCGATGGATTTTGCCTTGAAAAGTATTGTTCGTTCACTCTTCCCCGTCTTCCTCGGCGTTTTGACGCTGACCACAACTGTTCAAGCCGGACAGTTTGGTGGCGGAAACCGAGCTGTCGGTGGTGTCATGATTGATGCCTCGGGCGTCATGCGGACTGCAACCGTGCAAGAGTTGCAAGAACTCACCACTGCCATGGAGCAGGGCTGGGCCCCGCTCGCCGGTGATCTCGCCAAGCAGGCCAACATGCGGATGGTTTCACTTCGTGGAATCCAGAATGCAATCATGAAGGCGAATAAAGAAGGACGCGAGATTCCACGTGATGTTCAATATTTGGCTGGCTTGCAACGAATCGAATACGTTTTCGTCGACAAGGAAAAGAACGACGTCATCATCGCTGGTCCAGCCGAGCCATGGAAAGTGCGTCCAGACGGGTTCGTCGTCGGCACCGTGACTGGCGGAGCCACGATGCGTCTTTCAGACCTTGTGGTAGCCTTGCGAAGTGTCGAGAGTGCACGGCAAGAAGGCATCAGTTGTTCGATCGAGCCAACTGCCGAAGGACGTCTGCGTCTCCAGAAGTTGATGCGTCGGATTACTCTGCGTCCCGGACAAAGTCCTGCTGTCTATGAAGCGTCCATGCGAGAAGCATTTGGGCCGCAAACGATTCAATTGACGGGTGTTCCGACGGACTCGCGGTTCGCCCGCACGATGGTCGCCGCTGACTACGAAATGAAACGCGTTGCGATGGGCTTGGCTCCCTCGCAGGTCACTGGTTTCAACAGCTACCTTGAGATGGCCAAGAATAGTGCTCATGCGTCCAACCAGAATCCTCGCTGGTGGATGGCCTGTGATTATGACTCGCTTGCCAAGAGCGAAGATGGCTTGGCTTGGAAGTTGAGTGGTCAGGGTGTGAAAACGATGACTGAGATCGACGCAATTAGTGGTGATGGAACAGCTGCACAAACGGGCAGGAAAGACAAGTTCGCCCAGCAATGGGCTGATACGATGACTGAGAAGTACTCGGAGTTGTCACGCCGCATGCCGATTTTCTCAGACCTCCAGAACATCATGGACATGACCATTGTTGCAACCTTGATCTCCCAAGAAGGTCTGGCACAGAAGGCAAATCTTGATCTCAACCTGTTCACCGTGAAAAGTGATGATTTGCCCCTCTCCACTTATGTCACTCCGAAAGCCGTTGACCCGCAATGTAGTTTCATTCGCGGACGGGGCGGCAAATGGATAGTAACGGCATCAGGTGGCGTCGATATCAATGGCTTCGAAGTTGTTGAGAAGCAACGAACCGACGCGAATCTTGCCAAGGTTTGTAGCACAGCACTTGCTGGTACAAGCGAGAACTGGTGGTGGGACAAGTAAGCCCTGATTCACGTGCTGCTGCGTTTCGAAACGTTTGCCTTTGGCAAGTCGAGCAGTGTGAATTCCTTTCAGGAATCGAATAACCGATGAGTGTTGTTCGAGCATTCGAGAGGTAGACGATGTGTCGCAGCGGGCTGCTAAAACGCCTTTCTGCGACCTTCTCGGCTGTCGCCACTGGATGCCTCGTTATCCATGTGGATTGACTTGCTGTCGTGGGCGTTCGTCCCGCCCGATTTCTTTGTCCGATGGTGGTTGCTCGTGGATGCCATGTTGTGGATGCCATGTTGTGGATGCCATGTCGCTGCACAACTGTGCTTACCCAGTTGCGATGGATTGATTCTGATGAGTTCTTGGGGATATCGTACTTTCGAGGATGGGATTGCTTTCGATTGGCTTGAGGATCTGCATGATTCCGATCCGACCGCGTTTTTCTTGAAGTGCTTGGACTTGGCGGGATTGGACTACTTCGATTTTCTCGCATGCGTTGGCGTTGTATGTACTGCAGAGATGTTGCGTGGTATCAAATCGGGTCCCCGTTCGGGGCTTCCAGAAGCTGCTGTGGGGTGGTGTGAACAGCACCGTGACCTGAACTGCGGTTTCTTGATTCCCCGTGCCATTGATTCGTTAAAGCTCGTCCTGACCAATCGCTCCGAGATGTGGGTGCGGTGGGACGATGACGCCGATCGGTTTGACTGCTGGCTTGAACATCAGCAAGAACTGATTGAGGATCTGCAGGTTGTTCGCGGTGAGGAACTTTGAACTTGTCGCGTCCGGTCTGCAGAAAATCTCCCTTGCCCTTCGGGCAGCGTTCGGGAAAGTGTTAGACTAAAGCGGTGCTAACTTGATTGCTGATCTTTTGGAATAGGTGTTGTTTTGACGCAGGATTCGCCCGGTATCCCGGATTCAGAGTACTCTGGCGAGGAGCCAGGGCCCTGGAGCGCGAACCATGGCAACTTGTTGCTGGGTTTTGTTGCAATCATTCTCCTCGTCGGCGCCAGTGTGCTTTTCTATAAGCAGAATCTGTCGTTTGCAGCACCTCGTTTTCCAGATGCTGATAACATTGACGCCGTATTTGATGATTCGGGTGTAGCTTCGGGGACTGCGATCATCCGAATCCTTGGTGCGGCGAATGATAATGGGACGATGAAGATTGCGATCTACGGCGCGGAATCTACCTTTGAACGTCCAGCTGATGCTGTCTTTGCGAGCGTTGAACCGATTGTAGCTGGGCAGGTTTATGTTCCCGTGCCGCTCACCGCGCTGCCCGAGAAAATAGCGATTGCCGTTTTTCACGACGAAAACGACGATAGTTTGCTCAATAAAAACGCGATCGGTTTTCCAAGTGAACGCTACGGATTTTCCCGTAATGCGAGAGGTTTGACTGGTCCTCCGACGTGGGCCCAGACAGTTATTCCCAGACCACGCGATGATGCGACCATTGAAATATTTGTGCGTTAGGGAATGGCGGTCCAGCAAAAGAGGCCTGCTACGATGTACCTTGAGCTTCTCATGGCCACGCGTTTGCCGCGAGTTGAACTGCTGGCGGCCCTTCTGCTCTAAAACTTCCTGTCTTAGAACTTGTACAGCAGTAAAAGAGAGTAATACACATCGTTAGGTTTGGCGCCCTGCGGGGTGCTGTCGTAACGGTCGGTCGCAGCAAGTTTCAGGCTGAGGTTTTCGCTGCCGTCGAGAAGGATTTCCCATGACACGTCACTGACCAGGCGGTAGTCACCAAAATTTTCCCACGCGGGAAAGTAATCAAACTTGCCCTTCAGCTTTTGCCGTGAGGTGAGTTGTCGCTCAGCTTCCATTCCGAAGACGGCCTCAGGAATCCAGTCGTCCATGGGAGCCCCGATTTCTCGCGATGCACCAGCACCGAATCGAGTTGCAAATGTCGATGTATCGCTTCTCACCCAGTAGTAACCAACACCACCATTTAGGTTCAGCCGCAGATCAAACGGTTTGAACTTGTCCCATTCCATCCCGTGTTTGGCAAAGGCGGACCACGATGTGTCACCTAGCAGACGGTCAAAGTTAACGTTGAAGCGACCGTTTTGCTCGGTTGTTATGTTGCGGTTGCTGGCTTGCCGGTAGTTGATGTCCATGCCGAGTGTATAGCGGTCGGTTTTTCGCTTCAGCTCGAGACCGGCTTGCATCGCCAGTGTATTGGCATTTCCGTCGCTCCCATCCAAGCCGAATTCCGCATGTGAATCCCAGCCTTTGGCCCACACACTCGGATACTGGTACCATCGTGTGACTTCCGTCTCCAGCGGGGCTGATTCCGAAGAATCCCACGGGTTGGTTGAGAGGTCGCTTTGGGAGGATATATCAGAGGCACCTGTGCTTTTTGGGGTAGGAGCAGAATGGACTTCATTGCCAGATACTTCCGGTGTCCACGCATCGTCGGTGGATGTCTCGGCAAGTTGGTTGGTTTCTGGTGATGGCAGCAGCAAATGATTCGAATCGTTTTTGCCGTTATTTTGCGTTGCCTGAGGCTCCGTTACCAGAGATTGGGGATCTGTGCTTAGAAAGTTGTTCAAGGCGTCGTTCGGCAGCGATGAGAAAGTCATCGGAATGGAGGCTTCTTGGTTGCCATCGCTGGATTCATTCAGTCCAGTGGGGAACGCCAATTGTGATTGCCAAGCTGCGTTAATCTCCGCAGGGGCGTCGGAGCTCGAATTGACGTTGGCGGTTTGACGATCTGCAGTTCCGTCGGGCAAGGTCATTGGTTTTTGAACCGGCGGTGACGCGAGGCTTTCTAACGCAGTCGGATTTTTAGCGAAGTGCTGTGCTGACATGGCCCGCGCAGCGTCAGTCGTGTTCGGGTCGTTTGGGAGCGTGTAAGGACGTGGGCTGTTGTCCACCGTGGGTAAGGTAAACTGACGAGCTTGGCGCGAGATGGCTGGTGATTCGTAGCCTGCTCCATTCCATGTGGAAATTCCATTTTGCCACGCGGGTTTATCTTCCTCTGCCGTTGCCTGCTTGCGTGATTTCGCAGTGGGTATGAGCTGCAGGACAAGCATGCAAAACAGGAATCCCTTGGCTCGCGGAGAAAAAACCTTCATGAAGACGCCGTCGTGCTTTGAACATGTGTTTGGGGAGCAGATCTCAACTCTGTTCATTAGCAGACTTGGCAAACTGAGTCACCATGAATCAATCAAAGACGAGGCACCGACATGAAAACCTGTTTGTTTCTGGCTGCACAGCACGTTATTTCAGGCTGTCAGGCACCGCAGGCAATTCGTTTCACGGTTGCGTGAAACATCACCAAATCATGAATGGGTGGCAGATGGTGGATTGATTCACCGAGTTTTAGCAGAGCTCAAAGCGCCCGTTTGAGTTCTGCGAGTGCGCGCGGGATCTGTTGGTAAGGTGACTCGTCTTCATATTCAAGAATTACGTAGCCCTGGTAATTTCCATCCTTCAGGATCTTTCCAATCCGTTGCATGTCGGCGGGGTATTTTTTTCCCTCAGGTGTTTTCATGCTGACTTTTACCTGAATGTTGACCGCAAAGTCGATGCACGCTTCAAGGTCTTTGTAGGGTGTTTTTGAGTGGAAGTTTCCTGTGTCGAGGTTGATACCAATCCATGGGCTGTCGATCCGTCTCATGATTTCAAGCAGCTGGGCGGGAGTAAGATTGCCGTGATTTTCCACGCCGATAAAAATTCCGTGCTGGGCAGCATGTTCAACACACTGGTTCAAGGCGTCGGCTGCTTCATCAAGACGTGTCGGGTTCCCTTCAAGTTGCCGGCTGGTACCAGCAAAGAATCTGATGTGCGGCGCACCCAGCAGGCTGGCACGATCAATCCAGCGTTTGGCCTCGGCGATTTCGGTATCTAGTTTTGGTCCCGCGCCCACGGTGAAATTATTTCCAATCGCTGTGCCTGAAATTGTCACTCCGCGAATGTATGCGGCGTGCTTTAAGCCCAGGAAATAATCGCGATCAGCGTCAGGTGGAAAGAAATAGCTCGTGAGTTCAGCGGCGTCAAAGTTGTTTGATACGCAGTAATCTAAAAAACCGATCATGTCGATGGCTGGACCATCCTTGGACGGTTGTTGAGCGATTCCCTTTTTGTAGGAAAAGTAATTACGTAGTGAATAAGCAGCGAGGCCTACTTCAAAACGTGGAGGACCGGAACGCTGAATAGGTTCTCGTGCATCTACATGCGTCATGTTTAGATTCAATCCGCAGGCTGCTAGCGTTCCTGCTGCAGATGTTTTAATGAATTCACGTCGTCGCATGAAAGGTTACCATCCGTTAATAAGAGGTCTGATCGGTTGTGCCGCTTCTGGAACTCTATGGGGCGTTGTTAGTGTACGCCACGAGAGCTTGCGAGTTCATAAGAAAGATAGTCGCCGACTTGCGTCGGCGATACAATCCAAGGCCGCTAGGCAACCGTTTTTACGTTTTCAGAGAGTTGGGAATCCGAGCAGGTACTTTTCTGTGTGGATTTCGCAGGTTCTTGACAAGCGGCTCACGTCAGCGAAAGTGTGCCGCCAGAGCCTAGGTAAGCCAGAGCCTGGGTAGCCAGAACAAGGGGTTGATTGTGCCCCACGGAGTTTCTGTCTGCTGGCGGGCACGGAAAATCAATCGCGTGAATTGTCGGGAAAATTGTTGGGAAATCAGTGTTATGAATCGAAGTCTTCTCGACCGCACCAGGGCCACGCTTGACCAACTTCGCGATGAATTGCTGGCTGAGCGGAACGACGGCCACCACTGGACGGGGACGCTTTCGCCCTCCGCATTGAGTACGGCTACGGCCGTCAGCGCGATGTCGTCGATCTTGATTCATTCCGTGAGTTCGCCGCAAAGTCGATCCGTCGCTGATGGGCAGATCAGGCATTGCATTACTGCAGGGATTCAGTACCTGCAATCCCAGCAGAATGAAGACGGTGGATTTGGAGATACAGACCGTAGTCATTCCAATATCGCAACTAGCTATTTGGTGCTGGCTGCTTCTGCGTTGGCGGGTCAGGCCATCGGCAGCACGCTGACCCCCGACACGATCGTTGCGTTGGAAAAGTACATCGAGCAGATGGGAAATTTGAATGCGTTGAGAGAGCGATACGGTACGGACAAAACGTTCGTGGTTCCTATTCTCACCAACATGGCGATCGCAGGTCTGGTCCCTTGGGAAACGGTCGCTGCTTTACCGTTTGAAGCCGCTGTGTTTCCGCAGTCGATGTATCGCATGCTTCAGATGCCGGTCGTGAGTTATGCGATTCCTGCGTTGGTCGCGATTGGTCAGACGCGACATTTTCATGGTCCGAAAGCTTTTTTTCCAATCCGGTTGATTCGAACTGCAGCGATTGGTCGCAGCATGAGCGTGCTGGAAAAAATGCAGCCGCAAAGCGGTGGTTATCTCGAAGCAACACCGCTGACCTCCTTTGTGGTTATGAGTCTTGCCGTGACGAAGCGGGCCGATCACAAAGTCTCGAGCCGAGGTCTTGAGTTCCTGAAGGATTCGATGAACGAGGACGGTAGCTGGCCGATCGACACCAACTTGGCAACTTGGGTCACCTCTCTGTCAATGAACGCTCTTGCGGCTGATCCAGCAGATGATCGTGTGTGGTGCACTGCTGAACTAGCGGATTGGCATCTTGGGTGCCAGCATGAAGTACGTCATCCTTTTACGGGAGCAGAACCGGGGGGGTGGGGATGGAGTGATTTAAGCGGTGCGGTTCCGGACAGTGACGACACACCCGCGGCGATTTTAGCGCTCGACCACATGAAGTCATCTTTGGATGATGTTCGAAAGCAACGCTGTGAGAAAGCGATAAAAGCCGGCCGAGGTTGGCTGTTGAGGCTGCAGAATCGGGATGGTGGGTGGCCGACATTTTGTAGGGGCTGGGGGAAGTTGCCCTTTGACCGTAGCAGTAATGATTTAACGGCCCACGCTCTGCGAGCGTTGGCCGTGAATGATATTTCAGCGGCTGAGGCGGGGACCGCGAGGCACATCACCTCGGCAACCCGGTTTCTGGAGAAGAATCAGGAGCCTGATGGATCTTGGCTGCCACTTTGGTTTGGGAACCAGGACCGCGCGGGCGAGTCGAATCCAGTGTATGGAACATCGCGTGTTTTGCTTGCCGCGACCTCTGGCTCGTTGGCTTCGGGCGCGTTGCGAGCTGGGTGTCAATATCTGGTAAACAACCAAAATAGTGATGGTGGCTGGGGAGGTGGCGGGTCTGTCGCCCCTTGGCTAAAAAAAAATCAGTTCGATGAATTTGATTTTGTCAGTAGCGTCGAAGAAACGGCGTTAGCGGTCGAAGCGTTGGCAACCGTTGCACTTTGCGGGCAAAACTCGTCTCTTCAGCTAATGGACGAGGATACAAAACGAGACAAAATGTCTGAAACTGAACGTTTCAATGCACAATCTGGGGGTCACCATGGTGGGACCAAGGCGATGAGTCTGGCTATAATCAGTGGCGTCGAATTCCTGTTAGACAGTGTTGATCAGAAGCGGCATCGGTTGCCTTGGCCCATTGGCTTTTATTTTGCCAAGCTTTGGTATCACGAACGACTGTATCCGTTAATCTTCACGACGGGAGCGTTGGGGAAATACCTTCAGCTTGCGGCAGACAAACCGACCCGAAATGGGTCAACAAACGAAAAGAATTCTTTACAGAACCCCACACAAACGCTTCCCGAGGTATAGGTTT
Source organism: Rubripirellula sp. (assembly GCA_051010795.1). Classification (GTDB taxonomy): domain Bacteria; phylum Planctomycetota; class Planctomycetia; order Pirellulales; family Pirellulaceae; genus Rubripirellula. Next base: position 13,964 of record JBPCVE010000398.1, read on the forward strand.
GTCTAGCGGACTCAGCACCAGCGACACTGCGCCGACATCGGAAACTACTCCCGCGGGCAGACCGGCACGTCGGAAGACCAGCCATCTCAAGGAAGTGCCCGACACTTTTGAATTGCGAGAGAGTTTGCGGGCTCGCTGCGCGGACATTGCGGCTCGAATCGACCGAGCTACACCGATGACCAAGGACGAGATGGAGCAGGTTGCCCGGCGGGCTTTGGAAGAAGCTGATTTGCCGGAAGCGTATCTCGGTTGGATGATGGTCATGATCAGCAGCGAGTTCTGGAAAGAGTCGCTGGCTGCAGTTCCGCCAGAACGCCGCCTGTTTCTTCTGCCGCATTGTTTGAAACATGCAGAAGGCTGCCCCGCAGAGTACGACCAATTCGGAATGAATTGCAAAGAGTGTGGTGCTTGCAGTATCGCTGACTTTCGTGGCTTGGCAGAAGAGATGGGATACCGGGTGCTCGTTGCTGAGGGGTCGCCGGTAGTCATGAAGATCATTGTCGGTGGTTATGTCGATGCGGTCGTGGGTGTCGCCTGCTTGAATGTTCTGGAAAAAGCAATTGATAAAGTACTGTTAGCGGGGATCCCCTGCATGGCTGTGCCTCTGCTGAGCAGTGATTGCCGTAACACAAAGGTGGACGAGCCTTGGGTCAATGAAATGATCCGAACGCCTTACAAGCCGGCTCAAAGTGTCACCCGAAGTTATGTGCATCTGATGCGCGCCGCAAGTGATTTGTTCAAGTCAGAGTCGATGGACACGCTCGCACCTCGCATTCGTACCAAAGCTGAGTTGGGAGACCATGCGGTAGGTGTGTCGGATATTGAAGGAATGGATGCAATATCGGCAACCGAGCACATTGCGTACGACTTCTTGAGTCGCGGTGGCAAGCACTCACGTCCATTCATTACGTTGGCTGCGTTTGACGCAATGACGGGCGGGCGGGCAACGGGGCCCGATGCGGATACTGCCATTTCGGAATTTCCGATTTCAGTCCGTCGTGCTGCCATGAGCATCGAAACGTTTCACAAGGCAAGCCTTGTGCATGACGATATTGAGGATGACGATGCGTTCCGTTACGGACAGCCCGCCGTGCATCGGAGGTTTGGCGTCCCGACTGCCATCAATATTGGTGACTATCTGATTGGACTTGGGTACCGACTGTTGAGTCGTAATGAAAATGATGTCCCTAGTGAGGCAAGGGTCGATGTGCTTGATACCTTAGCCGCTGCCCACATGCGGCTTGCCGAAGGGCAGGGTTCAGAGTTGCTGTGGCGTGATGGAAAAGATCGTCGCTTGACTCCGCTTGACGCGTTGAAGGTCTATGCATTGAAGACATCTCCTGCGTTCGAAGCAGCTTTGCTCAGTGGCGTGAGGATGGCTGGAGATTCAACGCCATACCGAGATGCCATTCGTACCTTCAGCCGCAACATGGGCGTCGCCTTTCAGATCCTTAATGATCTTGGCGATTGGATTGGTGACGATTCAAACAAAATGTCAGCGGGCGGAGATGTATTTGGAGGACGGCCCACTCTTTTGTGGGCTTTGGCATTGCAGGGTTTGCCCGAAAAGGATGCAGCACGCTTGCTGGAATTGGCAGAGTCCGACTGTGGGCTCTCTGATGCCGAGCGATTGAGGCAGGTTCGCAAACTGTACGAACAGGCAGATGTCTTTGAAACGGCTTTGAAGTTGGTTGACAAGCATCAGGCACGAGCCGAAAAGGTGGCTGATGAGATCAATGTTGAAGAGCTGCGCCGCCTGCTTTATTTTCTTGTCGATACTGTACTGGAGCGACCTGAGTTGCCGACACCTGCTGTTGTTTCTCTTGGCATAGCAGCACCTCTGGGCTAGGCGGCAGGAACAGTGAGTGACCCCATGACTGAAGTGGCTTTCTCCGATGATTCTCGCATCGACATCAGGGATTTGCTGAATGAGTTCTACAGCGAACCAATCGGCCATTCGCAACTGGGCAAGTTCGCTTCAGTAACGAAAGTCCCTGGTCCCTATGATTCGTTGCTGGATCACCATGCTCACATGACAGTCACCGTTGAGTCACACTACGGTGAAAACGTGAACGTCGTTGTTCATCAGTGGCAGCGAAGTGATGGCTGGTATTCGCGAGAAATTACGCTTGTCACTGAGCGCACCGGGCGCATCGTGCAATATGGCATCGTTCGCCTCGATACCGAGGCGCTGGATGAGAAGGTTTGGAAGCAGATTGAAAGTCAATCCGAGCCGCTGGGACGGGTGCTCATCGATCACAATGTGTTACGAGAAGTGCAGCTTTGTGGATTGTGGGAAGTGCAGGCAGGTAAGAGCCTTGCTGATCTCATGCAGTTGGATGTGGGCAGTCGAGTCTATGGACGGACCGCTTTAATTTATTGCAATCGAACGCCTGCGATTGAACTGCTGGAGATTGTCTCTCCAACGGCCGCAGTGGATGTCTAGATGCCTGGGGGCGGTTGTCGATTGATGGGGCAAAGGAATCACATGTTTCGGAAAGGAAAAGCAGTCATGAAATTGATGTGTATGACCTTGGGGTTGATGTTTGTGCTTGTCAGTTGTTCAACTGCAGTCACTCAGGACAAGTCCGATGTGAAAGAGGGAGGGCAGGTGAGTCCCGTCGCACTTCGTGCTGCGGCGCTACGAGCGATGCAGTCTGGTGAATCGGTCAAGGCTGTTCAGGCTGTCGATAAGCTTCTTGCAGTTCTGCCCAATGACCCTTCGACCTTGCGACTGGCGGGTGATGTTTATCTCAGGAGTGGTAAGTCCAAGGAAGCTGTCGATTTGTTTGACCGCTATTTGAAGCTGGAGCCGAACGCTTTGGCCGGGCTATGGCAACGCGGAATCGCACTTTACTTTGCTCGTGACTACAAGCGTGGTGTCGAGCAATTTGAGGTGCATCGTAAGGTCAATCCCAATGATGTGGAAAACGCGGCTTGGCATTTTCTCTGTGTGGCGAAGGCTCAGTCATTCGAGAAGGCCAAGGCAGTGGTTTTGCCTGCGCCCAATGACCCACGCGCCCCGATGGAAGAGGTGTTGCAAATGCTGAGCACGGGAAATACCGAAAAGGTGGTTAAGAAAATGGAGAGTTTTCCCGCGAACACACGTCTTCGCGAGTCTGCGGACTTCTATGGAAACTTTTATCTGGGCCTCTATGCTGATGCTGCTGGCGACCGTGCCAAGGCAAAACGTTATTTGGACTTGTCGGCGAAAGATGCCTCGGTCAGTTACATGGGCGATGTGGCACGTGTGTACGCTGTTTACTTGTCGCCCGAGAAGTAGAACTGAGACTTCAGACTACCTGATCAGGCGTGCCCGACCAAAGTTGCCTCGCTAGTGGCACCATCATCCAGCCTGTGATTTTGTCCGGTTTTCATGACTGCCAGGCCGGTGCGGTCGGATTCCCTGAGAAAACGGTGTGAATTCGCAGGTTTACCAACGGTAAACTGGGCACATTTGGCCTGAATCGATTTTCACAGTTGAGTGTGTTTTCCTTGTTATCAATGTGTGCCGACGCCGCACCTGTTAGCCCCAGGAAGTAAAATTTGACTCGCTGCCCGGATCGAGACGTTTTCGATGGTAACTGGCGGCCAAAAGTAGTCACCTCGTGGTAAACTAGGAGTGGACGTAATGAGCAACGAATTGAGTTGTTTTGAATTCACCGTTTCCCGCCGGCCAATCACACGAATCTGTTTTTTCTTTCGCGGCCACGACGGTGCATTTGTCTTACCTG
>JBPCVE010000399.1:0-4206 GCA_051010795.1 Rubripirellula sp.
TCTGGAGCAACAACAGCATCGAGCTTGCAAGCCTTCTTGATCGTGTGAGCGAACGCTACCCTGAAACATGGGTTGAGGTGGAGTTGTATTACGCTGACGGTTTGATTGCCTATCCGACAGCAGGGCCGGTACTCGAGGCTCAAGCGGATACGAAAGGCAGTTCAGCAGCTTTTTCGGTGGACCGCACTTATCTTTTGAACAAAAACGAAACTGTTTATTTTGAGGGCATAGCTGTTGGCGAGCTTGTCATCTGGTTCAATGTGGAACCAATTTTGCAGCAACAACGAGCACTATGGTCCTGGTACGGGAGGGTTCAGCTTGTGGTCGCCCTGGCGTTAGCCTGCCTGACAGCTTGGTTCCTCGATGCCAGCGTCCGACGCCCCTTGACGCTTCTGGCGAGTGCATCTCGTTCATTAGCTGAAGGAGATTATTTGGCAGCGCTGCCCAAGCCAACACGGGATGAGGTGGGGCAGCTTACCACCGGCTTCGAACAAATGCGCCGCGATTTGAAGATTCGTCTTGCAGAGTTGGAGCAGGCGAAAAACGAGGCTGAAAAAGCCAACAATGCAAAAAGCCAATTTCTGGCCACAATGAGCCATGAAATCCGAACGCCGATGAACTCGATCATTGGCATGGGAACTCTGCTTGTTGGTACCTCATTGGATTCAACTCAAAAAGAGTATATCTCAGTCCTGACTGACTCCGCGCATTCTCTAATGGTGATCATCGACGACGTTCTCGACTTGTCAAAAATTGAAGCTGGCAAGCTGGTGTTTGAGGAAGTTGACTTTGACCTGCGAGAATTGATCGGCAACACGATGAAGTCCATCAGTTTCCGCTCTCGAAGCCCCCGAGTTGAGCTGGCATACCGCCTTGATAACCGACTCCCCGATCGTTTCCGAGGAGACCCGACTCGATTGCGACAAGTGGTCGCTAATCTCTTGAGTAATGCACTTAAATTCACCGATGAGGGTGAAGTCGCCTTGGAAGCGACTGTTGAAGCCGAAACGGATCAACACATTTGGCTCGGCATCCAAGTGCGTGACACTGGGAAAGGCATTCAAGCTTCCAAATTGAAGACGATTTTCAACCCGTTTGAGCAAGAAGACAGCTCCACGACTCGTCAATACGGTGGAACAGGCCTGGGATTGGCGATCACCGCAGGAATTCTTCGTGCAGTAGGGAGCGAAATATCGGCAGAAAGTGAAGTTGGGCGCGGTTCAACTTTTCAATTTCGATGGAAGTTTACAAAGGCCGCTGTAACCGACACCCCAGATAAAAACAGCATCGACTTGCAATTCAAGTCAGCCGTTATTATCGACGATCACGAGACGACGTCCAGGAATCTCTCTGAGTCCATCGGACGCTATGGCTTGGCGGTTCACACATTTGGTGGTGGTCAAGCGGCCGCAGCATTCATTGCCGACGGAGTGAATCGCCCCCGGGGACCCGTTGCTTTTTTTGTAGACAGCGCACTGACGAACCCCTCAACGGCAAAACTGATTGATCAAATTAAACAGGAAGATGCATACAAAAAATCTCCCGTTTTTATCCTTGCAGCTAACCCGGTAGAGATCTCGGAAAACAAACTCGCCCAAGGCAACGGGTATATCCTTAAACCAGCCAAAGAGTCTGAGTTGATTTCATGCCTGCGAACCGGTGAAAACGACAACACAGCACTAGATGGGACTCAGGGAAGTCTTGACGATCAGAAAAATTCGCACTCGACAAAGTCGAAAGCTCCACTTCTGGTACTCATCGTTGACGATGTTGCATCCAATCGATTACTGGCATCCCGACTCATTGCCAAATTAGGGCATCATGTTTTGACCGCAGAAAATGGCGAAGAAGCCATCGCATGTTGGGAAAAAAAATCACCAGATGTAATTCTGATGGATATCCAAATGCCCGTTCTAGATGGAATCGATGCAACAAAGAGAATCCGCGATTTGGAATCGGAACAACCCAAGCCTGTGAAAATCATCGCTGCCACGGCAGGAGCTTTTAAGGCAGACCGAGCCCGTTGCCTTGAAGCTGGTATGGATGAGTACATCACCAAACCCATCAAACTCAATGAATTCAATCGAGTGCTAAGTGAAATTTCTGAATCACTCGCTGTAGATTCGTCGCAGAAAAAGGATGATGGTGGATTGCAAAGCGACGTGATCAACTGGAAAGAGGCAAATGACATCGCGAGTGGCGATCACGATCTTCTAGTGACAACCGCTGAGGCGACGACAAGGGAGTTAACATCGTCTCTAAAGGAAATTGCAGAGCTCTTAGCAACCCCTGACCTGACATCAGTGACGGAGCTTGACAAACATCTTCATTCGATGAAGGGAGGTCTTCAATTAGTGGGGGCATACTCCAGTATTGAAGTTATCGGGCAAATGTATACGAGCATTGCAGCGAGTGATGTGACAGCAACAGTCGCACTCGCTGGAAAGCTGGAGTCGCTGGTTCAACAAGTCCTGAGAGAATTGAAAGCCTACCTCAAGTCTGCTGCAGGCTGAATCTGGAACGCCGTTTCTTTCAGCGTCCAGTCAAGCATGGGTAGCCTTCGCTTTCAGCATTGCCTGCAACTGTCAGTTGGATGCAGTGAATTGTTGCATTCACAAACGGACCTAGAGAACAAAAGACTGCGAAAGGCGACAAGCATGCTATGGAGGGAATGTCTGGTATTGGAGATTTTGCGACACCCAAAAAAGAAAAAGGGGATAGGTACTGTCTACTCAGCTAGTACCAAGCAGTGCCTGAGAATTGCCTGCCCCTTTTTCATGGTTACCTGTTTGTCTCGTCCTGTTCGCTTTGGCCTTGTAATAAGTGAGCAGTTCGAGCAACGAACGATAGGATGACTCAGAAAGGCAGAACCGTTATCGCAACGCTCCCTGGGATCGGCTTGCCGTCACCTGCAGGTCTCTCTCACCAGACGAACGATCTACTGGGATATTTGGATCAGCGATGCTGTGTTCTGTTGCCAAACACCGAATCGTCTCATCCAGTGTGAATCCTTCACCCATAAGAACAAGCCCAACGATCGCCTCGTCATCATCAAAACCAAGACCTCGAAGTGTCATATAGACACACTCGACTTCGGTAAAACTGCTGGATCGATCATGGTCGCTTGCCAAGAGTTCCATCCAGAACACATCAGCGGTAACACCTTGGTATTTCGCAAAGATCATAGCTTCTGCAGGTGCGGTACTGAAAAAGCTGAAGGCAGTCATAACGAGTGCGGCAGCAAGGGTGATTTTAGATTTCATAGTAATGACCTTTGTAATCGACGTTTCGAGAATTTGTTCGAGACACAATGTCTTGAGCACAATCCATTCAACGAGAGCTTGCTGAATTTCCTCACAAGTTTTTCACAAAACTTTGAAACGGTATATCTCGCAGGTCTCCAAACCTTTCTTTGCATCGGGTAGAACCAAGTCCTCGATCTTGAGTTCCGCTGTCAGCACTTCGCTTGCTTTAACAACTTGCGATATGCTGTTACACAATAGTGATTATTGCGTGCGGGAAAAAAAGAGGACAGCAACAACTCCTGACGTTAGCAAGAAACGCTAAGCAAAAGCATCAATGCTTTTGTCATTCACGGGCGTCAGTTAAGCAATCACCCCACTTTTTTGGGTGCGACAACTTAATCTGGTCTTTAATCACCGCGTGTTGCGAACTCGGTTGATCATGCTACTCAATTGGTCGCAGCAACTTGATTATTGCGGATGAATTGTCAACTGGTGACCATTTAACGCGTTTGCCAATGCAGACCATGAGTTTCTCATTCAAGCTTGACCTCCCCCAGCAAATTAAAGGATCCTGAGTGAGGGCTGTTTGATCTGGCGATTGCCGAGCAAGCACAATGATAATACTGCAGAAGCAACGCGATGCGACCCAGACCATCACAAGACCGAGCAGGCGCAACATTGAACCAGGAAGGGTAAGGGCAGGCCCATGATTTGTTAGTCACTACGACTAGAGCAACCCAATCCCTTACCGTCCAAGCTCTCCAGCACAGGTGAGCAAAGGGCTCAGATGAGCAAAGGTGAGCAAAGGGCTCATGCGGGCACCGCAGAGTTCACAAAATTCAATTCGTTTGAATTTAAAACTCGGCTTGAAATTGCGAACGGAACAAGACACCGCTATCACCAACCGAGATATCGGCAGATCGATTCTGCAACGGGCTTTTGTCCAAACGCGTCACGTCAA
>JBPCVE010000400.1:0-9953 GCA_051010795.1 Rubripirellula sp.
CTGCAGGTGAGGGGCCCCTTGTCACAACGCTCGAGCCCGCATCAAAATTTTATCCAGCGGAAGAGTATCACCAAGATTACTTCGCTCGTAATCCGAATGCTGGTTACTGCCGAGCGGTTGTGCGTAACAAGGTAAGAAAGTTCAATCGCGAATTCGGTGATAAAATCAAGAAGAAAGGCGAGTAGGAATCCGGGACCACAATCTCCCGTTTCCTCACGAAAATGGGGTGATTGAATACGTCCCGAACTGGTTGTTGTTCAATTACCGCAAGGCTGCTTGTTAAGAGTTTGTATTGTGAAACACTTTTGCACTCTGCTCGGACTTCTTTTGTCAGTGGTTTGTGGGGCAAGCATTTGTTCTGCACAACTGCCGTCTGTCGTGCAGTTGCCCAGCTTTCACACCTTTTCCTATGGTGGGTCGGTGCTCGTTCCTGACGGCGGCACTACGTCCCTTGGTGGGGTGAAAAGATCGGCTACAGGGTATAACCATCGAGGCTGGAACCGAGGCTACGGTAGCGTCAACTCCACCTCCAACGCCGCTGTATCGGCGAGGATTATCGATCTGGCTGAGATGGACCGGCAGATTTTAGGTGGATCGCCCGAGGAGTTTCTTGCTCGCATGCGAAGTCAAGAACAACACGCGATCGCAACGGGGCTGCCTCGGGGTCAAACGGGCCGTCAGGGGCAAACGAGTCGAAGCCCAACGTCTACGACTCTCTCGAGGACCGATGAGGGCAAAGCGCTCGTCAGGTTCGCCAGGCAAGAGTATCGTGAGGGTCGGAAGTCCTCATCCATTCAAGCCTATGGAATGGCGATCAATCAGTTGGATGGTCGTCTGAAAACACTCGCCATTGCCGAGTTTCGACGAATGTTTGGCACGGCCGCTGAGCAGTTGCTGCAGTTGTCTTCTCTAAGACGTTGAAAGTCGAGGACTTTCAAAGCGACAGTGCCGCAGATCAGTGAGGCGTTGTGAATCGGAGAGGGCCAGTAGCGTCGAACCCTTGTTCCTGTCTTCGGGGAACTTTTTTGGCCCGTGTTCCGGTACTTTTGCGGCAGTCGTTTGAATCGATGTGAGGCATCAACAGTCAGCGGTGTTCGCCGTGAGATCTCGACTTTAGCCACGCGCGGATGTGGCGAGGTGACTGGGCAGAGGCCGCCGAAGTTTCTGTCTTCTCCACATCTTTGGCTATTTGTCATCGCTGTTATGTTCGCGGTTCTGTTAGTTGAGCCATGCAGTGACGTGTGCAGTCATCGGTGGTGTCTGGTAACCTGTCAGGAAGTAGAAGTCACCGCGGGGCACGAAGGCCGATCAGCTGACAGATCAGTCCCTCGACGAGTGAATTTGCCTGACGAGCGAGATTGCCTGACAAGTGAGAAATGAACCTTATGATTCCACGCCGTGACCTTTTAATTGCCGCCACTGCCATGACTGCTGCTTCCCTTCCGCAGAAACAAGCCCTAGCTGCTGCTCAGTCGAGTAGCGATGTTCCTGTTCGTTTTGCTTTGAATACCAGTACGGTACGTGGTCAAAAATTGTCCATTGAAGAGCAGGTAGATTTGACTGCGAAAGCGGGCTACGACGGTATCGAACCATGGATTCGAGACATTCAACAGTATGTCGATGACGGGGGAAGTGTTGCTGATTTGAAGAAGAAGATTTCGGATAGTGGCCTCACCGTGGATAGCGCCATTGGTTTTGCGAATTGGATTGTTGATGATCCGGACGCGCGGGCCAAAGGGCTTGAGCAGGCGAAGCGTGAAATGGCGTTGGTCAAAGAAATTGGGGGAGGTCGTGTGGCAGCACCACCTGTTGGTGCACACCGGGGTGACAGTACGCCACCGCCCTTGCCAGTGATCGCTGAACGGTATCGTGCTCTGTTGGAAGTGGGGGAACAGGTTGGTGTCGTGCCACAACTGGAGCTCTGGGGATTCTCGCCCACGTTGAACAAGTTAAGCGAATTGGCATACGTGTCGGCGGGTGCTGGGCATCCAGACGCTTGTGTGTTACCAGACTTTTATCACATCTACAAAGGTGGCAATGACTTCGCATCGCTGGGGATGATTGAGGCATCACGGATGCATTGTTTTCATATGAACGACTATCCGAATGATCCCCCTCTCGCCGAAATCGCAGACAAGCATCGCGTTTTTCCGGGTGACGGTGTATGTCCGTTGCCAAAAATTATCCGGCAGTTGATCGATCATGGATTTACCGGCACGTTCTCACTTGAGCTATTTAATCCCGAGTACTGGGAACGAGATCCGGCCGAGGTCGCATCCGAAGGGCTTGAAAAGTCGCGTGCGGTCGTGCAAGCAGCTTTGCAATTGCAAAACGTCTCCTGACGAGCGCTTTCACTTCAGAGAGTGGATGACGCGCTGACGCAATGTTCGGGTAGGCAATGGTTTGGTGCGTATGGTTTTTGATCGCACGGACTTTTGATCCTGCGGGTATTGGATCGCACTCAGTGTGGATCAAAACACCTCCCTTGCGACAACGATGCTACACGCGACAAGCAGGCTTCGCGGATCTCGGCCTACAGTTGGCGTGAAGCCAGAGCGGATTCAATTTGTTCCAGAACAGTCTGGGTGACCACCTTCGCCTCTGGTACCAAGGCAGGGATTTGAGCAAGTTGATCGTTGTGAGCCAGCTGCTCGATGTTTGCCCACACTGTTTGCTGGTTCTGCAACTGTAGAATGCGAAAGTTACCCTTGAGCGTGTGCGAGACGCGTTCGGTGGTTGTTTTGTCGCTTTTGGCGAGGGCCTGCTCCAGTTCGTTCATGAGCGACGGGACTTCCTCGATGAAGGCAGCCAGCACCGCATACAGAATGTCCTCGTCGTGATCCATCGAAGCAAGCGCGGGGCGGAGATTGATCTTGTTCATCGGCGTTCTAGTTGTGTCGCAGCATGCCAGTAATCAGGGGAGTTTTTTAAAATTCGTCCATTCAGCAGCCTCAGCATGAGACTTTTCCATGCTAGCCTGCAACTAGCCTTCATCGTTATGACTACGACGTTGCGTTTGTACAGGTGAAATCCCTTGGGGATCGCCCTGTGTAAGCGCTGGGAAACAAGTGATGAGCCTGATTTATGGGTTGGATTGGGTCTTGCGCTTTTGATTCTCGATGTGTGTCTCCCCCCTTTTTTTGGTCATGTTGGGACGGTCGCATGCTGTGGGAACGGGCTTGGCGGGTTCGTCGCGTCAGACTTTCTAGATGTTATTTTAGGTCCACGAGAAAAATTTAAGTCTGTACATTTGAGCATGCATAGGCATGAGGCAGATGTTTCTGTTGAAAGAATGCGTCAGGCTGAAGGCAGATCGTGGGTTGCAGGGAGTTGACTATGGCGAGCAAATTTGTCTACGCGATTGGGACCATGGACACCAAAGGTGTCGAATTGGATTACGTGGCTGATTGCCTGCGTGCTGCAGGAATTCAGGTCCAAGTGGTTGATGTAGGGACAGGTGGGCTACCAATGGGGCAGCCAGACGTGACGAGCAATGAAGTGCGGGGTAATGCACCCGATGCATCGTATAAAAGTCGAGCTGCGGCCGTGACTGCAATGGGGGAAGCTCTGAAGACCTACTTGTTGACCGAGGCTGATGCAGGACGGGTTTCAGGTGTGATCGGCATCGGGGGTAGCGGCGGAACCGCACTGATCACGCCCGCGATGCGATCGCTTGCTATTGGTGTGCCGAAGGTCATGGTATCGACTGTTGCGAGTGGCAACACTGCGCCCTACGTCGATTGCAGTGACATCACCATGATGTATTCCGTGGTGGATGTTGCTGGTCTGAATGTCGTTTCGCGAAAAGTGCTCGGTAACGCCGCGCACGCGATGGCTGGCATGGTCCAACACAGCGTGAACGCAGTTGCCGGTGCAGCTACCTTGGGGATGACAATGTTTGGCGTGACCACGCCGTGCGTCGATGCTGTGCGTAAGCAACTTGAGATGACAGGTCACCAGTGCCTCGTGTTTCATGCGACCGGAACAGGAGGTCGAGCCATGGAACAACTGGTTGAATCACGCATGCTCAATGGGGTGCTGGATATCACGACCACTGAGGTAGCTGACGAAGTTGTTGGGGGCGTGTTTCCAGCAGGCAGCCAAAGGTTCAGAAAGTTGGTGGAAAGTGGGCTTCCATTGGTTCTCAGTCTTGGTGCTCTTGATATGGTCAACTTTGGAGCTCAGGAAACCGTGCCCGCCCAGTTTTCTGACCGAACATTCCATGTGCATAATGCCCAAGTCACTTTGATGCGTACGGACGCGGAAGAGAATCGGCAGATAGCCCGCTGGATCGCGACCAGGATTCGAAAAACAGTCTCTCCCATGTTCGTAATGATTCCTGAATTAGGTTTGTCGGCATTGGATGCACCGGGGCAGCCATTTCATGATCCCGACATCAACGCTATTTTGTTTCGAGAGCTGGAAGAGCACTTGAAGGGTTATGAAGCCTGTCAAGTTGTCCGCGTCCGCCAGCACATCAATGATCGGGGATTTGCAGAGTCTGTTGTGCAGCATTACAACATCTTGGCAAGTCGCTGATGGACGCCACCGCTAGCCGAACGAAGACATAGAGGATCGCCATCATGGCAATGCAAACCCGTCATCTAATTCTGGAACGATTCAGGAATAAGATCGCTCAAGGTCAGTACATCGTGGGTGGTGGAGCAGGTACGGGGATCAGCGCGAAGTGTGAAGAGGCCGGCGGGATCGATTTGATTGTGATTTACAACTCAGGACGCTTCCGCATGGCGGGACGAGGTTCACTGGCGGGGTTGATGCCGTACGGTAATGCCAACGAAATTGTAAAAGAAATGGCCGCCGAAGTGCTCACTGCCGTACGGCATACACCGGTGTTAGCAGGTGTGTGCGCCACTGATCCGTTCTTGCTTCGAGATAAATTTTTGCGTGAATTGAAGGAAATGGGTTTCGCAGGAATCCAAAATTTTCCCACTGTCGGTCTGATTGATGGGACGTTCCGAGAGAATCTTGAAGAGACAGGAATGGGATTCGCCTTGGAGGTCGAATGTATCGGGGCGGCTCATGAACTGGATTTGTTGACCACACCCTACGCCTTCAATGCCGAACAAGCAGCAGAATTAACTTCGGTAGGTGCTGACGTCATTGTTGCGCACATGGGGCTGACGACCAGTGGAACCATTGGTGCCAAGACGGCAATGGATCTTGAGGCCGCAGTCGCTCGCGTGATTGAAATCGCAGATGCTGCTCACGCGGTCCGCGATGATGTGCTGGTCCTGTGTCACGGTGGCCCCATCGCTATGCCCGAGGATGCAGCCTACGTTCTGCAACGAGCAGACGGCGTAGATGGTTTCTACGGGGCAAGTTCGATGGAGCGGTTGCCGACCGAAAAGGCGATCACAGAGCAGGTGAGAGCCTTCACCGATCTCGATCGAAAATAAACAAGCTGCCGATCGTGAACCGTAGGTCTTGATGACAGGCACTGTCCGGTTTGACAGATCCCCCAGTTTCTCAGTGCGCAGTTTCTCAGTGGCGCAGTTTCTCAGTGGCGCAGTTTCTCGGAATGAGCATTGATTCTCTGTCCACTGCGACTTGAATCTGTTATCCGCCAGCGAGCGCCTGCATGACAAAGATCTGGCTTGCCTCATCGACTGCCAGATCGAGTGATTCACCGTGAGGCAGCATTTGTCCGTCGATGAAAATTGCCACATGCTGCTGCAGAGTTCCGTCTGCTTGCATGACATAGTCGCGTAGTGCGGGGAACTGGCTGAACATCGCTTCCAGTGCCTCGTTCAGCGTGGTTGCCGTCACCGTCTGGTTTGCCGGGCAATGGACATGTTGAGCGAGTTGGGACGTGAATTCGAGATGTGGCATGTGTAATGCATCCAAGGCGGTGGAGAGGAAAGCCCGCGGGCTGCTCATCATAACATTCAATGGCGCGAATTTCGAATCAGTTCACTTGGAGAATCGGTCAGGTGAAAGCAGTTCAAAATTGTCGATCTTGGGTTGTTCCGCATCGGCGATCTCTGCGACACAGCGCCCGGTGATGGGGGCAAGACTGATTCCCATCATCGCGTGCCCTGTTGAAACGATAACATTCTCCCAGTGCCTGCTTCGTCCAATGTAGGGAAGGCCATCGGGTGAGCACGGGCGAAGACCTGTCCAAGGTTTGCAGTTTTCAAAGTCTGACGGTTTGAATTTCGGAAAATAGTCGGAGATCGATCTTATGATTCCTCGTACTCTGGACTGTGAAATCGACTGGTCCAAACCTGAAATCTCCATGGTGCCACCAAATCGCAAAGAAGATCCCATGGGGGTCACCGCCACACGGGCCTCAGTCAAGATCGAGCAGATTGATGGTTGTTGGCAAGGTTGGTCCAGTGTGACGCTGTATCCTTTGCCCGCCTGCATTGGCAGGTTCAGTTGCAGTTGCCGGCCAAGTTCGGACGACCACACGCCACCACAAATGATGAACTGGTCGGCATCAATTGATCCTTGCGAAGTTTCGACAGCAGTCGCTTGGCGTCCTTGCAAATGAAAGTTCTTGCAATCTGTTTCCCAGAGGAAGTGACACCCTTTTGAGGAAAGTTCTGACTGCAGGCGATTCATCAACTTGTCGGGTGAGAGATGGCAGTCACGTGGGTAGTAAATGCTGCCCGCGATGTCCATTTCGATAGAGGGGTCTTTTTCGGCAGTGGCCTTTGCATCGAGGACACACGCTTCAATATTCAGGCTGTTGGCAAGTTGCGCCGTTTCTGCTTCCTCATCGAGTGCCTGTTCACTTTTGCATAACATCAGTAGGCCGTTTGGAGTCAGCGAAAATCCATCCTCCAATTCCAAGGTCAGTTCTTGAAAGCAAGCACGACTGGCAAGGTGCAAGTCACGCAGCACAGGAGCTGATCTTTTGACGTGGGACGCATTGCAAGCGTTTCTGAATCGCCAAAGCCATGTCAGTAGATCCCAGGACGCCCGGGGGCGAATATAAAAGGGGGACTCGGGATTCCACATCCACTTGAGACCCAGTTTGATCATCCCCGGTGCAGCTAATGGCACAAAGTGGCTAGGCACAATCATCCCTGCATTACCAAAGGAGCAACCGTCGCGGGCTTTGGGATTTCTATCGATGACGGTGACTTGGTGGCCCCGTTGGGTGCAGTACCAAGCTGAGGTCAGCCCGATAATGCCGCCTCCGATGATGATGATTTTTTTTGCCACTTGAACTCCACTGACCAGCGAGAAACTACTGGATGCCCCAGCAAAACGGGTCATTCGCTATTAATTTCAGGCGGGTTTCAGCCGTGATAAACGCCCTGCCTCGGATGGTAGGTTTGATGCGTGTCTTATCAGTGTCTGCCCATGAATAATCACATGCAAATGAAGTCCCCAGCACGCCCTGCTGTATCCATGTTTGGTGAGGAGCCAATTTTCCATCGGCGGCAAGACAGGCCAGCTTGGCACTCGTCCCGGTTCCGCAGGGAGAACGATCGTATTCAAGGCCCGGACACAACACGAAATTGCGGGAATCAGCTTGCCCCTCTGGCTTGCCAAAAAGTTCAACGTGATCCACGTCGGGGTATCCAGCGTCGTTCACTGCTCGGCGAATGGCACAAGCCAAGTTGGTCAAATCGCTGATTTCGCTGCGTGTAATGTCCTGCTGCGGTGTGTTGGTCAGGAAAAACCAGTTGCCCCCATAAGCAACATCTCCGCGGACGGTCCCGAAGCCTTCTGCATGCACTTCCATGTCTTTGGCGACTCGGTAGCTTTCGACATTGGATACTGAAATGTCGCCATCTTCGTGCAGGGTCGCCGCAACTTTACCCACCGGTGTATCAATGTGAATTTGGCCAACATCGATTTTTCCCTGATCACGCAAGGTTTCCACCAGGCCGATCAAGCCGTGTCCACACATGCCGAGAAAACCAACGTTGTTGAAAAAAATCACCCCGGCCTGACAACTGCGGTCATGAGGTTCACAGAGCAGGCCACCTACCAGAACATCTGAGCCTCGGGGTTCAGTGATGATGGCTCTGCGATATGCATCATGCTTGGTGCGAAAAATCGCAAGCCTCTCTGAGAGCGTTCCCTTCCCGAGTGATGGGCCTCCGTCGAGCACAATGCGAGTCGGTTCGCCAGCGGTGTGAGAGTCAACTGCATGAATTTCGCCGGACATGGCAGGCCGTTACCGAGTAAGCGAGTGTGGGAACGCGGTTGGATTTTGAGACGTATTTTTATAACGAGTCTGGTCACGTTAATGACAGGTCACGTTGAGAACTTGTCACCTTGATCAACAGAGATGTATCCGCATTCTTCGCCTCTGGTTGCTTTGCACCAGCGGGATAGAGTTGCCTCAGCCTGCGGAAGACTTGCGATCTTCTGCGTAGCTTTTGCCGGACCACTGACTCCACCAATTTTGGAACAAAGCAAATTGCTTTTCCACAAATCCACGCTGGCTGTCACTCAACTGATCAGTGCTATTGAAGTGCAATTTGTAATCTTTGTCGCCCTGCAATTCGAGAAGGTACTTGTAGTAGAGGACAAGGTCTGGTCCTTCGTCGTAGGTGGAAAGTACGATCAAGGCCTCTTCAAGTTCTCGCGCCAATCGTCGGGCGTCCGGATCGCCCTCGGCTGCAAGTTGGCATAATTGGATCAGTGTTAACACTTCATTGGGCAGGCAGTTTCCAATCCCAGTGATTGCACCGACAGCTCCGCAGTGCACAAACCCATGGTAAACCTGAGTGTCGACTCCAGCCATCAGCACAATTTCGTCTTCGGCGTGAGTGATCTGTTCGCTTGCATAACTGAGGGCGTCTGCTCCGCCAAATTCTTTGAATCCGACGAGGTTCGGAAATTCTGCTCGCAAATCAAAGAACAGGTCGGCTTTCGTTTCGAAACCGTAGTAGGGGCTGTTGTAAATGACGGCGGGTAAATCCGGGGCAACCGACAGGATGTCCGCAAAATGGTTGCGTTGTGCTGCGGGGGAAGTTCCTCGGGACAGCACTCGAGGGATTAGCATCAGCCCATGAGCACCGACCTGTTGAGCGTGTGCTGCATGCGCCACAGCAATCGCTGTGTTCTGGGCGCCCGTGCCTACGATGACATCGATGCCAGCTTTGACCAGTTGACTCACGCCTTCCATTCTCTGCTCGTTGGTCAGCAGCGGCCAGTCGCCCATCGATCCGCAGTACACCACTGCATTCATGCCCAAAGTTGTCAGCTCCTGAGCTTTGCTAACCAAGGCGTCGTAATTGGGGGTGCGCTCGCTGGTGCAGGGCGTCATCAAGGCGGGGATACATCCGCGAAATACTTGTCCGTTCATCTCTGCTTACCTGTGTTGGGCGTGTTGCCTCAGAAACCATTCTGCGCAAGTGTTCAGCTCCTGTTTCACACGATTCGTGGGACACGAGTGTCCTTGATGTCTTGTGGCGGGGCGCTAGCTGAGCCTTCACTGTTCGGGACGTATCGTACACGGTTGGCCCTGAAACTGCATGCCCACCCACAATCGGTGCGATCGTTTCATGGTGCCCGTTTGGGCCTGCCGCTTGTCAGTGGGGGCTGTTTCCCCGAGAATTGCCAAGCCAGCGGAGGGGGCATAGGTCAAAAGCTGAGTCAGTTTTGGTTTTTGCCTGGCCAGAAGTCCGTCCACATGACGCTCCATGGAAGCAGGCTTAGCTGTCGCTTGCCAAGGGCGTCAACACTTGCCGAAGGCCTGAACAGCCGATGACTGATTAACTGGATGCCATGTTTGGGTTTCGCAAAGTTCGGACGCCGCTAACGACTTTTCAACGAGTCGATATCGAACTGCTGATGCGCAGGACCATCGATGAAATTGGCCTCCCTTTTGTGCGCCAAGCTCACGTGCTGAAAAGTCTCGACGAGTTGGACCTTGATCAAACCAATGCTGAGACGCTAGTGGAAACGGCACACGCTGAAGTTGTGTCGAGATTGCCCGAACAGCAAGCAGTGTGTGAGATTCAGAT
>JBPCVE010000401.1:0-2901 GCA_051010795.1 Rubripirellula sp.
CAGACGGTCACACGGACCAGTTGCTGTGGGTGCTGAAGACCCCTGTGGTGACGGGAGGTAATCAGATTATGCCTCGGTCTACCATGCCAATTCGAGGTTTGAGAGACACCGCACCCTACCATTGGGATGGGATACCGGGCGACCCTTATGGTGGGAACAACAGCGCCAACATTCATGGATCGGATCCTCCCAACAGCAAGCGGGATGACCCTGTCAGTACCACGCGGCATCTGATTGACGGGGGAATTGCCAACACCATGAGCCTCGTGGGAGATACGACTGTCAATGATGAGGGCAAGTCAGGAGCGTTGAGTGCGGCTGAACGCGATGACATGGCAAATTTTCTGCTGAGCGTTCCTTATCCTCCAGCGCAAAAGCGGGCATACAGCAATGTTGTCTCGGATCGGGCACAGGAAGGTTTCAAACTCTTTCACATCGATGGCGATTACGACGGAAAACCCAGACCGAACGTTTGCGGCAATTGTCACAGGATGCCGTTTCTGGTCAGCACCAATACGCCGGGCACGGGGATGGATGCGCCAACTTGGCGAGGAGCCTATGACCGATTCTTGATTCTGCCACAGGGGCGACTCAATATCATCGATTTCGATTTCTATCGTGCCATTGCAGATCAGGGCATCCCCGAACGGCGGATGTGGCAGTTCTCGTGGGGCGGGCGTCGACGCTTTGATCCCATCTGGGACATGGTACTCGAAGGAAGCACCGGTTTTTCTGGAGCATTCGCACGTCAAGTCACATTGAACCGCAAGACAGCAAACCAGAAAATCACCGGCGATCTGTTGGACTCGCTCGAACAATCGGCTGCAGAGGGCGGCATCGTTCTGCAAGCCGAAGGTGTGCTGATCGATTCAGACCAGGCGGTGACTCCGATCAAACTTCAGTACCATTCAGAACAGTCGGATGCCGGTTACATCAGCACCTTGAATGCTCGCCGATTCACACGGGAACAGTTGGTCAAGTTGGCCGATTCAGGTGAGTTTGTGGGCACGTTTTCTGCTAGGCATGGTATGAAGGCCGACCTTGAAACTCCGCAGCCAGCTCTTTGGACACTCGGTTCGTTGGAACGGCAAAGCGGCCGTCAGAAGTTCCCGATTCTTTTTCAAGGCAGCCAGGAAATGACTCTCAGTGGTCGTCATCTTGAGGAGGATGCAAATGTCCTTGTCGATGGTCGGCGCGTTGATGGAAGTATCAGCATCGACGGCGAAACCGTTCAACTCCGCTTGGATGAATTGCCAGATGTGGGCATGCATCTGTTGCAAGTTCAGAATCAACAAGGCCTCTTCAGTAATGATTTCATATTTCATGTGACTGATACCCAAGAGGGTGCGGCCAAGCTGCAAGCTGGTATTGATTCGGCTCATGTCGATCGTCGCAGCGCTTTGAATGAGGCAGCGTCCAAAGGAGATCTTAATCGAATTCGAATTCTGGTAGCTCGTGGAGCCCGAGTCAATCAAAGAAAACCATCCGGTGGATCCACGCCCTTGAGTGATGCCGCGTTGAACGGACAAGTCGAAGCCTTCAAGCTGCTTTTACGCCGAGGAGCAAGAATCGATCGTACCAATGAGGATGGGAATATGCCGCTGCATCTTGCTGCCTTCATGTGTGATTTCGAGATTGCTCAAATCTTGCTGGAAAAAGGCGCTTCGCCGTCGGTCAAAAACGACCGAGGGGAAACTCCCATTGATATTGTAAGCTCGGAATGGAGCGATGGGCTGTCCCGCTTTTACGCCGGGGTCGGTCGAAGCCTGAGGTTGAATCTTGATCTCGAGGAAATGCAGAATGCCCGGCCACGCATGGCGAAATTGTTGACTTCTGCTAGCAGCAAAGATAAATCGGACAACTGAGCAATGAGACCGTCGGTCGTTCCTCGTAGCGACTGCTTCTGGCCGTTTCCCCGCTTTATTTAACGGGACTGCAATTTGACGGAACTCCCGTTCTGTGAATTGTGAAATGTTGTGGGTTTGCTGTTGCGTTCAGGCATGTGCGCAGCAGGAAGGGCTTTCCCATTCGTTTGTGTCTGACGAAGATGGTTTTTGCAGGTAAGATATCGGGCAGGAAGCGTGAATGAGCCGCTTTCATGTCACTGTATATCCATTCCGGAAAAATCCATGCTGTTGAACGCCCCTTGCTCTCTGCAACGCATCGTGAGTGTTGTGTTTTCGTGTCTCTACGCTTTTTTCTTGTGTGCTTCATCGGCTAACGCTGTAGAGCAGGCAGGCAATGCAAAGCAGCCACCGAATATCGTCTACATCATGTCCGATGAACTGGCGTACTACGAACTGTCGCATATGGGCAACGAACGGATCCGTACTCCCAATATCGACAGGATGGCTTCGGAGGGGATTCGTTTCACTCAGGCACTCGCCGCCGCACCTGTTTGCGGGCCACTGAGGGCATGCATGATGACGGGTAAGCATATGGGGCATTGTTCAGTGCGGGACAATCCAGGTGGTACACCCCTGCGTGCTGGTGAGGCAACGATCGCCAGCATGCTCAAGAGTCGTGGTTATGCAACCGGTGGTTACGGAAAGTGGGGGGCTGGTGGAAGAGGATCGACAGGTGTTCCAGAAGACCATGGGTTCGATGATTTTTTCGGGTACTACGACCAGGTTCATGCTCACTCGTTCTATCCGCCGTACTTGGTTCATAATAGCAAAGAAGTTGCATTGGCTGGAAACGATGGCGGCCGCAGTGGGGAAACTTACGCGAACTACGAAATCATGAAACGTGGTTTGGATTTCATTCGTGAGAACAAAGATCGTCCGTTCTTTTGTTATTTTCCTATCACCCCGCCGCACGGCATGTATGACATTCCGGCAGATGATCCTGCGTTTGATGCCTACAAAGATGATGAGTGGTTCA
This sequence comes from Rubripirellula sp., assembly GCA_051010795.1. GTDB lineage: Bacteria > Planctomycetota > Planctomycetia > Pirellulales > Pirellulaceae > Rubripirellula. The sequence goes on from JBPCVE010000401.1 coordinate 2,884, forward strand.
ATGATCCTAAAATTGCAC
>JBPCVE010000402.1:0-5337 GCA_051010795.1 Rubripirellula sp.
CAACAGGACAATTCGGCCCAATGACGATCACCACTCAGCAGAACGACGCCACCTGCCTTGGTTTCCTTGACGAGGCGAATGAATTTCTCGCGTTGACGTGGTAGATTACCCCATGCTTCTTGCCCCCTTGCTTCAGGGAGCAACTGGATACTTGTACCAATCAAACGTACTTCGGCAGGTTTTTCGAGTTCCTGTTTAAGCCATGTCCACTGAGCTTCACCCAACATGGTTTTGGTAGGGGAATCGTCGGACACGTAGGGACCGCCAACTCGTTTCTCACCTTTCTTCAGGGGAGATCGAAAATACCTGGTATCGAGCATGATCACTTGAACGCGTTGCCCCTCAGGACCAAAAATTTTGGCGTCATAAACACCAGGGCGAGAACGAAGGGGTGACTGCGAAGGTACCTGCCAAAAACGCATGAACTCTTGCTCAGATGCTTGTCGTTGGGGAAAATCTGCCCCACCATCGTTGACTCCAAAATCATGATCATCCCACGTTGCCATGATTGGAAATTCAGATCGCAACCGACGGAAATCAGCGTTCGCCCCAAGACGATCATACTTCGCTCGCATCTCGGTCATATCTTCCGTATCGGCATAGATATTGTCTCCGAGAAACAGAATGAGATCGGGGAACTCACCTGCCATGGTGTAGAAGATAGGAGTTGGCAAATCCTGCTTGATACAGGAACCAAATACAATTTTACGGAGGACTTGATTCGAACCTGGCAGATCAGCCGATGTATTTCCAGGTGAAGAAAAGAACACAATCAATATTCCGATCAGAATAAGGCCAGGGGAACAGAACGAACACGCAATCCTGCCTACGGTGGCAACGTTTAATCGATTCATTTCTCCACCTCAGGAGCGCGAAAACGGTGCTCACCCCGCTTGGCAGCCCGATGACTCTCTGGCGTATCCTGTTCGATGCCAGGATCACCTTGACTGACTAACCACCGGTCCAGTTCACGTGAAAGGGTGTTGAGAGTGTCCTTAGCACTATCCGTTCCAATGAGATTCTTCAACTCATAGGGATCGGCAGCCGTGTGATAAAGCGCCTCGGCCGGTCGGTTCATGTAGCGTTGCACCAGATGATAGGTTTCCGGAGACTCCCAAGAATCCCAAACCCACGTTTGCCAATATGGATTATTCAACAATCCATCACCTCGGACACCCATCAGATGTTTCTCGATGTACAAATTTTCGTGTAGTAAATTCCTGACATACCGATAAGTACCATCACTGACGGTGCGAACAGGGTAGGGTGGTCCTTCCGGCACGTTGTTATGAACTCCATAGACAAATTTCCGGTGCTGGGACGACTCACCTTTCAAGACATCAAAAAAACTACGTCCATCGAAAGCACCTGAATGCTCTTCTGTGCTTCCGGCAACATCCAGCAATGTAGGTAAGACATCCGCAAACTGAACCATCGCATCAGTTCGCACCCCCACAGGAACCATTCCCGGCCAACGGGCGATTAATGCCGTATGGATTCCCGTATCCCAGTTGGTCCATTTATTGCCAGGGAACTGAGATCCCTGTTCTGACGAAAACAGAACCAAGGTGTTATTTGCCTCGCCTGCCTCCTCCAGTGAATTCAATAATTCCCCCACCTGCGAATCCATGTAAGTGATTTCAGCGAGATAGCGAGAGAACGCTTCACGAGTCAATTTGGTATCAGCCATATTGGGAGGTAATTTCAGATCCGCTGGTGGATAGGCCGAAGCATCACCCATGACCCATGGCACATGGGGCTCCACCAAAGCAACCACCAGACAAAAGGGTTGCTGCTTGTCACGCTGCATGAACTCCTCGACCGCGGAAAGCTCATGTGCTTTGGTTGGATTCCTGACACAGTTCGCGTCAAACCCGGAAACTCGTTCAAAAGGAAACGCCTGCTTTGGGAGCACATGCACCTTACCTGCCAGCCCTACTCGATACCCAAGTGCACCCAGGTAGTGCGGCATGCTTAACGTCTCTGGCAGAGAGGAAGAATGGTTCCACGCACAACCATTCCGCATTGGGTACAAACCCGAATACAGCTCAGCTCGACATGGCTGGCACATTGCCTCTGCAAGATAGGCCCGATTGAAAACAAGACCCTCGGTGGCGAGTTGCTCGAGATTGGGTGTCCGAGCGTTCTGACCTCCGTACATTGGCAGATCATTATGCGTGCAGTCATCCGCAAGAATCATCACAATGTTTGGTTTCTCGGCGTTTGTTTTCTCTACCGCTTGGGCTGGCGCAACAAGCAACACGAGTCCACAGAGAGTTGCAAAGAATCTTTTCATGAATCGTCTTTCGCAATGAGGGTCAATTTTCATGGGCCGCGTATTGTAACTGCGACATGATGGCGTTTACAGGGAATGAATCCTCAGCCAAAAGATACGGCAGGAATGAAGGTTATAAAAATCAATCGTACTGGCACCCGATCACCAAGGAAGAAGCTCCCGCGATCGCATGCATCTTAGATGCCAGTGGAACCAGTGACCCTTCCCTACGATTTCGATATCTACGCACGCCAACCAAGTGGCAAGCCGGCGAGATCACCCTGCCTTGGGGGGCTGCCAGCCGTAGTAGTCATTAAGTGCATGAGACACAACGGAAGTCAGTTGCGACAGTTTAAGAGGCTTACTTAGCACATCGTAAGCACACATTCTTTCTGCCTCCTGACGAATTTCATCATTCAGTTCTGCGCTCATCAGAACGCAGGGCAGGCTGGAGGGACGTTCATGCAAATGCCTGATGACGTCCAAGCCCGTGACGTGAGGCATGTGAACGTCAACAACCGCAACATGAACTCGCGAATGTTCAATGAGATCCAACGCTTCCCGCCCGTCGCAGGCTTCGATTACACGAAATCCACGTCGCTGCAGCCCTTCGCACACAACCTTGCGAAAAGCCTTGTCGTCATCCGTCACAAGTAGGTTCGGTACATCCATCATGGAGTCATCATCAGCATCAGATTGATCTGCTATCACGATTGCATCGCGACGAGAGGTGAGTTCAACAGTATGATGATAACTGCTATTGCGCCATTATTCACCACAACAACTTGCTAACGTTACGGAAACGAGATGAGTGCCCCGAACGCTGATCCAGCCGACTCAAACCCCCGGGCGGGCACCGATCCGGGCACAAAACCAGCAAAAAAAGCCGCAAAAAGCGGTATTACCGCGGCTTCTCCGGCAATCAAAACCACGGCTGATGTAGGTGAATTATCGAAGCGAATCATCGGAAATGTTGAGCAAGCAATTGTTGGAAAACGCAAGCAATTGGTTTTGTCACTGGTCACTTGGTTCAGCGGCGGACACATTTTACTGGAAGATGTCCCCGGAGTCGCAAAGACGATGCTTGCCAGAGCACTGGCAAAAAGTGTCGGCTGCAAGTTCAAGCGAGTCCAATGCACACCCGACTTGTTACCGACCGATGTGACCGGAACCTCGATTTTCAACCAGAAGAAATCACAATTCGAGTTTCGACCGGGACCAGTTTTCACGCAAATTCTATTGGCTGATGAAATCAACCGCGCGACTCCCCGCACGCAGGCTTCCCTTCTGGAAGCGATGGCCGAGGCGCGTGTTACCGTTGATGGCAATACCCATGCCCTGCAACCTCCGTTTGTGGTCATAGCAACGCAGAACCCAGTGGATCACGAAGGGACATTTCCGCTTCCGGAAGCTCAACTTGACCGCTTCATGATGCGTTTCAGCCTTGGATACCCATCCATGCAGGAAGAATTGCGGATGCTTGAATTGCTGCAGCACTCACACCCCGTTGATCGGCTCAAGCCAGTCGCCGAGGCAAACGAAGTGGTGGCTGCTCAGCAAGTCATTCGAATGGTCCACGTCGATCCACGCGTTCGTGAGTACCTGTTGCAGATCATTTCGCAAACACGGCAGCATGCTGACCTCGCCTTGGGTGGAAGCCCGAGAGCCACGATTGCGCTTTTCCGATGCTCGCAAGCCATGGCTGCGATTCGCGGGCGCGATTATGTCCTACCGGATGACATCAAGAAAATCATCGCACCCGTCATGAATCACCGCCTAATCGTTCGTCCCGAAAGTCGACTTCGCAAGATCACCGGCGAGAAAGTGATCGAGGACATTGTTGGCGAAATCGCTGTTCCCACCATCGAAGCTTCGTGACGCATGGATGATCCGAAGAGCGTGCCTGCATCTACGCCCCGATTTGCAATCCTGGCTGGCATCAGCGCCCTACTACTGGCAGGAATGATTTCGGGGGCTGCGTTGTGGATCATCGCAGCGATTACGGCTGGAATTTTGCTCTTGGTGAATTTTTTTCTTGCCAACACATGGTCGCGTTCGACCGTTGCCACTCGTGCTCATGGCGATCAGGAAGTGAAAATTGGGTCACGGCTACCAGTCGAAGTCAAACTAACCAATCAAAGTCGGCTACCAGTCCTGTGGCTACTGGTCGAAGACCTGCTTCCCGCATGGGCAACCGTTTTCAATCCACCCACCCTGCAAGTCGAAGGAGAACGGGTCCAAGTTCTCTTGATCGGCGCCGGCAAAACATGCTCACTCAGCTATGAGATCAAGTGCAACCGAAGAGGCTACTTTCAGATTGGCCCAACGGTGATGGAAACAGGTGACCTGATGGGCATGTACCGCCGTTATCGGGTTGGCACCCAACCGCAGTACGTCACGGTACTTCCCAACATTGTGGCATTGAGTTCGTACGAAATAGGATCACGGCGGCCCATTGGTGAAATCCGCATGCGTGACAACATCATGGATGACCCCACCCGACTGCGTGGGATTCGCCAATGGCAACCGGGCGATCCGATGCGCAGCGTGCACTGGGCAGCCACAGCGCGAACCGGAACTTTACACAGCAAAATTTACGAACCCTCTTCGATCGTGGGTGCCACGCTCATTCTCGATCTACACGCCAGCAGCAATCCAGAAAAACACGAGCCAATGAGATGCGATCTTGCTATCACAGCAGCAGCATCAATTGCCAACTCGCTTCATGATGCGAACGAGCCAGTTGGATTGGCAACGAACGGTCGCGATGCGGCGGATCGCATTCGACTGGAAGGTTGGGTCGGCGACCACCGTGTCCGAGGGGATGCACAGTCTTCGGCATCAATGCGTGATGAAAACGATCGACTCAGTCCGGTCATCATGCCCCCTGAACGTGGCCCTACCCACTTCAAGCAAATGGTACGAACCCTAGCGAGACTGGAGCGTTCTGATGGCCTGACTCTTGCAGAATTACTTGTGGAATGTGAATCACAACTTTCAGCTGACACAACACTGCTAGTACTTCTGCAGCAATGCTCCGCGGAATCCATGGGCGCGATGCT
>JBPCVE010000403.1:0-5756 GCA_051010795.1 Rubripirellula sp.
TTGCACGCGACGTCCAGGCTCGTGGTTTCCTGTAACAGGCAGATAGTATTGCCTGGCTGCACATAACTGTCTTCTTCTACATTGTGCTGCACCACAACGGCATCAAAAGGCGCCTTGATGTTCGTCCGTTCCAAACTCAGCTCTGCTTTTTCGAGGTTTGCTTGCACAAGCAACTTTGCTGCTTCCATTCGTATTCTGCGCTGTGTCAACACATTTTTCTCATCCACAAGCGTCTGCAGGGAAGTACGAGTCGCGAGCTCCGATTTCCGAGCTGAATCCACCTCCGAAGCAGACGCGGCTCCACGCAGTAACAAATCACTACTACGAGCCAGCTGTCTCTTTTCAATCAGCAGTTGTTTCTCTGCATTACTGATCTGATTATCTGATGACTGAATTTCGGCTTCAAGCTCTTTTGTCATTGCGTCTGCTTGCGACACCTCCTCCTTCAGACGGCGAACCTCCAGCTCATAATCACTTGGCTCAATTCGGAGCAGTAGCTCACCCTCGACTACAGTCCTTCCCACTTGGCAGGATTCGCTTTGGAACTCAACCTTCCCAGATACCTCGGCGGCCAATTCAATCTGCCTGAACGGAACGACGACCCCGTCAACCTCAATCGAAATCCCATGGGTGTGACGCATCGCAGGCTCTGTTTTTACCTGCACCGGCTTCCCAGCCTCTTCTCGTCGCGGCTTCATCACAGGAGGCGTCATCAGCAAGAACGCCGTTACCCCGCCCAACAAAATAGCCAAGGATAGAACAGAGCGTGCCAAGATTTGGATCCAACGCGGCATGGTGCGTTTCAAACAGTAAAACAGGTGCGATGAAAAGGTGAACCACCCCAGAACATCGAACTTCGATTGTCCAGCGGATGGAGAAGTATTAGAACCCCCAATCACAAGACCAACAAGCAGCAAGACCGATACTCAAAGCCTGCAAAACACCATCATTGCTTCACATCGATTGGAACTACCTAACCGTCACGCCTACCAACATCACACCAACTGCCAACTGAACAATCACACATGTGGTAGGCTCCTGATTAGCCAGAGGAATGCATCCACCTGATCGGTTTATCGCACGCATGCCAAACACCACATACGTCACCAACTTTGGGCGCAACCTGAATCTCACACCCGATCGCTTCTACACGCCGCGAAGTGAACAGGAAGTACTTGAAATCATGGATCGCCACGCTGGCAAGGTGATTCGATGCGTGGGTCGGCTTCATTCATGGAGCAATATTCTCGACTGCAAAGATATCATGCTAGATCTGAAGCACCTGTGTGACATACAGACGGGCACAGATAAAACTGGCAATTATGCCAAGGTGGGAGCTGGTTGCCAGATCAAGTACTTAATCAAACAGTTAAGCGAATGTCGGCAATGGACACTTCCCTCTCTTGGATTTATCACGGAACAGACAATCGCGGGAGCTATTTCCACAGGCACGCATGGGTCTGGAAAGCATTCGTTGTCTCACTATGTTCAATCGGTACGACTCGCGATCTACGACGCAAATAGCGGCCGGGCTGTCATTACCGAAGTCAATTCGGGCGACGAACTAAGGGCTGCAAGATGTAGCTTGGGTAGCTTGGGCGTGATTTTGAGTGTGCAACTTGAGACCCGCGACGCGTACCGCGTTGAAGAACAGTTTCGTCAATATTCAGACATCAAAGATGTTCTTGCCGCTGAAGCAGACTTCCCACTACAGCAGTTTTACCTCGTCCCGTGGAAATGGACTTATTTTGCCCAACAACGCAGAGAAACCACCAGCAAATCCTCGCGGCACGCGTGGTTGTATCACCAATACAGGTTTTGGGTTTTCGACGTACTCATGCACTTGCTAATCCTATTGCTGACTCGCACGCGTTTTCCAGCGGTCTGCACCCGATTCGCTTTCAAATGGATCATCCCCGCATGCGTCGTCCAAAAGTGGAGCGTTGTCGCAGACTCATCTACGCAACTTGTCATGGAACATGAACTGTTCCACCACATCGAAATGGAACTCTTTGTTCAACGGTCAAAACTACCCGATGCACTGTCATACTTGACTAACGCATTGACCACGATGGCCGGAACCCAGACCGAAAGCACATCAAAAATGGAAGATCAAACCGGCTCGCAGCCGGAGACCGTTTTTGAACACATGCAGGGCAAGTACTGCCATCATTACCCAATCTGCATACGCAAGGTCCAATGCGATGACACACTTATCTCAATGTCGTGTCGCAGTGCGGATCTTTCCAATCCCGAAGGACCGTGGTACTCGATCACACTCACGAACCTCCATCGCGGCAAACAGAGAACCTCCTTCATGGAGATGATGCCGATTCTCACCCATGAATTATCAATCCGATACGGCGGAAGAACCCACTGGGGCAAGCTATTTGGAATGTCGGGTGCACAGATTAGGTTGCTTTATCCTCAACTACAAAAATTTCTCTCTATTCGTGAACGATTTGACCCAGCCGAACGTTTTTTAAATAATTGGACCAAACATTGTTTTTCCGACCACAAGGCGTTGCCTGAACCAACCGGGCTGCCTCCAACTTAATCAGTAGTCGGTCGCGCGATGCCGGCCCCGCTCCACCCCAAGTCTGCATGCTTGCAAACAGCACGATGACTTGGGACAAACTCTCGCCCCTCTCCACTCAGGGGGGAATATTTTCATTCCGAGTCCGCCCATCAACAACGAGCAACAGCCACTACCCGACGGTGTGTCGGCGCATGGCAATGCAAGTGCCCCGCAGGAACACTCTCCAATGAACAACCAGGTTATCCGTCCAATCATCATTGCATGCGTGTTATTTTCAAACACAGCCTCAGCCCGAAAAGTCGAAGATTGGCCCTACCAACGACTTTTTCAACAAGCCGATATTGTGGTCATTGCTGGGGCCATCGATTCTGTCTCTCACGAAGAAAACTGGACCGAGCCGGTGTTCGACCCCAAGCAATTCAAGGGCGTCTCAACACAATTGCGTGTGATATCAACCGTGAAAGGTACCCCCACCCAGATCATCAAAGTTCTGCACTACAAGTATGCCGATTCCAACATGCGCATTAACGATGGCCCCGGGCTGATCTCTTTTCTCTCCCGCCCAGTTTCGATCAATGTACACCCCCTACAAGATTCCGAACAAAACCCGAAGGCGCCGTTGATCAGACGCGTGTCTGGCAATCCCGCACCTGAATACTTACTGTTTCTTAAAAAGCGGCAAGACGGAAGCTATGAAGCGGTGTCAGGCCAGGTCGATCCTACCTTGTCTGTACGTGTTTTACTCGATTTGGAAGCAATTCAAAACTAACACCCTAAACCACACGCACGTAAAACAATCAGAGAAGCAGGTTGGTGTGAAGTGACTGTAGCCCCACGCAATTCACAGGTCACGCGTACCGGTAAGTCATGGCGGTGAACGCAGAGAGTGATCGCAGAGAATGGTGTTGCTCATTTGTGTTTCATCCATTGTTCGACTCTGTCAGTCACCAACCAGGTAAAACGATGGGCAATCAGATCCAGGAAAGGGTCGTATTGAACCAAACGAATCAAGCATGACTGCAGACGATGAAGCCCCCATCACAAAATATCTGTTATCATTATCTCACGCACGAGGACGATCATTCTCGATTGACTTCGCACGAACCGATGCTTGATGCCAAAATTAAGCAACCTGCTTCCTGTTAAATCACTTCCAGTTTCCTTAGAGTCAATCCAATGAATCAGAATCCCAACTTAGGCGGCAACCCCTATACGGACAACGCGCAGACTCAAGGTGGGAATCCGATGGGCCACGTCCCGCCTCAGCAATACAATCAGGGTGATGCGACTGGTGGAGTGATCCCCTACAAAAACCCACCAGCTCTGATCGCCTATTATGTCTCTCTACTGTCGCTGCTTCCTTTGATCGGTATTCCTTTTGGAATCGCGTCGTTCATCCTCGGCATCATCGGGCTCAAAAAGAGAGCTGCAAATCCGGTCATTAAGGGAGCCGCTCATGCTTGGATCGGTATCATCCTCGGCGGAGGAACCACAATATTGTGGATTACACTTGTTGTTATCATGTTCGGTGCCGCGATCTATAGTCGTTAGCCCACAAGCGGATTTTTTCGTCAAGCCGATCCATAGTTTGCCCTAGGCACAGGCTTGAGCAAAGAGTTGTGATGCCCTGCGGTGTTGCGGCGTTTTGGAGCCATTTTCAGAACCGTTTGCGTACGTCGAAGCAAGAACCGCGACACCTTCGCGTGTCTTCACGCGCGGTCCCCTGTTTACCAGATCCGACACGCAAAGTCCGATGGTCCACGCACCAAACTGCGGATGTACGCCGCTTTCTTCAAACGCTCGGCACCTACAGCCAGCGGTAAACGATCCATTCCTCTGCCATCGAAACACGGTCAAAAGAACGCGGTTGTGTCCTGCTGCTCGGAGAGTCCCGCTGCTTGCCAGTGCAGCTAGAACGCATTAACGTGCCCTCATCCTCACATGCTGCCTTGAACCTAAGCCGACCAGCACATGGACGGAGGACGCCCTACACTTACGTGCGGGCAATGAACTCACACCCCGAGTTCACTCCGAAATTGCAACCGGTTCAACCAACATTTTTTCAGCAAATCGTTGGTAGCTCGCTTGAACATCACTAGGCGTGACTTCACCGCGGAAGAACTCCACCCGATAGCGTAACTTCAGGTGGTCGTCTTTGGCGATCTTGAACGCACCGGCTCCCTTTTCTTTCTTCAAAAAGTGATGCAGCCCAAAAGGATTTGCAGTCACCAATCCATAGTCTCTCGCATGCCAAGTGGTTGGATGCCTGAGATTCCCGGGATGATCGTACATAGCGATGCTCATCGGTTTGCCATCGACCGTACCTTTGTACAACAACCACCTGGCCTGCTTGCCCCATATTGCCTTGCCCGTTATTCCTTCGCTGTTGACAGCCGAACCAAACACTTCCTCAACGCCCCTTTTGGGAGAGCTGGTCAAACGCAAATCTGGATGCGTTCGGATCGCGAATAAACCTTCCTTCGTATCATCAAACTGGATATTTCCGAAAGTCGCTTGAAAATCTACCAAGCAATCAATCCATCGACTCTTGTCTGTTCCACCGAACCAATAGGTCGTTTGATCGGTGAGCAAAGGTTTGTCGCCGTCCTTGGTTCGCCACACCGAGGTCGCCCGCAACACATTGCTTGGCTTAGGACTTCCGGAAAAATCTGTTTCCACTTTTTCCGTGATAACTTTTCCCTCACTCTCACCCCAAAAATCAACACCGCTAATTTCGTGTGAAATCCACATTGATTTGTGGTGTGGATGATCGTGCGCTTCACCCTCAACATCATCCTTCATGGGCCAGTTTCGAGTCATTCCAACTTGGCCTGGCCCATAGATGGGATACAGAATGGGTTTGTTGTAATCACTGTAATCGTATTCAGTAAAAGGCTCGTCACCCAGCGTAACCGTCACCTGCTTGCCTGTATCTTTCAGCTTCACTGACATTCCATCAGCCACTGGCGATTCCGCACGCGCGACCCCACACAGCGTCACAACAGCGAGCAAACAACCGCCAAGATATCGAGATGGGAATACATTTGCAGTTAGCAAACGTTGAAGCAGTTCAATCCTGTGCGGCGAAAAATGGCAGGGCATGGGGACTCCGGGACACTTGCTGGTGGGTAGGCGTATTCAAACAGAGACTGCGGGCTGTTCCCGCAACTCGAGCCGATAACCTACCAAATGCAAACAGCGAAATCCACGTTCCGCG
>JBPCVE010000404.1:0-15219 GCA_051010795.1 Rubripirellula sp.
GCCAACGCCAATCGATGCCAGACGAAGCTTTTTCGAGCCATCTTGGGCAATCGCATCAGTTGATACTGCTAATGCAGAGCCTGCTGCGGTCGCCTTGAGAAATCCACGACGTGATGATTCCATAAGAGAGAGTTCCAGAGGTGGGAGGTGGGGTTTGCGTAATACCTAGCCATTCTAGCTGAAACAAACAATCATTGTGGGAATTCAGTCAACGCAAATATCCGTGGTTGAGAAAATGAATGGCTGAAACCCGGCACATGTTGCAGTTGGCACTGAGTCCATGGCATTGGCTCTTTTAAAGAACCTGCTACTTTCGCTGGCAGTCTGGTATCGGACGTTTGACAGGACTGTTTGACCGTCGCTCTGAAATACTCATGCACAAAACTTGCATTCAAACAGTGGTGGCATCAGGCCGTGGGCCGTGGCGGCGAGGCCCTGAGATTGACGCCCGTTGCTGCGAGGCCCTGGTGGGGACGCGGTTCGCAAGTCCTGCTTGACGGCAAGTTATGCGGCGGCAGCTGTCGCGGACGACGGGCTTCGGTTTGTCAGGACGCCAGCGGCAGAGGACGACTAGCCAAACGTTGCCAGATCGCTTGCAGTTCCGCATCTGACGGTTCCTGCTTCGCCCGGCTGATAAGAATCCAAGGCCGTGCCTTGCGGATGACGCCTTTCTCTAAAAACTCTCCAAAGAGTCTCAGTTGCAGGGAATCGGGCGTCGACAGGTCAGTTGTGAATGGGCTGTCATGCGTTCCGAGGAAAATGGCAACGCAGCTGGTGTCTGATTTCGCGATCGTTACTGCGGCCGAACCTGATTGACTTGCAGGGTGCTGGGAAGCACCTGGGATGCCCAGCGTTTTGATTGATCTGCTGTCAGACTGGACATCGATTTTTGGATGAGAATCGAGCAGATCCGTCTGGATTGAAATGGTCGCTTCGAGCAGTAAGCTCTCCGCGGTCGTTTCGATCGGCTCGAACGCAATTCTTAAGGCGTGTCGATGCTCGGCTTGCGGATAATTAACATTCCAACAGCGGCCACGCACGAACTGCTCGTCCGCTGCTGGAAGCGTCCTATCATCAACCGGCTTGAAGTGTACTGCGCGTTCATCACCCCACCTCAGGCAAATGCCTTCTCCGCCTCGAGCGTCAACTTCCCATGCGGTACCGGCATCGTTCCAAGTTGCCACGCCGAGTTGGTTGGTGTTCCACATGATCCGTCCGGTAACGTCTGGGAAGCTCGAATTGAATTGCAGCGATCCGACTAAAATCGCCTACCACACGTTGGCATGTTTGGGTTGGCGATTGGAGCAACACGATCACAACTGAGATCAGTCGCTGTATTCGGCCGAAAAGAACTCTTTGCTCTGGTCGACATCGGGTTTAATCGTGCGACTGCCCTCATTCCAGTTCGCTGGGCAAACTTCGCCGTTCTTCTCGAAGTATTGCAGGGCTTGCACCATCCGGAAAGCTTCGTCAACGCTTCTTCCCAATGGCAAGTCGTTGACAACTTGGTGGCGAACAACGCCAGCTTTGTCAATCAAAAACAGACCGCGGAGGGCAACGCCACCATCAAGCAGGACGTCGTAGTCGCGTGAAATCTGCTTATTCAGGTCGGCAATCAATGGATAGTCAGTCTTGCCGATTCCACCTTGATCACGAGCTGTGTTCGTCCACGCGAGGTGCGTGAAGTGGCTGTCGATCGAAACGCCCAAAATCTGCACGCCAAGATCTGAAAAATCTTTGGCGCGATCGCTGAAGGCGATGATTTCGGTGGGACAAACGAACGTGAAATCTAATGGCCAGAAGAACAACAGGACATACTGGTCTTTGTAGTCGCCGAGGGAGACTTCTTTGAACTGGCCATCAGGCATGACGGCTTGTGCGGTGAAATCAGGAGCTTGTTGCGTTACCAAAACACTCATCGCGAACTCTTTACGTCTGAAGATGGTATGGGCGGGACGAAAATCTTGAACATCGAGTCGGGAACGCCGAGACGATGGATGATTAATATCGAAGGATTTTTACGATTCGGCAACCCGCCTAAAACTGCCAATGAATTGCCGAGGCACGGGTTTGCTGCCAGAGGTTCGCGGGGTTGGGGTACGGTCAGCGTGGGCGTGGGGTAATGACACACGTAAAAATCAAGCAAACCACCCCATTCGCTATGCTTCCCCTTTCGCAACGAGACTCAATCAACGAGGTCTTCCGGCACAATTTTCTTTTCCTGCCAGTAGAAACCATCGGCTCGCTTTTCCAGAATCCGTGCCCTGCTGCCCGGTGCCAAGGGAAGTTCTTGCTCGGGTAAATACTTCAGCAATCTGTCCACTGCCTCACGTGCCTGTGACGAAAGCCTGCCATCGTCTTTGTCAAATGGGTCGTCTTTGAGCAGGTTATTGTGCTCCCACGGATCAATTTTCCGGTCGTATAGCTCCGATTGGCCGTCGGCGTAACGAATCAATCGCCAGCGTTTGTCGCAGATTGAGTGATTGCCCGCGTTGTGGGTGCACATCGCTGGTCGTTGGCGGCTTTTGCCGGGATCATCGATTTGAGGCTCTAAGCTGATTCCCTCCGTCTGAATGTTGCCAGGCAGCCCAGCAAGTCCACTGAGGGTCGGATAGAGATCTAACAATTCCGCAGGTTCATCACAGCTTTTCCCGCTTGGAATGCCAGGGCCCGCGAAAATCAACGGGACACGAGTGGAGTGGCGCCACAGTGAGTTCTTTCCTGAAATGGCTTTTTCGCCGAGGTGGTAACCGTGGTCGCTCCAAAGAATGACGATTGTGTTATCAGCTTGGGGTGATCTTTCGACCGCATCGAGCACTCTGCCTACTTGGCTATCCACAAAGCTGACGCAGGCTAGGTACGAACGCACCAAAGGACGCAGTTGCTTATTCTGCTCGAGCCAGCTTGTCCGTGGCTCGGGCAGGTCCCAGTGGATGTGCCAGGAACTGTTGGGGGTATCGTCCCGGTCACCCTTCAGGATCGGTGGCATGGTCAGGGTTTCGTCTGGATACAGGTCGAACCATTTTTGCGTTGCGTAGCAGGGGACATGCGGCAGGAAAAAACCGACCGATAGAAAGTATGGTTTGTCCGTGGGCATTTGGTCAATTTGTTCCACTGCCCATGAGGCGACTTTCCAATCACCTTTGTCTTCGTCTTGGTGTGGAAAGGTGCCCCAGTCCATTAGTCCATGATTGCCACCGGGAGTGGGTGGAATCAACTTGGCCTTTGGTCTTGCCCCGACCGAAGCGTTGGGGCCCCAAACGTCACATTCCTCGTTCTTGTTTTTCCCCTTTATCTTTTTTCGACCGTTGCCCCCGTGATAAATCTTTCCACCAATCAGGGTGTGGTAGCCATGCTCGGAAAAGTGCTGTGGTAGGGTTACCAGGTCTTTGAATTCGGGGACGTTGCGAATCCACGGACTCAGCCCATAGATTCCCGTGGATGTGGGCCGTTTGCCAGTCATCAATGATGTACGACTTGGATTGCAAAGTGGTGCTTGGCAATGGGCGTTCGTGAAGGTCAGCCCCCGCTCTGCCAACCGCTTCATCGCCGGCGTCTTGACGTCAGGGTGCCCACCCAACGGTTCGACCCAATCATTCAAGTCATCGATAGCAATCATCACGATATTGGGACGAGATTTTGCATCCACCTCCGCACCGGTGGCTGTGGAATCGGGAGATGCTGCCACGGAAAATAGGATCAACATCACGGGCAATGCACAAAGGCGATAGCAGATGTTTGTGGCAGTCATCTGCACTCGTAGATCACATCGGTCAATGAAACGTATCTGAAGCATTTGACTAGGGTTTCCGTGTCGGGCTCAAGGTCAAGGGGCAGATTGCATCGTCACTGATAGTGGCGTTGCCCACAAACAGTATTCAGGAACAGTATATCCGCTCGCGGGCTAGCTTGCTTGTGGTCGACTTGTGCTGGATCAGTCGCGTTGGTTGCCGCCATTCAATTTTTGGCCGCAATCAGTCACCGCGTGTTGGGAAGAGAGCGTGGTTGCAGAATCTACGCCGTGCTCAGTTGATCTTGTGCATTCGGAAACGTTCTCGTAACGGTGATTTTGTCTGATGTATGTGTAAATCTGACATGCTGACTCGACAGCATGATGAAGCATCGCGGTGTTTGTCGGAGGAGCTGTCGGACACGTCCGACTTTCCTTACACGGTCGTGGTTGTGTTGTGCTGGCGCTTTCTTGCAGAATGAGTGGCTGTCGCTGCGGTGTGCGGCTGATAAGGATTGATCCTTTGTGCATCAGGGCCTGTATTAAGCTGAGCCCTGCTCGTTGCTCGACTCTCAAGGTTGATATGAGGGTCGAGAATGCTGTCTGGGGTGCTCGGGGTATATACCGCGTTTGCATCTTGTGTTGCGGGGCGTAACGCGCGGATGATCAACGACGCAATCCCCAGAGATAGAAGCGACACGAAGCAGAGCAAGGCAATGACCAAGGAACTGATTGTCATGTTTATGATTCTGTTGGCTAAGCATGCTGCTACCAAATTAGGATGCTTGAGTTTCTTAAGCAGAATTCATGCTGCCGGTGTTACGGGTTCGGTCCAGATTTTCCCGCGACGGTGCGAGGCGTTAGACGTTTTTGTTTGCCGGCGAAGCTATTGCAATCGAGCCAGAGGGAATCCGAGTCGTGATTCTAGTTCGCAAGTTTGTTTTGTGTATCAAGAATTCGCAAGCAGGGTGCGTTTGCAGTCAGATAGAAATGCGTCGATCTCAGTACTTGTCGTTTGCCATGAACACATGAGGCGGGGTGTTCCGATGCCATCGAATTCGTAGAAAATCCAGCCTAGCTTTCTAATCGCTGTGGTCTGCTCGGAAGCGAAGTCAGCAAAAACTGCGTTGGACTCAACTGGTGCTGCGATTCGGACGCCAAGTTGTTCGAGACCTGTGGCTAGTTTTTGGGCCATCGCGTTGGCGTGTCGTGCGTTGCGTAGCCAGATGTCGTCTGTCAGCAATCCCACCCACGGTGCTGAGAGAAAGCGCATTTTTGACGCAAGTTGTCCGGCTTGCTTGCAGCGGTATTCAAATTCCTGGCCGAGTTCCCGATTGAAGAACACAACGCAGTCACCAACAGCCATTCCGTTTTTGGTGCCGCCAAAACACAGCACGTCGACTCCGCGTTTCCACGTCACCTCGCTCGGTGCCACACCAAGCGTTGCAATGGCGTTTGCAAAGCGAGCTCCGTCCATATGGAAACTCAGCTTGCAACGACGAACACTCTCTCCAATTCCCTGAAGCATATCAAGGTCGTAAACTGTCCCAACCTCGGTGGATTGGGTAATGCTGAGTGCTTTTGCCTTGGGGAAGTGCACGTCGGTTCGACTGCCAGCGACTTTCGTAACGCGGTCAGCATCCACACGCCCATTTGCGCCAGGTATCAGCAGGATTTTACTGCCGTTACAGAAAAACTCGGGTGCGCCACACTCATCTGTTTCCACGTGCGACCACCGATGCGCTAAGACGCCATGGTGCGACTGGCACATGGCAGATAGAGCAAGTGCGTTGGCTGCAGTACCATTGAACGTGAAAAAAACATCACAATCGACTTCAAAGACTTCACGGATTAGCGACGTCGCACGTTTGGTCCACGGATCTTCTCCGTAGGGTTTAGCGGCATCCTGGTTTGCCTCTGTCATCGCGGACATTGCTTCAGGGCAGATGCCAGCAGTATTGTCACTGGCGAACTGGCAGCCGGGTTGGATCGACATGATGTGTGCGTTCTGCAGGACGGGGGTTAGTTCTTCGAAGCAGGTGACGGATTAGCCGGCAGATTATCCAGAATGTATCTCGTCATCAGGTCCCGCAGATGTCGGGTCGTATTCTTGCCTTCCCGGATGGAGTGAGTTCGATTCGGATATGACATCATACTGAATTGCTTGTTGTGCTTGATTAGCTCGTTGATGAGTAATTCGAGCGTCTGGTAGTGGCAGTTGTCATCGCCAGTTCCATGAATCAACAGCAGATTACCTTCCAGTTGTTTTGCAAAATTGATGGGTGAGCCTTCTGTGAATCCTTCGACGTTGGTATCCGGCAGACCCATGTATCGTTCTTGATAGATCGTGTCGTAATATCGTTGGTTAGGAACAGGCGCGACAGCAACGGCTGTTGAGTAAAGTTCAGGATGTTTGAAAATAGCATGCAAACTCGAGGAACCGCCACCGCTCCAACCCCAAATCCCAACACGTTCAGGATCGAGGTAGGTGCGATGTTTCAAGACGGCCTGTGCGGCTGCCGCTTGGTCTGCCGGTGGAATGATACCAATCTTGCGGTAGATACTTTTTCGCCATGCTCTCCCCCTTGGAGATTTCGTGCCGCGGTTGTCAAAGCTCATGACGACGTAACCCTGTTGTGCCATCAGCTGATGCCATAGGTAGGACTTGCTGCTCCAACGATTGACCACGGTTGTCCCTGCAGGCTCTCCATACACGTAAATCAGCAGAGGGTACTTCTTGTTTTTGTCAAAGTTGGGTGGAAGCATGCACCACGCTTCCAGTTCCAGCGGTTCGGAATCTTGCCCATCAGCAGATTCATCAGGTGGCAGGGTGACTCGAAAGAACTCGGTGGGTGTTCGGGCCAAGGCACTGATCGTTTTTCGTAAAGTCTCGTTGGACTCAAGGGTACGCACCGAGTCGTGGCCAGGTAGAGTCACTAAATCCCACGCTGGTGGCTCGTCAAAACGCGACACTTGGTGAATCGCCCATTGAGCATCGGGCGAAATTTTGTAGCTGTGCGTTGCAGGCACACCATCGGGCGTGATGCGTTTCAAGTTCGTGCCATCGAGATTCACGCGATAAAGGTATCGTTGAGATGCCTCATCTGGTGATGCGATGAAGTACGCGATCCCCTCTGTCTCATTCACTTTTAGCAGTTCAATGACATCGAAGTTTCCGCGAGTAATCTGTTGTGTGGCTCCATCGTCGAGAGAGACAACATAAAGATGACGCCAGCCATCACGTTCGCTCATCCAAGTAAAAGCCGATGCATTGTCCAGCCAATTCAATTCATCATGCACATCAATCCACGCTGCGTCACGCTCGACCATGACTTCCGAAACTGTGCTGCTTTGAAAATCCGCAAGGAACAGTCGGTTTGTGTTTTGAAGACGGTTAAGTTGTTGAATCAGAATACGCGGTGGTTCGTTCACGTCGCGTTCCTGGGGGAGAAACTCCATACGCGGGATGTAGTGCTCGCTCGCATCGCCAGGCAGTTCAATCAGTTTTGTTTCACCTGTTTCTATTTCTACCAGTCCGACGCGGCATTCCGCGTTGTGCTGACCGACCTTGGGGTAACCAAACCAGGTCACTTCCGGATAAAGCGAGTCGGTGTGGTTGACTAAGGGGAATTGAGGAACCGCGCTGGTGTCCAGTTGCCAGAAAGCGATTCTTTTTCCATCAGGGCTCCACATGAACGCATCGCGTAATCCCAACTCTTCTTCATAAACCCAGTCTGTGGTTCCATTGATGATCGCATCGCTGGCGCGTTTGGTTAACTTCTGAATCGTGTTGTTCAGCAAATCTTCGACATACACGTCGTTGTCATGCACGTAAGCGACCTGCTTGCTTGACGGCGAAAACTTTGCAAACATCATGCTGGATGGTGGGATTTCGCCGCCCAGTTGTTTCAATTGACCTGCGGCACGGTCGAGCACCCAGTAGTCGCCTCGGGTGTTATTGCGCCAAACCCGCTTGCTATTGGTGTAGATCAGAACCAGGCTTTGATCAGGTGAGAACGTGTAGCCTTCAACCTTGAGTGGGCTGGACGCTTGTGCGGGTGTTAAGTCATCTGCGGTGACCAGGATCACAGGTGAGTCTGTTTCTGCATCGTGCCCAACAATCTGGTGGCTACCCGATGCCGTTGATTCGAGGGTGGTGTAGTTGTCCTTGCCTGTGAGCCACTTCCCGGAGAATGACTTGCCGCTGAATTCCGATCCATCGTAGATCCGATTAATGGTAAGCAAGCCAGGATCGGGCGTCTGCAGTCCGGTGCCAGTTTGTTCATCTGCCCCAGCAAAGGCCAGCGGCATGAACAAATGACTGAGAGTCAACGAAAACAAGTAAAATAAAGTGGTGTTGCGGTTGCAGGTCATGGTGGGTTCCACAGCAATGTTGAATAAGATGACAACAATCTAGTCTTCAAGATCGTTGCACGCACCTTCAAAGTTCCTGGATGGTAGGTAATTTCGCTGGTGAATTTAGCTTGGGGTCTGGAAAAGAAAACGACCGGTAGGGCATCATGCGTAGCAAACCGAGCGGTTTGCGGCCAATTTCGCACGTGGGAAAGCCAAGTCATGGTGTCTTCGGGCTTGCCTTTTATTTTCTTCCGGTATGCCCAGGCCAGGATTTGCCAGTTGAACTTGACGGTCAGGCAGTGTGTTTTTTTAACCCGACCATCGGTGAGAAAACTAGCGGTAATTCCAGGCGAGGTTCACCGTTGGTTTTGTATTCATGAACGTTAGTTGATCGCTGCAATGTTTTTAACGACGTGTCGAGTTCAGACGCAGTGGGTAACGAAAAATCGCAGGCATCTGTGGTGATGCCTGCGATCGTTGACGGGACTGGCGCTGTGATCACTGTCCTTCTTTATTCAGGCTTCTTCTCATCGTCGTCGGTTTTTTTCGCGCGACGGGTTTCGGCGAACTTCATCGCCGCACTATTCATGCAGTAACGTTTTCCAGAGGGGTTCGGGCCATCGTCGAAAACGTGTCCGAGATGTGCCTCGCATCTTGAGCAGTGGACTTCGATGCGAGTGTAGAAAAATTTATTGTCTTTGCGGTACGCTACGTTGTCTGACTTGTACGGCGTGTAAAAGCTCGGCCAACCAGTTCCCGACTTGTACTTTGTGTTGCTGGTGAACAGGGTCCGGTCGCACACAATGCACTTGTAGACACCTTTTTTCTTGTTGTTCCAGTAGCGATTTTTGAACGCAGGTTCGGTGCCTTCGTTTTGCGTGACTTCGAACTGCAGGGGTGTGAGTTGTCGCTGGAGTTCTCGTTTGGTTTTTGGCTTGTACGGTGTCTCGTCGGTCGCGGGTTTCGTAACGGTTTCGTCTTGCGCGAGTACTGACCACGGACCTGGGGCCGCTGCGAGACCAATCGTGGTGATGCTGCATAACAGCCATTTTAAATGTTTTTTTGTATTCATCAGGTGGCTCCTGTTTTAAAAATGTCTACGCTCAATTATCGCTCAAGGTGGCGGTAACTAGCAAGTGTATTCGGTCGGTCCTAAGTTCAGCGTTTTCTATCTCGGCACGGTAGTTGATTTAATAATCGTTGTATCCGTCGTATCGGGAAAGTATCGTTGCCTCTTCTCGTTTCGTGATAGCTAACGTGGAACGTTTGGTGTCTGCGAGCAGGGGGTCAGCGAGCAGGGGGGCAGCGTTCGTTCTTGCCAGCGAGGAAAGCTACTCGTCTGTTTACAAGCTGTCGCAGCGTTTCTGTTGCATTGCTGTCTGTGTGTTGTTTGCTGGATTTCAATTTTAGTCGGTGGGCCCTGCTTCTGTTTTTCCGATGTATCATGAGCGAGGGCTCCTATCACGTCTGCCAACACGAGGCACCGCAGTTTGCCGGACTTGGTGGGTCGCCCAGCTGCCCTGCACAAACCTCTCCAACTCATTGCATTGTATGTCTAGCGTCCACCTTTGCGGCTTGATGAAGAGTTTTGGTGACCAAAAGGTCATCCAGGATCTCGATTTGACGATTGATGCTGGTGCCTATGTTGTGTTGCTTGGACCGAGTGGGTGCGGCAAGACAACGACTTTGCGGATGATTGCTGGGTTAGAAAATCCGGCTGCTGGCACGGTGATGATGGATGGAACCGACGTGACCAGGGTATCCCCTCGAAAACGCGATGTTTCCATGGTGTTCCAGAATGACGGCCTGTATCCACATTTGACCGTGGAACAAACGATCCGTCTCTCGCTGCGGGGGCGTTGCTCAAAAAGTGAATTGGAGTCTCGGGTTTCTGACGCGGTTCGGATGACGGGGGTAGAGACACTGCTGGGCAAGTTGCCACGGCAACTGAGCGGAGGTGAGTTGCGACGCGCTGCGCTTGCTACGGCCGTTGCAAAGAAAACAGCTGTCCGATTGCTTGATGAGCCTTTGTCTGGTTTGGATATTGCTGTGCGGCAACGCTTGCAGAAAGATATCCTGCAATGGCATCACCATGTGCCGGGAACAACCGTTCACGTGACACATGATGGAAGTGAAGCGATGCGGATGGCAGATCAAATTGCTGTCATGGACGGTGGTAGGGTCATCCAAGTAGGCTCTCCCGAGCAAGTTTATGATCAGCCGAAAACAATCGCGGTGGCAAAGGCAATTGGGACACCGACCATGAATTGGCTACAGGCTGAATTGGTCGATGGCATCATCCAAATCAGCGATCAATCGGGCGTGCGTGTTGGCAGCGGATTGCGGGTTCAGGGGCCGGATGGGCCCGTTACGATTGGTTTGCGGCCCAATGCTTTTTGTATCTCAAGTGATCTCGACGAGGGCGCCGGTGGGCAAGGCATCGCTTTTCAAGCAGTGATGCAAGATTGCAGGGCCGTGGAGGCATTGAAGGAGGTTGCTTTGTCGGCGAATGGCTGG
Organism: Rubripirellula sp.; assembly: GCA_051010795.1. Taxonomy (GTDB): domain Bacteria; phylum Planctomycetota; class Planctomycetia; order Pirellulales; family Pirellulaceae; genus Rubripirellula. The sequence goes on from JBPCVE010000404.1 coordinate 10,604, forward strand.
CGTTTCATTGCGGTCTTTGATCGCAATGATCGAGCCATCAATGAATGCACTGCTCCGTCAGCCAGTAAGGACTATTCCTTGTGGGCACCCGCAGCCAGGCTTCACGTGTTTTCGCTTTTGACGGGGCGGCGACTCAAGCTGCGGGACGTAGGCTGACGATTTAATCGCCATTCGGCTACGATGCCCGCATGGATGTAGAGATGATTCTTTCGTTACTCCCATTCGCCGCAATCTTGTGCGCTGGGATTTTTGTGCAGGCTGCTGCCGGATTTGCAGCAGGGCTCGTCATCGTTCCTGCGCTTTTGTGGTTTGGCTACAGCATCCCCGCAGCGCAATGTTCTTTGCTTGTGGCTACCATTCCGCAGAATATTTGGGGCGTCTGGAGTCTGCGTGAGTCGATCGAACCGAAACAGGTTGTTTGGCCGGGGTTGGGACGTGTCCTGTTCCTGCCTACTGGAATTGTCGTTTTGCAGTGGATGGATTCCGTTGATGAGGGAACCGTGAGGCAATTGGTGGGTGTGATCGTTTTGCTGGTGACACTCGCAATCATCTTTATCCGGCCCACACCGCGAAAACATCTTCACCCAGTTTGGGCCATCATCGCTTTTCCGTTGTCCGGGTTCTTTCAAGGACTTGTTGGCATGGGGGGGCCGCCCATGGTGTTTTGGGTGCAGGCTCACGACTGGAGTACCGAGAAAACAAGAAGCTTTCTTTTCATGATGTATCTGGTCAGTATTTTTCCCGCGCTGGCGTTTCTTTATATCGCGTTCGGGGACGTCGTCATTGAACCGGGCTTGTTAGCGTTGGCGATGATTCCAGTGTTGTGGGTCGTGACGTATTTTGGATTGAAATTCGGGAGCATGCTCGGACGTCAGCGATTGCGACGAATCACGCTCGGCCTGTTGTTGCTGATGGGGGTTGCAGGTGTCGTTGGCCCCATGCTGCACTGATTTTGCCGGAGTTCATGAAGTTGTTTTGGCAAAAGGCAGGGACACCTCTCGCCCACGCTATTTCTCGTAGCCGCCGTTGAACACTTTTTTGTTTCAGTTGTCTATACCTGCAAGCAACGTGTCTGTTTGGGCTTGTGGGTTTGGTTGACTCGTGACATACGGGGTTGCGTTCACGAGATGCATCTTGGTGTTTGCGACACAGCTGAAAAATGGTTGAACGCGGCGCCACGGTTTCGTGTGACTCGTGTTTCAGTGGGCCATTTCAGCGGCGAACGCCGCCGAGATGAGACAACGTAGGTTGAGTTCAGTTAAGCAGGGGAAACCGTGGTGAGTTGCGCAGCGGAGGCCCAAAGGTTTTAAGGGGTGCTGTTATTGACGCTGGGTTCAGGCTTGCTGGGTTCTGGTTCCGTGGCGGGCGAGTCCGTTTCTGGTGCGTTAGCATCGCCGGCATTGTCAGCCGAATTTTGTTGGCTGTTCGCCTCGTCTTCCTCTGCTTGTTCGAATGACTCTTGGTCAGCATCAGAGAATGTATTTGTATCGCCACCCCCAGAATTCGATTCTCCATCAGCACGGGCATAGTCAGCCAATTCTTCCTTGGTAGGTATGATGAGTGTGGTTTCTTGGCTGATGTTGGCACTTGCCGCCACGATCTCTTCATAATTCCCCGTGCCGCCTTCTCGGTAGATCAGGCTGCCGTCTTTCTGTTCGTAGATAGCGAATAAATCATGGGTTCGGATGGGCAGGCCGGCTCGCCACTGGTAGATCTCTACCGTGTTTCCGTCAGGGTCGGTAAGGGTTTTGGCTGGCGTCTTGCCAATTAGTTTGTGCACGTCTTTGTTCGTAAGCGTTTTACCCGGTGTTGTGTAGACTTTGCCATTTTCAGCCAGGATGGCGGCGTAGGCTGCCGCGACAGCAGGTTTCGCCACGTACCGATCATATCCCATCGCTGCCAGGCCAATGGCCAGGACGACGAGTAGGATGCCCAGGCGTTTTGAGCTGCCGCTGGGTGGTTCTGCGGGGGTGGCTGTTTTGGTTGGTTCAGGATTGGTTTGTGAATCTGACATGGTGAATACTTTGAGTTGGGGCGTGACTGGCCGTTCGGGAGGTGGAGACACGTGGTTGAGTTTTCAATGGATCACGTTTAGAAGCTCGTGCGATTTGAATTTGAGTTTCCGTAGCCAGAGATGATATCAAGCTCAAGCATTCCGTTCATGGGGCAGTGGTACTCACTGCTGCATCAACGCAGGCAGAGTGAGATACTTCGGAGGCGACTGAACCTGAAATTCATAATGGGTTGACTTGCGGGCACGCACTTGGGCGACCGTTATATACCGCCGACGCTCACGCTAATCTAGCAATTTTGAATGCTCGTGTGGGCATAAATGAATCAAAGACTGGGGGTCTGGCCTGCGAAAGTTTTGCATTTTTAAGTAACCAGTATCGATGGTGGGTACTTCTCTCGGGGACTTACGGCACGTTATCATAAGAGGCAGGGCGGTGCGTTACCTGTAAGGGCGGGCTGAAGCGTGCCATTCTTTTATTTATTTTCTACAAGGCGAGTTGTTGCGGCGAACAGAGATCGTCGTTGATGGTGGTGGGTGTTCGATGTGTGGCTTGAGGAGAGAAGCCAGCGGGCTCAATTCCGAGGTTGTTCGGAGTTGACCTGATGCGGCAGGACTTGCAGGCAACACAAGCGGGAATAATTTAGTCATTCGATGAGGTGATTTGACTGAACGTTGGCAGGCTGCATTAACGAATGTTCCGCTTTAGATACTACGCTTTTAATTGGGTCGTGAAAGTTTGAGCACTCCTTCGGTCGAACCATTGTTGAAGAGTCGCGTGTTGCCACGATTCTCCTTCCGTTTTCTGTTTGCGGTCACCTTTTTGTGCGCGTTGGTCGGTGCGATGGTGCAAGCCGCATACGGAGGCTATGTCATCGCGATCAGCCTACTGGTGCTGTTAGGGTCAGTGCTGTCATTTTTTGTAGCAGGATTTCTCTTCTTTCTAGTGCTGTGGATGATGGCGGGGTTGCGACCACGCGGTGATGTTGCGGAGCCAGGTAGCCCGTTCGCTGATGGGCAGTTGCCGCCTCAGATTCTGCCACCTACGGATCCATCGAATTGAAAATTTCGAACGGTTGTGAAATGCAAATCTTCAGAATTGCGTCCGCGGTCAACTGCTTCAAGGTGAAAGCAGACACGTGGGTTGCACGCGTGCGTTTCGGGTGTGAGCTAGATGTCTGCATGCGGGTGGTTTGTTTTTTGCTCACTGCGGTGGTTGGCTTGGGGTGTCTGGGGCATGTTGCTCACGCTGAGTTGCCAGATGGGGCAGCACACGTGGTTACTTTGCCCAAGTCCTCACGCGGGGCTCCTCTTGTCAAACCAAGAGGTAGTTTTACCACTTCGATTGGATTCTCAGATTTAACTAGCGTAGGTTACCAGCCAGTTGAAATAGTTTTCACATCGCCGTTTCCGACCGCTGCAGATTTGCGTCTGAACTATCGGATTATCAACACACGGGAATCTCAGACGCCTGACGATAATTGTCTGTCAGTGAATCTTCCGATTTTTGTCCCGCAAGGGACCAAGACAACGAAATGGGTCCGCTACCTGCCCAAGTGGATGATGGGCACTGGGTATGAAATCATTGTTAGCCGCGATGGTGTTGCGTTGCCTGGATTTTCTGGGTCGGTTGGCTTCACAGCAGATGCTCGCGAGTTGGGCCGCTATTTGCGTTGGGAGCAGCAAGCGGGGACTGAGCTTACGGTTGACCTGCTTCTGATTACGCCCGCTGACTTAAGTCAGGCTGACGCTACTGCCATGAACTCTATGGGGCTGCCTTGGTTTTTTGAGGTGACTCGTCCTTGGGCCGCCAAACGCAGGAGTGGTGGGCTTGGTGCATTCGCTCCATCTGCCTTGTCTTGTGGAACCGGCAATTTGCCCAAAGACTGGCGAGGCTATCAGCGTTGGGATTTTCTTGTCTTGACCAAAGCGGCGATTGCAGACATTAAACCGAGCACAGCCGAATGGAATGCCTTGCTGGGATGGGCCCTTTGTGGTGGAACGCTGGTTGTCTGGGATGTTGAATCGCAAGCGGAGTTGGAGGGCCTGCTCGACAGAGCTCCGACGAACCAATCGGATCTGGTGTTTGAGGAAATCAGGAGTTTAGGTTTCTCCCAGGATGACTTTTTGCGAGCTGGAATAGAGCTCTTGGGGTCGGGAAAGCTTCAACGCAGAAGCACCATCATACGCAGTGATAATTCCAGTGTTTCCGCCGCTTCGGTTCGCGTTGCTCCACGTTTTCATGGAGTTGCTTTAGGGGCTGGGAAAGCCATCGCTGTGAGTGGAGTTGAGGCGTTGGATCTTAAGACGCCCGTTTCTGGTTCGACGGTGAATGTTAATTTGAATGCGGCTGGCTTGCTGAATCGTTCGAAGTGGGATTTTTACCTGAAGCTGATGGGAAAAGATGTGTCTCCCATTTTGCGGCGCGGAGCAGAGCCGATTCTTGGAAATGCAGAATTTAAAAAATGGCTCATCCCCGGCGTTGCGCAGCCGCCTGTTTATGTGTTGGTGAGCTTCTTGGCGATCTTTGTGGTTCTTGTTGGGCCCGTTGCTTACCGCCGAACGACGAGAAGTGGCCGGGGGCATCTGATGTTTGTGGTCGCTC
>JBPCVE010000405.1:0-6149 GCA_051010795.1 Rubripirellula sp.
TTGACCAATCCAGCGACGGGCGGCACGGCCGTGGTCGTGATCGACGAAGGAAAGCAGCGTGAGTGAATTACGGATCGCAGTCATTGGTGCCGGGCATCTAGGACGCATACATTCCAAGTTGTTGGGACAGGTAGACGGGGCCAAACTCGTTGCTGTGAGTGACCCTTTTGAAGCTGCGAGAAAGAACGCGGAAGAGTTGTTTGGCGTTCCCGTCCATGCAGATTATCGCGACTGCTTGCCGGAGATCGATGCGGCTGTAATCGCTGCCCCTACGGACATGCATTCCGAGATTGCTCAAGTTCTGTTGAGTGCTGGAAAGCATGTACTGGTGGAAAAGCCACTGACCATTGAGCGTGACGATGCAAATCGTCTGTCCGCCCTTGCGAGCGCGAAGAAGCTGACGCTGCAGGTGGGTCATGTAGAGCGGTTCAATCCAGCTTTCACTGCTTTGGAAAAATTGGCAGTCGACGTGAAGTATGTTGAGGCTGTGAGAGCTTCCAGTTTTCCGGGAAGATGCCTTGATGTCGGCGTTGTCATGGATCTCATGATTCATGATCTCGATCTGATCCTGTCGATGACCGACGCCAACGTGAAATCAGTCTCAGCCAGCGGTCTGGCAGTGATCAGTGATCACGAAGATTTGGCAGAAACCCGCATCGAATTTGAGTGTGGTCTCGTAGCCAATGTCAAAGCATCACGCGTCAGTCCCGAGCCTGCCAGGCAGATGCAGGTTTTTGGCAGCCATGGATTTGCGGAGATTGACTTCGGGGCGCCGGCGCTTTCGGTGGTACGCCCCTGTGATTCCGTCGTGCGTCGTGACTTTGATCTTTCAGCTGAAACGGACAACCCGCTCGGTTATTCCGGTCAATTGTTCAGCGAACGACTGCGTTGCGAAAAGCTCGAGCTGGAACCGAGAAATGCCATCTTGGATGAGTTGCATGACTTTGTGATCAGTATTCAGACAGGGATCTCGCCGACGGTTGATGGCGTGGCCGGTGCGCGTGCTGTTGACTTGGCACAGCAAGTCCTGGATTCTGTTTCGCAGCGCGCTTGGTATCCCAATGCAACGACCCACGAAACGGGACCTCATGCAGCGGTTCGAGAAAGAATTGAGGATAGCAGTCGTCGTATTCATCAGGATCGACGAGCTGCCTAAACGCTTTTCTGATCGCCACTGGATCTTCAATACAAATGCGTGCTCGTCCGTTCGATTCTGAAGACGACCGCGGGGTTGTGGTTGTCTCGGGTACGGACGGCTGGTGTGCTGGTGTTGCTGGGCTGCCAAAGCCAAAGCACTGATTCGGGTCCGCGTTTGTGACCAACTGCAGGCAAAGTGTGTCGGAATAGGCTTCCGTTTTGCGCGTCTGCGTGACTCGACGGCTGCCTGATTGACGTCGGGTTGCCAAGTCAGGCTGATTTTGTGGGTCCTATTGCCACTTGAGCGTGGCATGGTCAGCTTTTTAAGTCTCGTATTCGGCGTTCAGGTTTTGGTAGCCGTTGCAATCGTACGCCGCGAGCAGCAATAAAGGCTGTGGCGGTTTTGAGGCACGGCGTTGCGTGCAGTGGCCAATCATTGCAGTTCGCGAGGTTTAGTGGATTTCTGACGGATCTCTTTTGGGCTTCTCCATGCCAACAGCGGCCGGAAAATCCACTAGACTACGCATTGCGGGTGGCTACATGAGTATTGTCTTTGGCTGCCTGTCGAACTGACTTATTCCTCGCGAGATTGGATTCGCAAATATGACTGACGTCTCCGGTCAGATTGACCACGTCCTTAACGAAGATCGTTCGTTTCCTCCGCCAGCCGAGTTTACGGAAAAAGCCGTTTTCTCATCCACGGATCAATATCAGCAGATGTATGACCGTGCGGTCCAGGACCGTGATGGTTTTTGGAAAGAGCAAGCGGAAGAGCACTTGCACTGGTTTGAGCCATTTCAGGAAGTTTGCAAGTGGGATGCTCCCAATGTGGAGTGGTTTGCTGGTGGAAAAACCAATGCCAGTTACAACTGCCTTGATCGTCATATCGAGGCTGGACGCGGTGATAAGACGGCCATCATTTGGGAGGGTGAACCGGGCGACACCCGAACGTTGACCTACTCCGAATTGCGAACCGAGGTTGCCAAGTGCGCCGCGGGGTTGCGTGAACTGGGGATCGATCAGGGGGACGTGGTCAGTATCTACATGCCGATGACGCCTGAGTTGGCGATTGCGATGTTGGCTTGTGCACGAATTGGTGCGGTTCACTCGGTGATCTTCGCAGGCTTCAGCGCGGAGTCGATTGCCGATCGAAACAATGACGCTGGCGCTAAAATGGTCATCACTTCTGACGGTCTGCATCGACGTGGCAAGGTGTTGCCACTCAAGCAAACAGTTGACGAAGCGTTGCTGAAGTCGCCGACCGTCGAAAAGTGTCTGGTGCTGAAGCGAATCGGGCAAGATGATGTGCCGATGACCGAAGGCCGAGATGTATGGTGGCATGATGCCGTTGATGGGCAAAATGGCGATCTTCCGGCTGAGCCACTCGACAGCGAAACAACGCTTTTTATTCTGTACACCTCGGGAAGCACGGGAAAACCCAAAGGTATCCGCCATACGACCGCGGGTTACAACCTCTGGGCCAAGCGAACCTTTGAATGGGTGTTTGACCATCGTGAAGATGACATCTTCTGGTGCACTGCCGATTGTGGCTGGATCACCGGGCATAGTTACATTGTCTATGGTCCGCTGTCAGCTGGAGCGACTTGTGTGATGTACGAAGGTGCTCCCAATCACCCTGCGGAGGATCGGTTTTGGGAGTTGGTTGAAAAGTACAAGGTCACAATCCTGTACACCGCCCCCACTGCCATCCGTGCGTTCATCAAATGGGGTGATGAGCATGTCGACAAGCATGACCTCTCAAGCTTGCGTTTGTTGGGCAGTGTCGGTGAAGGGATCAATCCGGAAGCATGGATTTGGTACCACGAGAAAATTGGGAACCAGAAGTGCCCGATCGTTGATACGTGGTGGCAGACCGAAACAGGGGGCATCATGATGAGCCCGTTGCCGGGTATCACGGCAACGAAACCGGGATCCTGTACAACGCCGTTGCCCGGTGTTGTTCCCAAGATTGTGGACGAAGCTGGCAACCCCGTTGAAGATAATCACGGTGGTATGTTGTGTATCAGTCAGCCTTGGCCGGGCATGTTGCGTGGGATCTGGGGAGATGACGAAAGGTTCGTCGAGCAATATTGGGCCACTGTGCCAGGCAATTACTTGACGGGTGATAACGCAAGGCAGGATGGCGATGGTTATTACTGGATCATGGGACGGATCGACGATGTGATCAACGTGTCCGGTCATCGCCTCAGCACGATCGAAGTCGAAAGCGCGTTGGTCAGTCATCCCGCGGTTTGTGAAGCCGCTGTGGTCGGTCGTCCTGATGATCTCAAGGGACAGGCGATTGCGGCATTTGTCACCATCAGGGACCGTGAGGCAGACGAGGAGTTGCGAAAAGAATTGCGGATGCACGTTCGTAAGCAGATCGGAGCACTCGCGCAGCCTGATGATCTTCGCTTTGCTGCTTCATTGCCCAAAACACGCAGCGGAAAAATCATGCGGCGTCTGCTGCGGGATATCGCATCTGGTCGTGAGGTTGTCGGGGATACCTCAACGCTGGAAGATTTTTCAGTGATCGCAAAGCTCAGCGAAGACGAGTGAGTTTGACGATCGGATCGTGATCATCCACGGCAATCCTGGACTCCAAAGCCGTGCTGAAAGCAACCGCCTTGCGGTGGATGCCTCAAGCGAATGGTTTTGGTGAGTTACTTGGGGGGCATAAAAAACCGGCCGCCACTCACAAGGAGTGACGGTCGGCTATGTTAGACGCTTTGGTCAGTCGGCGGCAAAATGGAGCCGCTGGGAGAAACGCGTGAGTCTCAGCGTGCTACTGCACAAGCCTTTGATGACACAGGCGAACCCTGTAAATGATCCCTCTGCCGAAATAGGAAGACCAAAGCAGGTGCGGGCATAATTCAATGTCCTAATCAAGCAACAAGTCAAAGACCTGTTTCCTGATGCACTCTATCCATCGACCATTATCGGCGGCTTCGTGAGTTAATCAATGGCTGAACTTTGGTCTGGGTCGCAAGACGGCGGGAGAACTTCGTTTTTTTCCCAGTTTGAGATGTTTTTTGCACCATTCGCCGCAAAAAAATTTGCCGCGCCATCGGGTTCGAGTCGGGTTCGAGTCGGGTTCGAGTTGGGTTGAGGTGAGTCAACCGAGCGAGATTACGAATCGAGGCGCACCACGCGACGAGACTTGACAACTCACTACCGAATTGCGGCCTGAGCCAACGCTAGACCTGTTCGTTTTCACGACCCATCGCCGGTCCCCGGTTGAGACCGACGGTGGCGATGCCAAACAGCGTTTATTTGGCAGCAGTTGCAGGCAGTTCGCGAATGGAAACGTTGCGGAATTCGACGGGGTCATTGTGTCCCGCGAATCCAAAGAATCCGCTGGCACGATCTTTTCCGGGGTGTGGACGGCCACCCATGAATTCAGTGACGTTGTTCAGGTCAGTATCCAGAATTACTGTTCCATTGAGTTCCACTTTGATCGTGCTGCCGTCAACAGTGACTTCCTGATAGTTCCACTGGCCAGCATCTCGCAGATAGCCTCTTTTTGCAGCAGCCATGCCATAGGAACTGCCATGGTACTGCCGCTGGTCGAGCTTCGCATACTTGGGATGCTCCGAGTCCAGGACTTGCAGTTCAGTCATCGCAGCGTAAGCAGGGTCGCCGTTGCCGGGTGAGCGAATTGCCAGTCCGTTGTTTCCACCAGGTGGCAGGCGGAATTCCAAGCGTGCTACGAAGTTGCCGTATTCTTTGTCGGTCAACAGCATACCGCCTTTGCCTTTCTTGCAGCGAATGGCACCGTCAATCACTTCGTAATTGTCAACGCTTCCCTGCCAGCCCTTGAGTGTCTTTCCATCAAAGAGTGATACAAAGTCCTTGTCGTTGCTGGCTTGAATGGCAGTATTTGCCTCTTCAGGACTCAGCTCTTTGACTTTGATGTTACGCCAGCGAATTTCACCGCCGTGTGTTTGCAGTTGGATTGGACCTGACCTGAACAAAGGTGAGTTTCGGTCCCAGTAGTTTTCCATGGTCGCATTGTCCACCACTTTTTTGCCATTCAGGTAGACAGTCGTGCGTGCGCCAATCTGCTGGATCTTGAATTGATTCCATTCCCCGAAAGGTTTGTCAGCAAGTTCTGAAGGATCTTTTCCGGCGGCACCTTTGCTGTTGTTCCACAGCCCACCACTACCCAAATCAGCGCCCAGTTTGAATTTGCCCTCATCGGTGTAATCCCAAATCTGAACTTGTGGTGTTCCCTTCAGGTAGATGCCACTATCGGCACGGGGCACCGTTCGATATTCAAGCATCAATTCGTAGTCGGTGTAGTCCTTGTCGGTTGTCAGATAAGGCCCTTTGCCATCGTTGATCAACTCACCGTTGGAAACGCTCCAGTGTTGAGCTGCTTCCGCATCCCATTTGGCGAGCTGGGCTTTCCTATCTTCGTCCGACATCTCAGCCAGCTTGATGGGACTGAAATGAGGTTGGCCATGCCATCCATCGAGGGTTTTCCCATCGAAAATGGCGTGGTATCCGGAGTCGGTGTCGTCAGCTAGCAGTGTTCCTGAGAAAAGCAGGGCACAACAGGCAACTTGGGTCAAAGCAGTGAAGGGGGAGGAAGGTTTCAGCATGGGGGGACCAGGGCGGCAATGAAATGGGTTGGGCGAGACAAATGACGATCAGCAGATTGTAAACGATCATGTTGCCGAGGTGAGATCGGGTTAGCCGCTGGCGGAAGGCTTCTGTATTGTTTTGTTTAATTTCAGGAAAAGCGAGCTTTTGCGAACAGCATTGCCGGCGAAGCATTGACTATGGTGCGGCACTCTGTCACGCTTTTCGATGTATTAGGAACCACCGGAGCTCCTTGATCGATGGTTTGGACCGTTTTCTCACCATCCGACGAGTAGTTGTTCGAAGCGATTTGCTTCATTGGTGGTCGTTAGTAGGGTTAGTTTTGTGACGAATATTTATGTAGGTAACCTCGCGTTTACCGCCACCGACGAAGATTTGCGTTCGGCTTTCGAACAGTTTGGAGAGGT
>JBPCVE010000406.1:0-7919 GCA_051010795.1 Rubripirellula sp.
CATCAAGCACATGAACGTACTGGAATGCTCGTTGATGAGGGGACGGCAGAGAACCTGAAGGTGTTCACATGCTGCAGTGTTCACATGCTGCAGTGTTAGCATACGGGGGGGAGAGCATACGGGGGTGCTAGCGTATTGAGCGGCCATCGGATTGAGAAGTGGTAAAGCAGGTTTTTGTCGCCAATCTTGCTGTTTTCGACTGAGGTGTCTCGCGTGGCTGGTGCCGCGTAACACTCGGTTACTGCGATGTTGTAGGTGCTAACTCTCTTTGCACGGTGGATAACGTTCCTGAACCGCCTCAGTTTTAATTCGCAATCGGAGGAGAGTTGATCGTGGATTGAACTAGTGAATTCCACCCACCGTTGCCACTGAATCGGGAAGGATTGTCTTTTCACGTGAATGCGGCGGGTCCGCCCATTTCTTCCCGCGCTGGCAATGGTCCCATCTTTTGGATGAGCGGCGACCGTGTACGCCCATCCTCTTAGCACTGGGATTGCCCATCCTCTTAGCACTGGGAATGTTTGAACAGATACGATTGGCGCGTTACGAAAGTGATGGCCCTGCAGAGTAAGATTGGTCAACTAACGGAGATGACTTTTGGTCGTCACAGCTCGCTGTTGGTGAATCATGAGGTCGATTTTTCCATTGGTATCGGTTGAATATTCCACGCGATATTCCGCATCAGCCAGTGACAACGGCGTAGAATAATTCGAGCTTAATTTACGTTAGTACATGCTGCGCAGGGGCAGTGTTGCTGAGCTGCGGCAAAATGTTTCTGCTTTCGGCCTCGATGGAACGTTTCTATGTCCCGCGGGGGAAGCCCGTGAATACTTCAGTAGGGAGATTTTGGCTGAAGTGCTCTGGCTGTTTGTTGAAGGGCATCAGTAGCGGGCGCTTGACCGCGTGGTTGTAGGGTTGGTTTTGTTGGTAGAACATACAGCGGTGGCTCGTCAACAAGGTTCTTCGGATGGTAAAACGTATGGCTCATCGTCTGGCTGTCTGGTTTTATTCAGCTTGGAATACGATGCATCGTGGTATGTCAGGCAGTATTTTGGGATCCAGCTTAATGAACGGTTTTTCGAGTAGGTCAATCATCCTTTGTGTGCTCTCCTTGGTGTTGGTCGTGCTTGGTTCTGTTGTAAGAGCTGACACGCAGCCAAATGTCGTAGTCGTTTTTATTGACGACATGGGCTGGGCCGATTTTTCTTGCTTTGGCAATGCTGACGCGGAAACACCAGCGATTGATCGTTTGGCCCGTGAAGGAATCTCTTTCGAGCAGTTCTATGTGAATTCCCCGATCTGTTCTCCGTCGCGTGTTGCGATTTCGACGGGACAGTATCCGCAACGATGGCGGATCACCTCGTATTTGGCGCATCGGCAACTGAATGAGTTGCGTGGATTAGCGCAATGGCTTGATCCTAAGGCGCCAATGTTGGCGCGCAGTCTTCAGCAAGCCGGTTACGCAACGGGTCACTTTGGGAAGTGGCACATGGGCGGACAGCGAGATGTGGACGAAGCACCTGCCATCACCGAGTATGGTTTTGATGCTTCTCTCACCAACTTCGAGGGGATGGGAGCCAAACTGTTACCGCTAACGAAAACAGGTGATGGTAAGGTCGGGAAGATTTGGGGTGATGCTGTTCGTTTGGGCGAACCTGTGACATGGATGCAAAGATCAAAAATCACCAGTGGTTTCATCGATGCGGCTATTCCCTTCATGGAAAATGCCAAGTCAGCGAATCAACCTTTCTATGTCAATATTTGGCCCGATGATGTTCATAGCCCCTTTTGGCCGCCGGCCGAGGAGTACAACGTTGCCAAGAGTAAGGGCAAACGTGGTTTGTATCTTGCGGTGTTGGAGGCAATGGATCGGCAGTTTGCCAAATTGTTCGCCTACATTCGAGAGAATCCTAAGCTGCGCGACAATACGCTGGTATTGGTTTGCTCGGACAACGGTTGTGAGTTGGGGGCCGGTCAAGCTGGTCCGCTCAAGGGCTACAAGACACATCTTTTTGAGGGCGGCATTCGATCGCCGTTGGTCGTTTGGGGACCGGGCCTCGTTGCTGCAGATGCCGTTGGCACCAGGAATACCACGTCCGTTTTTTCTGCCATTGATCTAACGCCTTCGCTTCTTACCTTGGCTCATGCAAAACCACCGTCTGGGACGATCTATGATGGCGAGGATGTGTTGGATACGTTACTTGGTAAGTCCACTGCAGGAAGGCAGACCGAAATTTACTTTCGGCGGCCGCCGGATAGAAAAAACTATTACGGTTTCAGCCAACTGCCTGATTTAGCCGTCAGACAGGGAGCATGGAAATTGCTCTGTGATTATGACGGCAGTCGATCACAGCTTTACAATCTCATTGACGATCCAGGAGAAGAAGACAATCTTGCGGCCGACAAACCAGAGGTTGTGTCAAAGTTGACCGCAAAGCTGCTGGCATGGAATAACACCATGCCGCAGGACAACGGGCTTGAATTGGGGATGCAGCCCGAAAAGAAATCTCGAAGCAGCAGAAAGAGATACCGTTTGCAGCAAGGAGATGACTTATCAGGTAACAGCGCGCCCGAATATGGCGGACGAAGCGTAACCATCACGACTTCCTTTGACAGTAAAGGTTCAGACGGCGTGATTGTTGCACAGGGAGGCGATAAGCAAGGGTATGCCCTGTACATTCGAGAGGGAAAGCTGGTGCTGGGCGTGCGCGATGCATGGAAGCTCACGGAAGCCGTTGCAAGTGAACCCATCGCGTCAGGGAATACCACTGTGACTGCTACGATCTCGATCAACGGAAAGATGGAGCTTGTTGTCAATGGAAAGGTGGCTGCAACTGCGGATGCCACGTGTGTTCTGGCACAGGCTGGTGACGGGCTTCAAGTGGGTGATGACAAAATCAAGCCTGTAGGTAAATACACTGTCACTACGTTTGCTGGCAGTATCAGCGAGGTCAAGCTGAAGTTTGACTAGGCAATTGGGGACGCACCTGCGATTGGCTTTACTTTTCCCGTGTTGACGCTCAGTTGGGATGACAGACCTGCGTCTCATGCGATGTGACCCAGGTTCATGTTGTAGAGAGTGGATGATTTTATCGGCTCAGTCCGACGTGGCGCGCGGCCGGCGAATGCGTGTCGAGGCGAGGATGACGGTGGATCGTCCCTGGACTTCATACTCACTGACACTATCTAGTGGGGTACCGTCGGTGATGTCCTCGGGTGACGGCAGGTCCGTGTCGACAATTCGCTGCCAAGCATGAAACTCGGCGGGAACAGCAGGTAACGCAAACGTGATCTCTTCCCAATAGGCATTGAAAATCAGGTGGTACCAGCGATGGTTCGTTTCGATGGTAAACGCAACGCTCCGTGATTGGTCTCCCCAGTCTGGTTTGTCCAGCTGCGTGCCATGCCAACGTACACTTGCTCGTTCGATCACCTCAGTGAGGGGTAGCATCGGGTCTGCTCGTTCAGGCAGTCCTTGACGGTACGCAATGAGTCGCCGAACGAAACGGTGCAGGTCAGCGTGTTTGTCGGTCAAACTCCAATCAAACCAGCTTGTTTCATTATCTTGGCAATACGCGTTGTTGTTGCCATGTTGAGTGCGTCTGACTTCATCGCCCATGACCAGCATTGGAACGCCAAGTGCGAGAATATTGGTGGTAAAAAAATTCTTGATCTGTTTCAGGCGGATGGACTCGATGGCAGGATCATCCGAGGGGCCTTCCACTCCACAATTCCAGCTGAGGCTTTCGTTGTGGCCATCACGATTGCCCTCGTTATTTGCTTCGTTGTGTTTCTCGTCATAGGAAACGAGATCGTTCATCGTGAATCCGTCGTGGGATGTGACAAAGTTGATACTTTGCTCAGGTTCGCGGTTTCGGTGTCCGTAGATATCTGGGCTGGCCAGGAAACGCTGTGCGAATATACCGGCTTTTTTCTCGTCACCTTTGATGAACGCACGCACGTCATCACGGAATTGTCCATTCCATTCCTTCCAGTGGTCACCAAAAAAATTACCAACCTGATACAGGCCCGCAGCGTCCCAGGCCTCGGCGATCAGCTTGGTTCCACTCAAAACAGGGTCTGTTTCGATGTCCCAAAGAATCGGCGGGTTCGCTTCGGGGTTTCCATAGATGTCGCGGGACAAGACTGAAGCAAGATCAAATCGAAAACCGTCGACGTGCATTTCCTCGACCCAGTAACGAAGGCTCGAAAGAATCATTCGGCGAACGATGGCATGATTTCCGTTGAGTGTGTTGCCGCAACCACTGAAGTTGGCGTAACGACTGCGTTCTGGTTCAGCGTCCGTCCGATCCTGCTGAATGTAGTACGCCGAATTTTCCAGACCCTTGAAGCAAAAAGTGGGGCCAATCTCGTTGCCTTCTGCTGTGTGGTTGTAGACCACGTCCAGTATGACCTCGATTCCAGCGCGGTGTAATGTTTTGACCATGTCTCGGAACTCGTCCAACACACCCAATGGGTCAGAAGTGGATGCGTAAGCGGCATGTGGAGCAAACAGAGACACAGGGTTGTAACCCCAGTAGTTGCTTAAGCCAGGAGGAGCTTCCTGAGGATCGAACTGGAAAACAGGCAGTAATTCGACCGCTGTGATACCAAGGTTCTGAAGGTAGGGGATTTTTTCGATCAAGCCTGAATAGGTGCCGCGATTCTTTGTGCCCACGCCTGAAGAGGGATGCTGGGTAAACCCGCGAACATGCATCTCGTAAATGATGGTCTTGTTGAACGGGTGACACAGCTGGGTATCACCTTCCCAGTCGTACTGCGATACATCCGTCACAACACTCTTCATGGCGTAAGGGGTGTTATCGCCAGGTTTGGCACCCGCTTCCCGGTCAAATCTTTCTGGGATGGCAACCGCTCGACCGTAGGGGTCCAGAAGGATCTTTTCACCATCAAACCGCATTCCGTGCTCAGGCAGAAAAGGACCTTGAGCGCGATAGGCATAAATTTGACCCGGCTTCAGGCCGTCGACATGCACGTGCCAATAATGAAATGTCTGGTGCGTTCTCGCATCGAGTTTGATCGTCGTTGCCGGTGTGGTGTCATTCACATCATCAAACAGCAGCAGTTCCATGCCATTGCAGTTCTTTGAATGAACGCTGAAATTTACACCAGTAGGTGTGATGCTGGCGCCGAGGGGATAAGTCGTGCCGGTTCCAATTGCGGACATGGGGTTCGCTGATGGGCTGGTAGATAAACGGATGTTGATAAGGGTTGGGTGCCGTGCCCGGTTGTTGGCAATGCTTGGGACGGGAATGCTTGGAACAAGGGTGAAAAACAAACCGCTGTTCGGTTTTGATTTGCCGTGTCTGCTTGTCTCAGGGGGATCGAGCGCAGTATCCTGCTGCCTCTGTTCACGCGTGATTGCCGGCTTGGCTGCCGACCGTTTGAATCGACGTCCCCACGGTTGGTACACGAGTATGCTGTTGATCGCGACCGATGAAGCAGGCTACGGACCCAAATTGGGTCCGCTCATCATCACGGGTACAGCATGGGAAGTGCAAGGTCACCCTGACCGAGAATCCCTTGATCGTCTATTTCTGCCGCTACGTGAACCTCACCTCTGTGGTGACATTTCGGTCGTTGTCGATGATTCAAAAGCGGTTTTTAAACCATCAAGTGGGTTGGCTGGCTTGCACGCAGTTGTCAGTGCATGCATGCATTGGTGTAAAAGGCCTGAAAATTCTTTGCTGGCTGCCTTGCCATGGTTGGCCAGCAAGGATTATGAAGCGATCCGCAGCACACCGTGGCTTGAGATGCAGGACCACGATGAACCTTGGGTAATAGAGAGCGAGACCAAGGAGTGCTTGGAAACTTGGCAATCGACGGGACTAAAGTTGGTGGGGGTCAGCTCGCGAGTCATCACGGCCAAGCAATTCAATGCGTTTTGTGAGGGAGGTGCAAATAAAGCGGACATGCTCTCACAGACCACATTGAATCTTGTAAAAACCATGCTTGCTGAGCATCAGGGCAATTCTGATTTTGTTGACGTGTACTGTGATCGCCATGGAGGACGTCGCTACTATGCCGGTGTGTTGCAGCATGTGTTCTCTGAGTATCTTGCTCAGGTACATTCCGAAACTGCCAACGAGAGTTCCTATCTGTTGACAGGGAGCGGGCCAGAAGTCTCAGTTCGGTTCACCGTCAAAGGAGATCGGTTTTCACCCGTTGCTTTGGCTTCGATGCATGCCAAGTATGTTCGTGAGAGGTGCATGCAGGCTCTCAATCGTTACTTTGCAGATCGCCACAGCGGCAATTTGAAGCCAACGGCCGGATACCCTGCCGATGCCGATCGCTATTTGGCATCCATTGCAGAAGTGGTTGATCGCGAGAAGATTAAACAGGAGCATCTGATCCGCGCACGTTGAAAACGTTGAGGGATCCCAGAAGATTCGTGATCAGGCAACTCTTTCAACGAGTCTTAAGCGACACTTGGATGCCCTTTGTTGATTGCCGCGGTCAGTTTTGCCATTGCAGGAATCGTTAATTGAGCAGGGTGTGCGGTATTAGAACGCCAAGTTTGTAGGATCGAGTGATTCTGGTCATCGTTTAGCCAGTGGTAGGCAAGAAGCGATTTCGATGTGATCATAGATTCAATCTTGTTGTGTTGCTGTTTTCCCAAGACAGTTTGAATAGGCTTCGCAGAACAAAGTGATGAGATTATCCGTCTCGAAAGCTCGCTGCTGGGTCAAAACCGCGGCAGGGCTGGGTTGGTGCCGCGTCAAGATTGTTTAGGTTTGTGAAAATAAAACAGCCCGTCGTATGTGAGAGTTCGAGTACAACCGAGTGAATTCATTGGAAATGAAATCGTTAGTAGAAATTGCATATGATCCCGATCTGACGCGGCAATGCGGTATGGTGTTGGTTGATGCGCTCGCAGATCATTTGGGTCGCGTGCAAGCCGCGCAAGGACCGGTTCAGCGATGGCGGAACCCTGAGGAGAATATTACCGAGGCGATCCGCTGGCTTGAGGCAGCAGAGTTTTCCGATAGTCAGAGTGTGGTGTCCAAGTTTCAGGAGCTTGTGCAAATCAGTCTTCTGCGGGGGCAGAATCTGAATCATCCGCGTTGCGTCGGCCATCAAGTACCGGCGCCATTGCCACTGGTTGGTTTGTTTGACGCCGTCACCACCATGACGAATCAGGTTCAGGGCGTTTACGAGATGGGGCCGTGGGGGATTGCTGCAGAAAGAGCGGTCATCGATCGGATTGGAAAGCAAATCGGATATCAGGACGATGAATTTGGTGGGTTGGTCACATCAGGTGGCAGTCTTGGAAATCTCACAGCGTTATTAGCAGCACGCAATGAGGCATGCCCATGGATTTGGAATGAGGGAAATCGCGCCGATGAATCCAGTGAAGACTGTTTGAGCGACAATTCACACGGGCGCAAGTCGGAAAGGGTGCAACCAGCGAATCGCTTGGATGCGAATTCGTCGGAAACGGATCGCCGACGTCAGTCCCGAATGCCCGTCCTGATTGTGCAAGGGGACGCTCATTATTGCATCGACCGTGCTGCTGGTGTGATGGGGATAGGGCAGTCACAGGTATTGCGTATTCCATTGGATGAGCATCGCCGCATGGACGTGGCTGAACTGGAACGCACGTTGATCGATTTGACCACACAGCAAATTCCTGTCATTGCAGTGGTGGCCGTTGCCTGTAGCACTGCCGTGGGAGCGTTTGATCCGCTCGACGCCATTGCGGATGTTTGTGAACAGCACCAAGTATGGTTGCATGTCGATGCTGCTCACGGTGGAGCTGTATGTCTTAGTCAAAAACATCGCCACCTGGTAAAAGGTCTGGAGCGGGCCGACAGTGTTGTGTTTGACGCGCACAAAATGATGTTTGTGCCTGCCGTGTGTGCATTGGTGTTCTATCGGAATAAGAAAAACAGGTTCCG
>JBPCVE010000407.1:0-19708 GCA_051010795.1 Rubripirellula sp.
TCATCGGATCGATCTCGTCGGACGTATCGTATAGGTTGGTTTTCTGCAAAGATTTGAAGGCGAGAGTATAGCGTCTCGCTCAAATCCATCAACGGCAAACGACACGCATTTCCTCAACCAAGAAAGCTAAAAAATGGGGCAAATTGCCTATTTTGATTGTATTAGTGGAATCAGTGGTGACATGACTCTGGGGGCTTTAGTGGACCTGGGTGCGGATATTGCTGGCATAGAGTCAGCCGTTCGGTCGATGGGCCTACCTGAGCTGACCATTCGCTCTGAAACAGTCAAAAAGCGGGGTTTTCGAGCTGTTTCGGTACATATCGAGCATCCCCCTGAGCATGCTCACCGCCACTTACACCACATCACTGAGATGATTGACAGGGCATCGGAAGTGCCGGATGCGGCGAAGGAAACTGCCCACCTCATCTTTCGGCAAGTTGCTGAGGCGGAAGCAAAAGTGCATGGCTCGACGCTCGAGAAAGTTCATTTTCACGAAGTCGGGGCGATCGATTCGATCGCAGATATCGTCGGAACCGCGGTCGCCATGGATTCGTTGGGCATCAATTCGATCACCGCCTCAGCCATTCCGACCGGTACCGGGGAAATTACCATTGCTCACGGCCGCGTCTCAATTCCTGCGCCAGCAACGGCAGAACTGCTCCAGGGGATTCCAATTGTGGGTTCTGATATCCGAGCCGAGCTGACGACGCCTACGGGAGCAGCGATCCTGAAAGCGTGTGCCACGAGCTTCGGTCCGCTACCGTCCATGACCATGAATGCCGTTGGCTACGGGGCTGGCAACATGGACCTTGAAACTCAGGCAAACGTTCTGCGTGTCATTTTGGGCGACTCAACCGAAGAATCCGGAGGTCTGACGCGCCACCTTGAGTGTGATCGCGTTGTGATGCTGGAAACGAATATCGATGACTCCACTCCAGAACAATTGGCTGACTGTGCCACTCGCCTGATGTCGGCCGGTGCCTTGGACGTATTCCAAACCCCCTGCACCATGAAGAAAGGCCGTGCTGGGGTCATGTTGACCGCCATGACGACGACCACCCGAGCCGCCTTGCTGGAAAACATTATCTTCGAACACTCAACTGCAATCGGCATCCGCAGGTACCAAGCGGACCGGCATAAACTGCGTCGCGAGGCGATGCTTGTCGATACGGCATATGGTCCCGTTCGCGGCAAAGTCATCGAATTGCCGAGTGGGCATTCCCGATTCACCATCGAAGATGACGATGCGAGGACCATCGCGACCTCACACCAGACCACCGCAACTGAAATCAGACGTGCGGCCACCGCCGCATATGCCAAAGGCACGAAGTAATGAACCGCTGTTTATAAAATAGCCTGAACAGCGATTTTACCAGCTGCCTGACCAGGAATTTCACCAGCGAGTTCAGCGTTGTGCGTTCCTTTGCGCGACGTCGACCTGAGCTCGCGTGCAGGCTCACCTAACGCAACGAAATTGCTTCCTGCAGAGGGCGTAGCACGCTGGTGACCAGATACTCGTCAACCAGGTCACGGCACAGCCCCGCCAGGCGATCAAATTCGGACGCGTAGTTTTCATTGGGTCCTAAACTGTCATATCGGCGGACGGTCAGATAGACACTGATTTGATCTTCGCTGTACTCGCCGCTGCGAACCTGATAGGCACTGGTTCGGGTTTCGAAACTCACCCGACACTGCGTACGACAGTCCTCATCCAATGAGAATTGAATGGCAGGTTCATGCGACAACAACTTGCCGTACGGAACGGAGGTAAAACGCTCCAAACCCGGGGCCACGCCGATCGCTTCGGCCAGAATCTCGTTGTGGTTGCCACGATAGGCAAAGTCAAACCCGAGCATCACGCTTAACGATTCACAATCAAGCGGACTGATCGAGAGTTCAAAAGGAATCAGTTCCAGTACCGTGCGATGCTGCTCCAATGCCGAATCCAACGACTCGGGGTTTACCACCCCCGCGTTGACCCGTTTTCCCTCAACTGATGCCCAACGATAAGCACCTGCATCTTTTTCTTCCTCCAAAACATACTCACCCTTTTCTCGTGAGTAAAAGTTCTGCATCTTTGGATAGCGACGCCTGACTTGTTCAAAATAATGGAGCACGGCCTCACGGCTCTGTGGTAACTCCATCTCCGTCGAAAGGTTCATATTGACGTAATAGTCATCACTGAAAGCGCCGTATTCACTCATCCAATCCTCCTCGTCATGTCGGACGTACCGTGGGAAAAAGAGGATTCCCCCAACCCCTGTCAGTATAGACGGCGTTGGTCAGTCGATGAACGGCCGCAGTCGCAAACATCTGCATTAATTCGGAAGAAACAAAACGCATTTTCCAAGCTGGGCTTCCAGCTAACCCAACAATCAACCTGCAAATGGCGACGAACCCTCCCGACTGACCACGCAAACGAGCCGCCCGCACTATTCCCCGTCTCCTCTGGCACCCAAGTCACTGGCACCCAAGTCACTGGCACCCAAGTCACTGGACGCCAAGTGACAGGAAACCCCATCACCCGACCCCTTCCGCAGGCGGAGCGCCGCCGGAAAGCCCCTACCGCCGAGACTGACAGTTGAACTGCCCCAACTGGAACCCGCCCCCCTGAGAACCAGAATCCGCCCAGCACTGGCTCAACCACTAATCGTCTGCTTTCCGATTCTTGGCCGCCCAGTCAGGAGTCCCGAACCAATCGTGCATTTCTTTTTCAAAGGGCGCCACCACCTCGCGAGCTTCGGGAATGACACCTCTGTCCCTGGTCTCAGAGATCCATGTATCCAGCGCGGCACGCATCTCACGCAAAACCGCTTTGTGTTCTGGAAGCTGTGAGCTCATCAAGTTGACCGTCTCGTAGGGATCGACCTGAGTGTCAAACAACTGCTCTTTCGCAAACGGCTCCATCAGGTCGGCAGGAGGACCTGTGAGTGACCCGGCAGCATGCAATTCCCGCATCAGAGGTTTAACAAGAAAACACTTTTCCTTGTATCGATTCAGTGATGGAAACCCAGCCCCCGGTGTGAAATTTTTCACATAGTGATATCGCTTTCCCCGAACGGATCGTTGTCGTATCTCGGTCTCATCAATCCTGTCTCGCGCACTGAAGGCGAAGCGCCGATCCGTGCCTTGCTCGGATCCCAAAAACGGTTGGCCTTGCATGGTGCGGGGAACCCCAAGACCAGCCATCACCAAGGTCGTCGCTGTCAAATCAATGAGACTGATAACCCGCTCGTCCACCATTCCTTCACGATAACCCGCCGGCGCTGGAAAATTCCCAGGCCAATGAATCACCATGGGAACATGTAACCCACTGTCAAAGCACCAGTGAATTCCCCTCGCTTCCAACCTTCCATTGTCACCAAAGAACACCACAACCGTATCATCTGCAACACCATCTTTTCTCAACTGATCAAGAATCCAACCGATGCGTACATCCATGCCGCTGGCCGAATTCAAATACCTCGCCCACTCCTGACGTACGATGGGATGGTCGGGATAGTAAGGCGGTGGGTTGACGTTCTGTTCTGTCGCAACTTTGGGATGCCACTCCTCCCCCACCCATACAACACGTTCTTTTTCTGCTGACTTACGATCGTAAATATCGTACTCAGCCTCTGGCATGTTGAACTGAGCAAAGAACGGCTTTGAGGTATCGATATCCGACCATAACTTTGTTTGATAGAGAGTCCCTTCGTTGACAAAGTTCAAATCCAGTTTCCCTGTGCCAACCACGCGTTCGCCAATGTGCGTCACATTTGCCGTCTGATATCCGGCATCTTGCAATCGCAACGTCAATGGTCGCACACCGTCGGGCAATCGAAAATCATCGTCGCGATGTGAGCGCATGTGATGCATGTCAGTTGTGGTGGCATACATTCCAGTCATGAAGGCGGATCGACTCGGCGCACAAACCGGCGAAGTGGAATACACATTGGTGTAGCGGACTCCCTGTTTGGCGAGACGGTCCACATTAGGGGTTTTCACATTCTCAGCCCCGTAGCAGCCAAAATCGAGGTCAAAGTTTTCCCCCACGATCCAAACAATGTTTGGTTTCCTCGGGGTCTTGTCTGTTTGTCCCTTCACGCTCGACAACGTCGCAAGCGCAGCAAAGATCATCAGACAACCACTGAACGCTCGTAAAAACATACTCTCAATCCCGACAAAGAAATAAACAGCCGTGTACTGAATCATGCAGAAGCGAAGCATCAGTGCACCCTCACGGTCACTTCCGTTCCACGTCGACCGCGATAGTTTAACATGCCTGATCACACGCGCGCCTGCTGCCTGCCACAACAGAGCCTCTGAACTCGTTTTGGTCACAAGTCTGTCTGGCAACCGCCGTCGGTCATTTCGGCTGTGGAATCATCACGCCATACAGCTCGATCGTGTACCCCTCGACATCATAAATGGGCTGCCCTTTGAGCAGGACATCCCGGCACTCTCCATCCGCAAGCACCTGCCGCACCGTCAGCTCATAGGCGAGTCCAGAGGCGAGAGCCGCATCGATCGTGTCCCGCAACATTTCACGATCATCCTCGTGAATCATGGCGTAAAACTCTTCCGAAGAAGGTGGTCCCAAGGCTGGGTCGCGGCCAATGAGTCGAAATGCTTCATCACTCCATATCAATTCCTCGGTTCTGGTATCAAAAGACCAGGTAGCCAATCCTGCCAGACGCTGAAGATCCCTGAGTCGCTGCCTGCTCATCATCAATTCATTTTCTGCTTTCTTTCGAATGGAAATATCACGGATGGTGGACACGACCATCGGCTCACCTTGCATATCCACAACACAACCACTGATCAACACGTCAATCGCGTGCCCATCGCGGTGCAAAAACCTTGACTCCAAATTATTAAGCACGCCGGTTTCTTCAAGTGCGGCAGTCAAACGTTCCCGATCTTCTTCACACTCCCAGATGTTCAGATCAAAAATCGATCTATTCTCAAGTTCTTCATTGCTATGCCCAAACAACTTCCTGAATGCATCATTGGCTTCCACGACACATCCGCCGTCCATCCGGATCAACAATCCGGCCTCTGGCGCATGAGTGAACAGCACCGAGTACCGGCTATTGCGTTGATCGTTGCTAGCCCGCGCCTCTTTTAACGCTTCAACTTCAACCGCCTGCTTCGAATCTGACTGATTAGCAGACGCGTAAATCGAAAGTGCGAGATCGTAATCACCCCTTCGCGTTGCTGCATCTGCGAAGCGTTCCTGCAACCCAGCTCTGGTTTCCATTGCGGCAGGATTGTCGGGCCAAATGTCCAGCGCTTCCATCAACAAAGCATCAGCAACACGAAAATCTTCGTATTGATGATCATCTTTCGCATTCGCCAACCGCGTTTGAGCGCGTTTTGCAAGCCTGACACTCTGATCATGTGTTTGCTGATCGTTGAGCGCAGCGATAAAAGCGTCAACCGATGGATATCGATCTTCAGCTCGACTTGCCATTGCAATTCGAGCGATATTCATCAACTCACCCACAACCTTGGTTTCGCGAATCACATTCCGCGCTGCGGCCCGCAGACAAGCAAGTAAAGTCTTTCCATCATGCGGTGGATTCTTTGTCAGGATTTCAAACAGAATGGCACCCAATAAGTAAACATCTGTCTGATAAGTTGCTGCCGAATGTGAGCCATCTGCAAGTTCCGGAGCCATATAAGCGGGAGTGCCACCGATCGTCTGTTTGACTCCATGTCGCAGATCGTCACTTCCGAGCCGTAACGCTAACCCCCAGTCAGCCACGAGCACTTCACCAAATTGGCCGAGCATGACATTTTCAGGCTTGATGTCTCGGTGAACCAAACCGCGAGAGTGTGCATAGCGAACTGCATCTGCCACGCGGAGCAAAATCTTGACATTCTCATCAACCGAGATGCGACTGATCTGCTGGTCCCAACTCGTACCCTCAACCCGCTTCATGGAATAGAAAAGGAATCCATTGGCGTCGACGCACACCTCGTGCAGTGCGATCACGTTGGGGTGATCAAGCCCACCAATCACCCGCGCCTCGGTAAGGAAGCGTTCTCGAGACACTTCGTGACTTGCTAATTCATCCCGCAGCACCTTGATCGCCACTTCTCGATCCAGCGCTCGCTGATGTGCTTGATAAACAACGCCGGTTCCTCCACTGCCAAGCTTACCGACGATCCGATAATCAATCTCCTCAGCCCGCATTTCCGTAAGCTGAGACATCAGCCGAGTGGGAACGAATCCCTTATCAATCTGGCTGCTCGACACTTCAGCAGAATCGTCGACCAGTTCCATCGTTTCGGTGGCTGAACAATCTTCCCACGACTGCGGCCAACTGGGGTGCGTGAAACCCGACCCTGCCAACGAACAGATCGTGACAGTTTTTTCATCTGCAGGCATGCGTTCAAGCCGCTCTTTGACGTCGGCATCCGCAAGCACAGAACTCAACAGGCCTTCGCCATCATCCTTCGACGATGAATCTGTGTGTCTTTCCAACTTGACTTCCTTCGGTGATAAGCTTGGTCAAGTATAACACGCGCTAGAATCCACGGATAACCGCCGGTTCCGCTCTTCGACAGGAAGAACCCGAATGTTCATCAAGTGATGTCGAACCAGGCACAGCGTTCCAGCCAACCGGTACGGGTGCTCAGAAAGTAAAAAACGGAGCGCACTGCTGACAACAATGCTAAGCACAAGACCGACGCATTCAAGAATATCTGACGTCACCGAGAACAAACTTCGCTTCATGGGCAAACCGTCTGCAATGCCGTTGTGATCCCTGCCAGCGCAAAAGCTATCCCAGCGTCTGTTCGAGGTGGCTTTTCAGGAATTGCCTCAGTTTCCGACTGCGGGTGTGCTTGAGGGACTTCAGGTTCAAGGTAATGGTTGTACTTTGGCCTTTCGCACGATCGACAGGACCCTGCATTTCAAGGTTGGAAAAACCAGATTCGTCGAAAGCGGATTCAGGACCAGCAAGGGTAATCCTCAGACTGCCAACCTCTTTTGTCTTCACTTCCGCCCATGCTTGATCAGATCCTTCAGGCTTGACTTCAAACCCATCGGCTGCTGAGCAGATGATGGACTCTGGTCCTGCGATGGTCTCAAGAAGCTTCACTGTGCGTTCAGCCACTTCAAGCGGCCACTGGGGCGTTTCACCATCCGCAAACCCTTTGTCAAGCGAATGCCACTTTCGGCCCAAGGCTTTCCAAGGCTCAAGCACCACGGCGGTCGTTTCCCCCACGTTTCTACGTGAGTCTGGACTGCCTTGCGTAGCCTTTCCCGCGCCGTTCGTTGACCGCGACTGAGGTCGCACACCTGACTTTTTCTCTCCACTGGGCTTTTGATCTTCAGGTGGATCAACTCTTGCAATCGCTGGCCGCCGCTTTGTGCCCCGTTCTTCAACATCGGTTTCAGCACTCTTTCCAGCACTCTCCGGGGCTTCCGACACCGAGACGGCAGAAACCTTCTGCGCCGTGGCTTCGCGTTTGGCTGTTGCTTTCGTTTTCCCACGTGGTTGAGATGTGACCACTGACGCATCGCCTGCCCCGTCTTCTCTATCCGCCAGCACATCGGCAAGGAATGGTGCAGTCACGGAGATCGGCACCGCATTCTTTCCTCTTCTTCGCTTACCGGCAGCCTGAGCCGCAAGGTCTTCAGGAGTCCCGGTAAAGACGACTTGCCCTCCGTTCACGCCTGCACCTGGCCCCATGTCGACTATCCAGTCCGCGCATTTGATGACGTCCAGATTATGTTCAATCACCACCACAGTGTTGCCCATTTCGACGAGTCTCTGCATCACATTGAGCAGTTTATCGATGTCATCGAAGTGCAGGCCTGTGGTCGGTTCGTCCAGCAGATAAAGCGTGCTGCCCGTCATTGGTCTGCTCAGTTCGGCTGCCAACTTGACCCGTTGCGCCTCGCCCCCAGAGAGCGTTGGCGCCGACTGTCCCAAGGTCACATATTCCAGTCCGACATCACACAACGTCTGCAAGGTACGCAAAATCCTCGGATAGTTTGCAAACAATTCGGTCGACTCGCCGCACTGCATTTCGAGAACATCTGCGATCGATTTCCCGTGCAGTTTGACCTCCAGAACGTCCTCGTTGTACCGGCGAGAGTTACACTCTTCGCAGGGAACCCAAACGTCGGGCAGGAAGTGCATTTCGATTTTCAATTGCCCGCTTCCCTCGCAGGTCTCACAGCGGCCCCCCGAGACATTGAAGCTGAATGTTCTGGCCGTGTAACGTCTCTCGGCTGCTAACGGGATCGAAGCAAACAACTGCCGAATCAGATCGAAGACCCCGGTGTAGGTTGCGGGGTTGCTGCTGGGGGTGTTGCCCAGGGGAGATTGATCAACGCGGATGACCTTATCAACGAACCGCAAACCTTCGATTTTTTCATGTCTGCCGGGCTTGGTCCTGCTTCGATGCAAACGCCGAGCCAAGGCTGGGTACAAGATCTGCTCGATCAAAGAACTCTTGCCACTACCACTGGGGCCGGTGATTGCAGTCAAGACACCCAAAGGCAACTCGAGATCCACGGATTGCAGATTATTTTCAGTCGCTCCAATTACCTTAATGAAATCAACCAACGGTGTGCCTGCCCCGCTGTACACAGGGCGTCGGGCTCTGGGTACCGAGATCGTCTTCGTTCCGTCGATGTAACCGGCTGTGACCGAGTCGTCGTAAGGTGCTACTTCCCTTGGCTCACCTTTCGCGATGATTCGACCACCATGGCGCCCAGCACGCGGACCAAAATCACACAAGTAATCGCTACTGTCGATCACTTCTCGATCATGCTCCACCACCAACAGGGTATTTCCAAGATCACGCAAACGGTGCAAAGCACCGATCAATCGCTGATTGTCTCGCGGGTGCAGCCCGATGGTCGGTTCATCAAGCACATACAGCACTCCGCACAATCCGCTGCCTAATTGAGCAGCTAAGCGGATGCGTTGGGCTTCGCCACCGGACAGGGTGGATGCCCCGCGATGCATCGTGAGATAATTCAGCCCAACATCAAGCAGGAAACCAACCCGAGCCCGCACTTCACGCACGAGCTCTCCCGCGATTTTGCGTTCGCGCCGATCGAACTTCCAACTTTTTACTTCTTCATGAAGGCGGTCCAGTGGCATGTGCACCAGATCGGCAATCGTATGCCCCCGAAAACGCACCGCCGCCGCCTCATCAGTCAGCCGTGAACCGTCGCATACACTGCAGTCAATCTCAGCGGTAAACTGCTCCAGCTTGCCTCTCAAACCGGGAGTCAACCGCGAGGCCTCATCCAACGCAGGATAAAACCCTTTGAACTGGTATCGAAACAATACCTTTGTTGATTTACTTTTCGCTTCCTTGTCGGATTCCCGAACCTCGATCCACTGCGTCCCTGTGCCACGGAACAAAACGCGTCGCTGAGACACCGTCAGGTCATCAAAAGGAACATCAATGGGGATTCCTGTCTGGCGGGAAAGTGCATTGAGCATCCAACCGGATACAGCCTGCTGCATCTCTGGCCACAACACGGCCGCGCCTTCCACCAGCGTTTTCCCGGTTGAGGTTACGAGGGCTGCGGGATTGGTACCCGTCTGTGTCCCCAAGCCCTCACACTGAGAACACCAACCAATGGCGGTATTGAAGGAGAAGTGATGCGGAGTCAACTCAGCGAATGACCTGCCACAGCAACCACAGACCAGATGCTGACTGTGAGTTTCTGTTTTCCACAACGGTTCCTCACGCTCCTCATC
Source organism: Rubripirellula sp. (assembly GCA_051010795.1). Classification (GTDB taxonomy): domain Bacteria; phylum Planctomycetota; class Planctomycetia; order Pirellulales; family Pirellulaceae; genus Rubripirellula. The sequence continues at coordinate 9,720 of JBPCVE010000407.1, forward strand.
AGCCAACGCAATCTGCAGCACACCGATTCCCAAGGACAATGCCTGCTCAACGCTGTCGGTGATTCGCGTGCGATCGTCAGGCTGAATCACGATTCGATCAACCACAACCTGCACTGTCTGTCGCTTACGTGGATCAAGCGGTTTCGCATCATCCAATGCGAGGGTTCGCCCATCAATTCGAACTCGCTGATACCCAGTGCTTCGAAGAGATTGCCACGTATCGCGGGACGCCTCACCCGCCTGTACTTCGATGGGGGCGAGCAGCAAAGCACGAGTCCCCTCGGGCATTGCCATCACCTTTTCAACAATCTGATCGGGGGTCTGTGTTCCCACAGCAATCTGACAATCGGGGCAGTACATCGTGCCCAAACGTGCCATGAGGATCCGCAGGTAATCGTAGACCTCAGTCACGGTACCAACCGTGCTTCGCGGTGAATGCCCGAGGTTTTTCTGTTCCAGCGCAACCGCAGGCGACAACCCTTCAATCTTCTCGACGTGGGGTTTCTGCACCTGCCCCACAAACTGCCGAGCATAGGAAGACAGTGACTCGACGTATCGCCGTTGCCCCTCGGCATAGATCGTAGCCATCGCCAGTGAACTCTTGCCGCTGCCGCTGGGTCCACAGAAAACGGTCATCGCATCGCGAGGCACTTGTACGTTGACGGCCTTGAGATTGTGCTCGCTGGCTGCCTCGACAACGACATGCGTCCGGGCAGCAGGCGACTCTGTCACAAGCGATCGAATCGCTTTGGCCTTGCCAGTTTTCTTGCGGCGTTTGATCCCAAGCGACTTCGCTAACGCCACACCCGTGTAGCTTGCCGCACAGCGAGCCACATCCTCAGGCCTGCCCTCACAAACTATTTTTCCTCCGCCCTCACCCCCTTCAGGTCCAAGGTCAATGATCCAGTCGGAGGTTTTGATCACATCAACATTGTGCTCAACGATCACGATCGTGTTGCCCCGATCGGCCAGTCGTTGAATCACATTGAGCAGCAACTCAATGTCTGCGAAGTGCAGTCCTGTGGTCGGCTCATCGAGCACGTACAACGTTTTTCCGGTTTCACGTTTACTAAGTTCCCGCGACAGCTTGATCCTCTGGGCCTCACCACCGGACAACGTGGGAGAGGGTTGCCCAAGCTTCAAATACTCGAGGCCGACATCCACGAGGGTCTGTAATTTCTCAGCGATCTTGGGAATATTGGCAAACAGTTTCAGCGCCTGCGAGATGTCCATCTGCAGCACATCCGCAATGGAATGGCCCTTGAATTGGACCGACAGTGTTTCGCGGTTATAGCGTTGACCTTGGCATACCGGACACTTGACCCAGATATCAGCCAGGAAGTCCATTTCAAGCTTGTTTGCCCCGTTGCCATCACACGCCGCGCACCTTCCACCATCGACATTGAAGCTGAATCGGCTGGATGTGTAACCTCGGGTTTTCGCCTCGGTCATTCTTGCAAAAAGATTACGAATCTCATCAAACACTTTGACGTACGTTGCAGGATTGCTTCTCGGAGTCCGCCCGATGGGCGACTGATCAATCGCGATGGTCTTGTCCAGATGCTCGAGCCCCTCGACCCCTTTATGTTCACCGACTTCCGCTTCAGCACCGTTCAACCGATTGCGCAACAACGGTTCCAGGATGCCGCCTACAAACGAGCTTTTGCCACTACCCGACACACCCGTGACACTGGTGACGGTCCCCAACGGGATGGAAATATCAATCCCTTTCAGATTGTGGAACGCGGCCTTGCGAATGGTCAGCATTGCGTTTTCGTCAACGCTGCGCAATTGACTTGCGGGCTTGATGGATCGTTTTCCCGACAGGAATTGTCCTGTCACACTTTTCGCGGCTTCACTAACAGTCTGCACATCCCCCGCTGCAACGATACGGCCACCTTTGATTCCAGGGCCCGGCCCAAAATCGACAATCAAGTCAGCTGCCCGCATCGTGTCTTCATCATGCTCAACCACGATCAGTGTGTTGCCACTGTCACGTAAGCGAAGCAGTGTTTCGATCAAGCGATCATTATCTCGAGGATGCAGGCCAATCGATGGCTCATCGAGAATATACAGGACGCCGACCAGTCCACTGCCGATCTGTCCTGCAAGCCTGATCCGCTGCGACTCGCCTCCTGACAGTGTCGGCGCGGTTCGCGACAACGTCAGATAATCGAGACCAACACCAAGCAGAAAGCCTATGCGTTGTCGGATTTCCTTTAGCGCCTCGGCCGCAATGACCGCTTCCGTCTCGCCTAGACAAACAGTTTCAAAAAACGAATTCAGCTTCTCGATCGGCAACTCACAAAGTTCTGGCAATGAGAGATCGGCTTTTGCATGATCCTCTGCCAAGAACTGACGGGTCCCCGTCTGAATCGTGACTGCCGACGCCTGAGGATTCAATCTCCGTCCATGACAGTCGGGGCAATCCATCGTGTCCATGTACTTTTCAAACTGCCGCAACTGCATCTTGTTGCGGGTGTTGCGATATCTTCCCAACAGCTCTGGTATGAAACCATCAAAAGCACCCGAGTACTTTTGCGCCTTCCGCCCACCTCGCCAAGTGAATTCCAGCGCGTCATCAGTTCCCCACAACCAAATCTGCTTTGCCTGCTCGGGCAAGTCCTGCCATGTGCCTTCCAGCATGGTCCCCGATTCCAGATCCATTGCTTCATCCATCGCATCCGCAACCCCGCGATAAATGTGTCGCCGATAACGGCCTAGATCGCCCCATTTGCCAAGCAGTTTGATGGCGCCCTTTCGGATGGAAAGCTTCTCGTCGGGCACCAGCAACTCGGGCACGAACGTATAGAGTCGCCCCAAACCATCGCAACCTTCGCACATCCCCTGAGGGCTATTGAAACTGAATAACTGAGGGCTCGGTGGTTTGAAGCTACGTCCACAGCCACCACAAGCATATTGCGATGAGAACAGGATGTCCTGTTTCGGCTCGCCGGCTTGGTCATCGTTCTCGTCGGAAAGCGAAACAAGCAGAGTCGCTTCACCCATCCGCAAGGCAGAATCCACAGCCTCATTGATGCGGCCCCGATCGCGGGAATCTGGGTCAATGCGATCCACCACGACCTCAACATGATGTCGATGCTGTCGATCAAGCGGTGGTGGATTGGACAGCCGCTCCGTTTCACCATCGACACGTGCGCGCAGAAACCCCTGTTTCCTGAGATCCTCAAACAGGTCACGAAATTCTCCTTTCTGACCGCGCACGACCGGTGCCATCAACCACAACGTTGCGTCTTGCGGCAAAGCGAGTATCCGCGATGCAATCGCATCCCTGGCCTGTGCTGAAATCGCGGTCCCGCACTCAGGGCAATGTCCTGACCCAACTCGTGCAAACAAGACACGCAGAAAGTCATAAATCTCGGTGATCGTGCCGACAGTGCTCCGCGGATTGTTCCCTGTGGATTTCTGACTGATTGAAATGGAGGGACTAAGCCCGCTCACCAGATCCACATCGGGCTTGGGCATTTGGCCCATGAACTGCCGCGCGTAATGGCTCAGACTTTCGACGTAGCGTCGCTGTCCTTCTGCATAGAGCGTGTCGAAAGCAAGCGAGGACTTACCACTGCCTGATACGCCCGAAAAGCAGATCAACTGCCCTCGCGGCAGCGTCACGTTCACGTCGCGCAGGTTGTGTTCCCGGGCACCTTTGACCTTGATTTCCGTTGTCGCCATGTGCCCTTTGCCAGACTTCCTCTCTGAGTGTCGAAAAGCCGCAAATCGCGACCACGTACCATAACACGCTAGAGGCCCGGAAACGGAACAGAAAGGGGTGATCAAATCGGCGGCACGCCTAAACGTGCATTCCCCCCCGGAAACCGTGAGAACTGCGGCAATTTGCAGCACTCTGCAGAGACTTGTTCACCAAGCCTTGGGGACACATCGCCCTCAGCACAGAACCGCCCGGCTTTCCAGTTCCGCCCGCCCAAGTTGGCGAGCGACGTCCATCCATGGGCACACTCAAGAAAGAAAACGGGCCGCATGGCTCTGAAACCGCCCCCCGCCATCGAAATCTCGGGCACTCCCACGTCGAAAAGTGATGACGTTTGCAGCCAATGCTACCCACTGTTTTTTTGCCAACTCCGCAGAAATCAGCGAGCCCCGCGATAGAGAACGCGATAAAGAACGCAGACGCGCTTGACAAAGCCAGTCAGCCACACCAGCCGACCCTCAAGATTCAGCGGCGGTCCTGCCTCGACAGAGACACTCGGGTCAGCTCTCGGTGAGCCTATCCTGTTCACTAGGTCGTGTTTACAAAACCGACCGCACCCGGTGCAGGTCGTTCCATTCTGCTTAGGCGGCTGCCTGCCGAGTATAAGCCGCGTTACTAGATTCCTGTTCGAGCACTTCATCAGCGAGGCCCTGATAATCAGTTGCTCCATTGCTTTGCGGTGCGTACTGAAAAATCGATTTGCCAAAACTGGGTGCTTCGGCCAAACGAATGTTTCTTCGAATTCGTGTATCAAAGAACTTGGCCTGACGGAAGAATTCCCTTCCGCCCTTGCTGGCTTGGAAAAATTCCTCGATATCGGTTGTGACTTCTGCGGCAAGGCGAGTGTTCGAATCGTACATGCACAGCATGACACCCGACAGCCGCAAGCTTCCATTCAATCGACGCGAGACGACCTCGATTGTGCGTAATAATTTACTGAGACCATGCAGAGCTAGAAAATGCGGCTGCAACGGCAAGAACACTTCACTCACGGCAACCAGTGCGTTCACTGTCAACACACCGAGGCTGGGAGGACAGTCAAGAATCAGGTAATCGTAATCGGCATTCTCTTCTTCCTGCATTCGGTCGCGAAGAATCATTTCACGCCCAACTTCGCCCGCCAATTCCAGTTCTGCTGCGGCAAGATCAAGGTTTGAAGGAACGACCGACAGATTTTCGTTGATCACTCGCCGGGCCTGCTCGAGTGAAGCATTACCACATAGAACCTCGTACATGCTCGCGTCACCATCCACAGCAGTGATGCCGAGATGAAGCGAAGCGTGAGCCTGCGGGTCAAGATCAAGAAGACAAACCCGCCGCCCTGCCTCTGCAAGCGCTGCTGCAAGATTGACGGAACTGGTCGTCTTGCCGACGCCACCTTTCTGATTGATCACCGCAATGGAACGCATGGTTCTTCCTTAATTTGACAAGTGGCGATTGCATGGTGACTCTAGCGTCACACATCACAATGCTTAATTCATTCATGCAGCACGACTTTGGATTTGCTGATATGCCAACAAAACCTCATACAAATCGGCATCAATCCGTACCGTGTCATCCGCAAAGTCATTCAACCATGCCCGGTCATTTGCAACCGCGTCCATCAACAATGGAACGACCTTTCCCAAAGGAACAGCAACCGTCTTGGGCTCTGCTGCGCCAGCAATACGATCCAATTCGCGTTCGCGACGGTCAGTGCTATCGTGGCTTTGGAAAATTTTGAGGGCAGGCTTCGACATCTGTATCTCTCAGTGATAGAGCTCATAGCAACGTTTGGGAGGACGGAAAAAGCAACTGCGAACGACCACCGCGACCGGCGGAAGTGGTTGGCGCACCAACCGAGCAGAGGTCTTTCCACCTGAGGTATCGACTTTTCCGGTTAGGAGGATTGAATCGAATTGGTAGAAATTTCGGTTCTTTTCCTCAAGCCTTTGTGTTTCACAAAATCAAGCATTGAAAGTGACGACACCAAGCCGTGCGATGTCATCAGAACGATACGGCTCGACTTGGTGACTTGAGCTTGAACACAAGGTGACTTGGGCTTGAAAACAAGTGGCCCATTCTCGGTGCGATCGTCGCAGCATGCCCAAAAAAAGGCTTTCGCGTCAGGTCTGGGACAGCGTTGCCCCTGGCAGCCTTCGCGAAGTGGCATGGTGTATGCGTCATGAACACACGGCTACCCAACCCTGAACGTACGGAGATGTTTCATGCAAAAGTTTCTCGCCGCAATGCTCTCGCTAATCACGACCGCTCTCTTCTTTCCACAGACACGGCTTCACGCCGCTCATGCAACACCGCTGTTTCACGCTACGCGTGAATATCGGGATGCCACCCAGTATCTGTCGCGTTTGCTGACCTACCACGCTGCCTTGGACCCAACACAGAGAATGTTTCTGAACCGGCTGATTCATTCCAGTCATCAACTCTACGCTGAGGTTCAGTCTTCCCCTTTCCACGCCGGCGGCCCGCTTGGGCCCGGTTTCCGAGAAACATGGTCAAATATCCGAGTTCTTATGCAAGACCTGCCATGGATACTCGAACTCTTGCCGCCAGAAGCGAAGCAACGCCTCGCGCCGCACTACAGACAATTTCTCGCGACGTTCCAAACACTCGCCGTCCAAATCGAACTTAGTCACCCGATTTGTGAACCTTATCCGCGTGGCGGCAGCCTTGCAGCCGTCCCAGTACGCGTCCCCCGACAAATGCCCATGCTCCGAGCAGACCTAACTCCATTCCCCCAAGCCAGTCAACATGATCAGACCAGGGCGTACCGAGCGGATTGGGAACGATTGAGAACCATTCATTTGTCACGCCAAACTCTCTCTCCAAGCGAATGGCAGTCACAGCGCGCCGGAACTCGACCGCGAAGCGAGACGCCAATTCGTCGTGAAGCTTCAATGGCAGGAGCTCTGCTGACGCGATTAGTGCGCACCAGATAACCCACAACCCGCAAACCGCCGTTGTGGCATCCACTCGGATACGCCTCGCAAGGCTCCCAAAAATACTCTGCGCGGCAGCACTTTCGTTCAGCAACAGCCGTTGTGAGGGTTTTCTGCGGCCCGACAGGCAATGGATGCTTGCTGAACTTTCGATCGAGAGCGAGACGGCAACCAACCTCTCCCCCCCTCTACAGAGGCAGGGTTGCTCATTTTTCCCTTTTCTGCATTTGATTGAGCGAATGAACACCATTATGATCTGGGTCACTGGCACGGGGCCTCGATTGGCCAAGCCAGCTAGTCCTAATCTGCGCAACCGGACGTTGTGCCAACTTTTCTCAGCAAAAACGGGCGGTAAACAATGCGTTACCTGCGTTCTTTGATTTGTGGCCCTCACGGCTACTGTGCGAGTTCAGTGCTATGGCTTGGCACCTTTCTGGTTCTGGTCAATTTATCGAGTCCGACGTACGGCGGTACTTTTGAAGCGGAAAGCCGTGGTGACGTCCGGAAAATCCGCAGTGACCTGAGGGCTGCGCAGTTCCTATCAAAAGCAACCTTTGGTCCCACGCAGGAGATGATTGACACGTTGTCGAATCGAATTCGGCAGGTTGGATATCGACGCGCCTGTGGCGAGTGGATCGACCAGCAATTCACACTCCAAGCCTCATCCCATGAGCAAGTTGCTCGAGAGATGGTTGCAGCAGATGGTCAAACCGTGACCGAACCGAGCATCGGGATTGCGAACTACCGTTATCAGGCTTGGTGGCACATCGCATTAACGCGTGAAGATCAGTTGCGTCAAAAGGTAGCTTTCGCGCTCTCGCAGATTTTTGTCATCAGCGATAGTGGCACAGGCTTCAATAACAACACTGCGCGCAACATTGGAAACGACGAGCAGTCGATTCCTGATTGGTTGGGCATGAGCAACTACTACGACATGTTGGCCAATCATGCGGATGGAAATTACCGGGACCTGTTAGGTAACGTGACCTTTCACGAATGCATGGGTGTTTATCTCAGTGCCTATCGAAACCGCAAAGCCGATCTGACTAAAGGGCGTTGGCCAGATGAGAACTACGCGCGAGAGATCATGCAACTGTTTTCAATCGGCTTGTATGAATTGAAACAGGATGGGCGTTTGAAAGTTAACGAACAAGGTGAACTGATTCCTACTTACGACAACGAGGGGATCACCGAACTAGCGAGACTGTTCACTGGATTCAAGTCAAAACACAACACGAGCACAAGTTTTTACGCGGGACGCAATTACGGTGATCCCATGCAGATGCACTATCAGGAACATGACAACAACAAGGAGTACTCCGATGTGATCGGTGAACCGGGCTACGGAAGTAATGTCGGCAGCAAGACCCTTTTTGGAACAACGCTCAATGCCCTCCCGGATCCACTGACGAATGAAGCCGCCTTGGCGGAAGTGAACCAGGGGCTCGATGTGATTGCGGAACACAGTAATGTTCCACCCTTCATTTGTCGCCTGCTGATCCAGCGTTTGGTCAAATCGAATCCTTCACGCGGTTACACTCGCCGGGTCACTCGGAAATTCCGTGACAATGGTCAGGGAGTGCGTGGTGACATGAAAGCAGTCGTCAAGGCGATCCTGTTGGATCCGGAAGCAGTACGTGGTCAACGTGCCCTCAGAAAACGCGAACCACTGCGGGTCGAAGTGGTGACACGAGGCACAGAATACAGTCGTCTACGTGAACCGATCCAGCGTGTCACTTCGCTGATTCGCGCTCTGCGACCGTCCAGCAACTACGCCAAATCTGACGCTACAACCGGAGTTCCGTACATGGCTCTCGTGGGCGGCCTCCGAGACGACTTGGGTCAAATGCCGTTTCGCGCACCCAGCGTCTTCAACTTTTACGTACCGGATTACCAACCCCCCGGCGACTTGATCGGTTATCGTCCGTCCCAACGCATTCCCAGAGAAGCCCTCTTCGCTCCTGAGTTTCAAGTGATGACTGCCGTGACCAGCAATCGACTGATGAACCGGTTCAGTTACTGGACGCGAAGTCGAAACGTGCGATACACCATGCGTGATGGTGTTCAGCTAACAATATCGTTTGATTTGACACCGGAATTGGAATTAGCCAAGGACAATGCAAATCTGCCGGAGCTATTGCGTCGCTTCGACTTACTGCTTTGCAATGGCAGCCTCAGCGAAGAGACCAAAACCAGCATCATCAACGCGATCACATCTGAAAGCACTGCCGAAAACGAGAACGAGATGCGACTAGAAGAACTGCTGCTCGCTGTCTTGGTGTCACCCGACTGTGCGATTGAAGAATAAGACTGCTTAATCGAGAAGTATTCCCGGGCAATTCGGGATTCGCTGACAGCCCGTGGTGTCAGCACATTAAAAACCATCGGCAACTCGGGAGGGTCGCCGACCTTATCTCAACCGTTCCAACCTCCACCCAATCTCAATAAGTTTCAAGCCATGAAAACTTCAGCGGAAATCGCGTCTCGACGCTCTATTTTAAAAGCTGCTGCGGCAGGCTGTGGGATGATGACTCAGGCTTCATTGGTATCCACGCTGCTGAACTTACAGGCAACCAAGGCTGCGGTTGCTGCCGGCGGTGGCGGAGGTGGTTACAAGGCCATGGTGTGTCTTTTTCTGTACGGGGGCAATGACTCGTTCAACATGCTGGTGCCACGCAATAATCCCAGCAGTAACAACCCTGCCGAGTACAACGACTACGCGTCGGCGCGAGGTGGCTACGACGATGCCGTCAACAATCCGGGTGGCTTAGCGTTGGAAGAAAGTGCTCTCCTTGCCATCAATGACCCAGGAAACTTATCGGGGCGCAGCTTTGGACTGCATCCACAACTTGGGCATGATGCACGTGACGACACATCAACCGACGTCAACAATGGTGTCAACGGTGGGGTCGCCAAACTGTACAACGACGGAAAACTGTCATTTGTTGCAAATATCGGGTCTCTGGTAGAACCGACTAACCGCACAGATTACGACAACCGATCGAATCTGCCATTAGGGTTGTTTTCGCATGCTGACCTGCAACGTCACTGGATGACCGGTGCTCCTCATACCCGGTCTCAGATCACGGGCTGGGGCGGGCGAATGGCTGACCTGCTTGCGTCAACCAACCAAAACCCAAACGTTTCCATGAACGTGTCAATCAACGGAGTCAATATGTTCCAGAATGGGAACAATGTGACTCCTTACATCATTGGTCAAAACGGCGCGACCGAGGTCACGTATTACAAAACAAACAACAAGCAGAATCAAATGTTCAAGAAGAACATGGACAATATCCTGAACCAAACCTATTCGAACC
>JBPCVE010000408.1:0-6140 GCA_051010795.1 Rubripirellula sp.
GATCAAACGAAGTGATTGGCCATTTCCGCACCGGTCGTCAGCGCCGTGATCCTTGTCCCAGGAAGCAATCCGTAAGCGAAGAGAGACTTTTCAGCGCGAAGGGAGCGGAAACAAAGGCGTCATCGACTATTCCGCGTTCCGAACTGCAGTCATTCCTTCAAAAACAGATACAAACATAGGCCAAGGAAGCTGGAAAGTAGCAAACGCGTGAAACAAGCAGCAAGATCAAACTCTCAACGACTCAAATTTGGTCAGAATCCAATCCGCTTTGTTGCTGCAGACGGCCTAAATTACCAGAAGAGATAGCTCTTTCAGCGTTTGTGCCTGTTGCACCGCGTTTTGCTATCACCACAATTTCAGCACACTCACCAAGTTGTGCCGCTGATCAGTCCATAGAGGAGCTGTCTCCAATTCCATCTTTTTAGGCGGGATTGCCTCTTTGAGTTCGGATTCCTTCCAAAGCGGGTGATTGGGACGCATGATAAGTGCCCAAGTGGCGGCGTGCGTTCGAAGCTCACGATCACCCTTGCTGTTAATTACCCGACTGGAAAATCCAGCGTCTTCGCTGAGTCGGTGAACCAAGGGCACCAGATCCAAGTGATTGTTGGAGAGGTGGACCGCCAATATGCCGTTTTGATGTAGCCGTTTTGTGTAGAGCTAAAATGCCTCTCTCGTCAGTAAATGTGCGGGGATAGCATCACTACTGAAGGCGTCGAGTATCAGCACATCGACTCCCTCACGCCCCATCCTTTCAAGGACCAATCGTCCGTCACCCACATGGGTGCTGATCTTGACCTTGCTGTCACGAAGAAATGAAAAGTGGGTGTTTGCGATGCTGATTACGGCAGGATTGATTTCGATCATGTGCATGCGGTCGGTGGCACGTCCGTACGTCGCCAGGACTCCGCATCCGAGGCCGACCACGTCTATGTTGAGATCTTGCTTCAGTCTTTGGTGCGCGTTTAACAACAAGCCAATCCCACTTTGCTCTCCATAGTAAGTTGTTGGTACAGAACTACGGGGGCCTGTGAGTTGCATTCCATGAATCGTGCTTCCGTGTATCAGTTTTAAGCCACTGTCGTCTTTCACAACCTTTAGAACCCCAAAGAAGTTTCGTTCTGAGGCAATCAATTCGTCATGAGGCGCAAATGCCATCGCAATCAGAGGGGCTGCAATTACGGAAATCGCTGCATATCTGAGACGATGAGCAATGCTCCAGTCATAGTCCGGGCGACTCCAGTTGCGGTATGCAAAAAAGATGACAAAAGCCATTCCAGTGACAAAGGCCAAGGACACGGGAAGCTCAAAATGGGTCGTCAATAAGAGTGGACAAATGATGGCGACTATAATTCCACCGACCGCACCACCACCTGCCATCAGCATGTAGTATTGCGTTAGCTTTGAGGCATCTGGCTTTAGTCGAGCAACTTCACCATGGCATAGCAGACACACACCCAACAACATCACCATGTAGCTGGAAACTTCAGTAAGTAGTTGCAGGTGATCTGGCAGGATCTTCAGCAAAGGAATGCAGCAGATTGACACCAAGGTTACGGTCGCTGTCAACTTTGGTTTGTACCACTGTGGTGAATCAAAGCAAATGATGAAACTCAGGAGATAGAGGCTGAGAGGTAAAACCCACAAAAACGGTACTACGGCAACGTTCTGGCAAACATGATTGGTAACCACTAGCAGCGTGGTTGACGCCAACGCCGGTAACGCCATCCAGAACGATCTCGCTCTCCAGCTTGATGCGGTGCTCTTGTGCGATGTGCCATGAACCATCGGTGTGTTGGTTGGCTGCTTTGCCGGAGCGGGAACTCGGAATAAACCTACAGCAACCACGCCTTGAATCAGTGGAAACAGGCAGAACATTAGCGACCAAACCAACGATTGATTCGAAACTGAAAGCAAGGGTTCAACGACGAACGGATAGCTCAGTGGTGCTGCTAGTGATCCTGCATTTGAGAGTGCGTAAAGTCGATAGACACGTTCAGAATTGTCTCGATAGCTTAACCATGCTTGTACCAGTAGCCCTGTGCTTGACAGTACAAAATACGGCAACGCTACGTGCACCATCAGCATCCACAGGAGATGGAACGTGGGCGACTCTGAGCCCATCGGTTTCCACGCGTTCGAAGGTTCAATGGGCAGTGCAAGTGCTGCAATCCCAAGTAGTTAGACGTGAATACAGCCCTGAACCAAAGGTCGGAAAAGAGTGCGTAGCACATGAGCGTAAAGGTATCCAGCGAATAGGAGCACCTGAAAGAACAGCATGCAAGTGGTCCAGACGGCAGGTGTCCCACCAAACCACGGTAAGACACATTTGCTTATGACCGGTTGAACTTGAAATACGAGAAAAGCACTAAGCAGAGTTGTGGCCGCAAACCAAGGTAGCGACGTCGTGGATCCATTGGCGGATGACAGACCGTTGCGACTTAACGATTTTGACGATTTTGTGGTCATCAGTTGTTTCCGTAGCTCTTGGCTGCCTGTTCCCGTGTTCTCGGTCCCCCCCCCTCAACCCCTAGGCCCGCTGAAGAGTAGGTCACGAAATTACGAGAGTAACAGTTCTTTCACGCAGGTTGAGCAACATCAGTGAATCGTTACCCAGCCTTGGAGACCTCGCTATTTTAAGTTGAGGAGCAACTTTGGAGGAAATCATTGGACTTTGAAGTGTCAACGAAGTGGGTTAGTGTTAGATAGCTTGAGAACCCGAATTTACCCGTTGAAGAGACTGTTGCTTGTCAATTACGCCTCCCCGTGACGAAGCCTCGGTCGCCGTGCGTCAGCGTCTTTACGTGGATGCCAAACGTGCTGCGGTGTGGGGCTTAGGAGTCAATTTTCTTCTGGTGCTTAGCAAATTGGCGGGAGGAATAGCCACGGGTTCGGCGGCACTTATTGCAGATGCCGTGAATTCGATCGGCGATGTTGCAAGTTCCATGGCTGTCCGTGGAGCCCTCAGCATGGCTCAGGTTGAGGAGGACGACGATCATCCCTATGGGCATACCAAGGCTGAGTCCATCGCAGGTCTCAGTGTTTCACTATTGGTCGCGTTCAGTGCAGGGTTGTTGGCACTGGAGACAATCAAGCGGTTCGGCAGTGAGTTAGAGGTGCCGGGTATTGCAGCCGGTTTGATCGCTGGTGTCTGTGCGGTCATCAAGGAAGTGATTTATCGATACACAATGCGAGTCGCCAAACGTCTTAGTTCCTCCTCACTTACCGCTGTGGCGTGGGATCATCGTAGCGATGCAATTGGATCAGGCTTGGTCGCTGTGTCGTTGATTGCGGCACCCTATGTGGGTGATTGGGGACGGTACATTGACCCAATCGCAGCGCTTTGCGTTTGCGCTGCCTTGATTTACACCGGAGGAAAGATTTTTCTTTCAACTGCAGCCGAGTTGATGGACCAGCAAGCAGATGAAGAAACAGTGCAGCAGGTTCGGGAAATTGCTGAGGCTGTTGGTGGTGTTCAAGCTGTCGAGAAGCTTCGTGTTCGAAAGAGTGGACTTGAATACTTCATTGAAATCCATGTGCAGGTTGAGGGCATGATGACAGTGGATGCTGGACACCGAATTGCCCACCACGTCAAAGACCAGCTGCTGATCAGTTTGCCGAGGGTTCGAGATGTGCACGTGCACATCGAACCCTTCACGTGCAGCACAGAATTTGCTGCAGACTGACAAGCCAGCGATCTGAAAACCGATCACCTGACTAAGTTGCATTGGCCATTTCCGCGAGCTGCACAGTCGCCCTGCCCTGCTCTTTCTCAAGATAAGCACGCCCGAATTTGACGTTCACATGATCCCACGGCAGCTTGTCCATTAACTCGTATTTTTCGTGGACTTGTTTTTCTACATCAATGCCGGCGTCAGCGATGGCGTCCCACCAACGCTGTGCATCAAGGTACTCGTGCCAGCCGTCCATCCTCGCGCCACGTTCCCAAGCGAGACGAATTGCTTCTCCAGTACGGCGATCACCGCGACTCAGTACACCTTCCAGCAGACTCGTTTCGACATCGTGGCATTTGATATTCACACTGCGAATTCGACGTCGACTCCAAAGATACTTGTGGGCCCATTGGAAGTACTCGCGTCGCTGCATCCCATTCCACTGGTACGGTGTGTGTGCCTTCGGCACAAAATTGGAAACACTTGCGGTGACGCGGGCATAACGACCGTTCACTTCTTTCCCAACCGTGGCGATTTTTTCCGCCAGGTCCACGATGCCATCCAAGTCGACAGGCCTTTCGCCCGGCAATCCGCACATGAAATACAGCTTGATACTCTCGAATCCATTTTGGAATGCGACTCGGCAACCTTCAATTAAATCACTGTTCTTGATTTTCTTTCGGATTTGTTCACGCATGTCATCACGAGCAACCTCGGGTGCAAGAGTCATGCTGCGCCGCCGTTCACTTCCAAGCAGAATAGGGAGTGTACGCAGTTGCTCATTGACCCTCAAGCTTGGGACACTGATGTTGACACCCAGTGGTTTGAATACCTCATGCAGTTTCGTAACAAGAGGCTCGAAGTGCGGGTAGTCACTGCTGGACAACGACAGAATGCTGATCTCGTTGTAACCGGTGTTCTTGTAGCTCTCGATGGTTGCGTCAACGATTGTGTCGACTTCACGTACTCGCAGTGGCCGTTTAATGACAGTGCTTTGGCAAAAACGACACAGATGTGGGCAGCCACGCATGATCTCTACTGCAATTCTGTCATGCACACATTCGATGTAGGGCACGATGGGACTAGTTGGCAGTGGAATGCCATCCAGATCGCTGATGACACTTGGAGCAATCGTCTCGGGAACATCACTGCGAGTGCGGTGAAGAGTTGCGATGCGACCGTCCCCATACTCCGGCATGTAAAACCGCGGGACATAAGCTGACTCGATTGCTTGTGCCACAATCACAAGCGCTTCTTCACGCTGTTTGCGACCTTCCTCGCCTGTTGCAAAAGAACCATCGGGTAGTCGGCGTTCGTTCTTGAGTTTCAACCACAGGTCACATACCGTTGGGAGAACAGGTTCTCCGTCGCCAGTAATCATGACGTCGAAGTAGTCAGCCATCGGTTCTGGATTTTGGCAGCAGGGGCCACCGGCAAGCACCAGCGGATCAGCCAAGGTGCGGTCAATTGCTTTGAGGGGAACGCCCCCCAAATCAATCATGGTCAGAACATTGGGTGAACTGATCTCATACTGCAAAGATAGCCCAATGACATCAAACTCGCTCAACGCAGTGAATGTTTCCAAAGTGTACAGAGGGATGTCGTGCTCACGAAGCAGCTTTTCCATGTCTGGCCACGGGGTGAAAACACGCTCGGCGCACCAGTCCTCGCGACGATTCATTAGCGAATACAGGACCTGTAATCCATGATGGCTCATGCCAATGGTGTACGCATCAGGAAAGCCAAGGCAAAGTTTTCCCTGCACGTTGGCATGATCTTTCACGATGATGTTGCGTTCTCCACCAACGTACTGAGCTGGCGTCTGCACGTGCGGCCAGACGCGGGATTCGAGCTTGCGGCGGCGTTCATGGTTGATCATGGTATTCTGTCGTAACGGTAAAAACGTGACGTAAATGAAGGTGGCAGCCCTAGTCCCATCAAGGGACCTAGAGCGCTCTCTTGAATCGGGTCGGCATTTTCTTGCCAGACACGCTAAAGTGTGCCTGAGAAGAGGCTATTTGTACAAGGCAAACCAGCATGGAAAAGAGAATACGATCGTGAACGAGTTCGAAATAGTGGGAAAAATCAACGATTTTGAGGAAGGACAAGGGCGGGCTGTTCCCGTTGATGGGCGAATGGTCGCAGTTTTTCGAACGGGAGAGGAATGGTATGCGATCGATGACCTCTGCCCTCACATGGGGGCCTCGCTCGCTGAAGGATACGTCGAGGGGAAAATGGTAACCTGCCCGTGGCATGCCTGGCGTTTTTGTATTCGTGACGGAACGTGGGAGGACAACCCCAAGACACGCGTTGATTGCTTTGAGGTAAAAGTTGACGGCGATGATGTATTGGTTCGGGAAAAAACGACCTCAGAAGAAGCGTGATATGCTCTCAATCGGTTTTGTCTGAATCAGTTTTGAATTTTTCTTCTTCTAATGTGTCACCGGCCTCGTTTGATGGCAGTGCCAG
>JBPCVE010000409.1:0-4684 GCA_051010795.1 Rubripirellula sp.
GATCCAGCCAGTGGCGTCCCCACCGCTCGCCATAATGTTTAGACTGCAACAGCTCATCAACAAGTGATTCGTAGGCAGTTGCCGAATCATCAGCCAAAAACGCATCCACCTGACTTGGGGTTGGCAACAAACCGATCAAGTCAACGTACAAACGCTTGATCAATACCGCCCGGCTTGCTGGACCCGATGGCTTCAGGCCCTCACTCTCAAGTCGCTTCAGAATGAAGTGGTCAATCGGATTCACGCACCACGACTGATCTACCACGGGAGGCGGTGCTGATTTAACAACTGGCTCAAAAGCCCAATGCTTCTGATACTCGGCACCACGATCAATCCACTCTGTCAAAACGTTTTTTTCATCCTGACTCAGTGCGCCACTTTCGGGTGGAGGCATCACCTCGTCAGGATCCAATGACATCAAACGCTTCACTAGTTCTGATTCACCAGAATGCCCGGGTTTGATCACTCCTTTTGATATCACACCTTTTCGAGAATCCAATCGCAAACCTGCCTCCCGGTGTTCATCATCAGGCCCGTGACAGGCGAAGCAGTACTCTGCGAGTATGGGCCGTACATCTCGATTATAAAGAACACCTGCGGCGACGGTATCAACATCCTCTGCATGCACATGCATCGCGATGCTGAGAGTGATCAACACCCATGAGAACAAGGGAAAACAAGCTGCGCAATTAAACACCATACTGCCCGCAATTATCGGCTCGTGAACGTGATGAGTGATCCAGAGAATCGGCGTCAAGGACGCCTCAGGGATGAAACAGGAAATAGAGACATGGCCAAAAAACAAAAAATCATAAATCCATCATAGTCTGAGAATGCAGTGACCTGTTCCTCTTCTCACCGATAGCTGTTTCTCACCAATAGCGGCTATCAACTGGAGTTCATGCCGCTGAATATCTCACGAAGAGTATAAATCAGTTGATATCGTATTACATGGTGATCTTGAACGTTAATTCTCGAAGAAATGGTAACAGTGCGTACATCTAAACTGCAGCAAATCGTCAGAATGCAGGCTCGATTCCAAAATGTGTTGCAACAACCATTCTCTCATGCTTTTTTCGAAAAACGTGTCAGCTTCGATGTCTTACGATAAACTTTCACCAAGCCCATTTGTGTCAAACAACCTGTCCGTCAGAATGATCGTTGGTGCTCCAGCCGTATCTCAAACTGCACTCCCACAACAAAACCTGCTGCAAACATGTTTATGACGTTATCCCGAAGCATCATCGCGTTGCTCTTAGTCTATTCTCTGCCTGTTTTTGCTGATGAAGAGAGTGGTGAAAGCAAATGGAAACTGAATCCACTTACCTACAACAACCCAGGTCTCAAGGTTGATCTGGGAGTTGGATTATGGGCGTGGCCGTTGCCGATGGACTACGACGGTGACGGAGACATGGATCTGCTTGTCGCCTGTCCCGACAAACCCTCGAACGGTGTCTTTTTTTTCGAAAATGGAACACAGAATCCAAAAGACCCCAAGCCAGTCTTCAAGCCGGCAGTTCGATTGGGAAAAACGACTCACAATTTCCAGGTCAGCTTCGTCAACGGGAAACCTCGTATCCTCAAGCCTGGATACGAATTCCCCAGAGATTCGAGCACCGGTCAATTTGATTTTTCAAACCCCGTTAAAATCTATCCCCGCCCCAATGTTCATGACCGCAGCGTACGTGCCAACATGTGGCGATACGTTGATTACGATGGCGACGGCGATCAAGACTTGATTGTCGGAGTGGGTGACTGGTCAGATTATGGATGGGACGCTGCTTTTGACCGAAACGGTGACTGGAACAATGGCCCACTGCATGGTTACATCTACCTGATAAGTAACCAGGGTTCTGATAAAAGCCCTGTCTATGAAGACCAACCCATCAGAATCACAGCAGCTGGCAGCGTCATTGATGTGTATGGCTGGCCGTCACCAAATTTTGCCGACTTTGATGACGATGGTGATCTTGACCTGCTCTGCGGTGAATTCCTTGATGGTTTCACTTACTTTCAAAACACAGGCACCAGATCAAAACCCAAATATTCCGCTGGCCAAAAACTGCTCAATCGTGAAAGAACGCCGTTGACAATGGATCTGCAGATGATCACTCCAACTGCGATTGACTGGGACAATGACGGTGACATTGACCTGATCACTGGTGACGAGGATGGGCGGGTTGCGTTGCTTGAGAACACAGGTGAACTCCGCTCCGATGTGCCTCTGTTTGAAGCACCATTCTACTTTCAGCAGGAGGCCGACTCGCTCAAGTTTGGTGCGTTAGCAACTCCCTTCGCGTTTGACTGGGACAAGGATGGTGATGAAGACATTCTGTGTGGAAACACAGCAGGTTACATCGGCATATTCGAGAATCTTGGGCAGGGGAAGAATGGTTTGCCAAAATGGTCCGCTCCCAGAAACATCAAAGCCAGATCTGACGACTCAGACCATGCCGCCACATTTCGCGTGATGGCAGGGCCCAGTGGATCCATCCAAGGGCCGTGTGAAGCCAAATGGGGTTACACCACACTTTCAGTCGCAGACTGGAATGGGGATAAAAATCCTGACATCATTTACAACTCCATATTGTCGCGGATTGGGCTTCTGGTCGGTACGCAGAGTGGTTTGCAGACTACCGAACTAACTTTCAACAATCCAGAAACACCGCCAAGTTGGTACTGGTGGAACCAGTCGTCAACCGCAGCACTTACACAGTGGCGAACGACACCGGTCGCCATTGATTTCAATGGCGATGAAAAGCTTGATCTCGTCGCGTTGGATCAACAGGGTTTTCTCGCTTTGCGTTCTCATGGAAAAGCACCTTCACGGATTTTTGTTGATGAAGACAACCGCCCGATTCAACTCAATCCCAAATCATGTGGTAGTTCCGGCCGAATCAAACTGGCCGTTGTTGATTGGGATAGCGATGGGCGACTGGACATTCTCGTGAATTCTGAAAATGCAACGTGGTACCGCAATTGCGTTGATCGAAAAGACAAGGTTGTGCTAAAGAAAATTGGCAACCTCGCCCAACGTAACGTTGCCGGACACACATCCAGTCCCGCAGTATGTGATTTCGATAACGATCAAAAACCTGACCTGTTAGTAGGGTCGGAAAATGGTCGGATCTACCATATCAAACATGATGATTGCGTTACGTATGATCCAAAGGTATTAATCGCCCGCCAACCAAAACCACAAGCCCAAGCCCGATTCCCTGGATTCGTGAAGGAGGAATTTGTGTTTACCAAGGCCAAGTTCCCCCAATGCCACGCTTCAACGATTTGCGAAACCAGCCGAGGACTTGTTGTTGCCTGGTTCGGAGGCACTCGAGAAAAGGATAAGGATGTTGGAATCTGGACCTCGTATCACGATGGGAATCGCTGGAGCAGTCCCAAAGAATGGGCAACTGGTATTCAGCACGACAGTTTACGTTATCCCTGCTGGAACCCGGTTCTGTTTCAAGCGGAGGATGGCGGCCCCACCTCGTTATTCTTCAAAGTGGGTCCAGACCCCCGTTCGTGGTGGGGTGAAATGATGTTCAGTTACGATCAGGGCCGGACCTTCCGTGATCGCCGACGGTTACCCGAAGGAATCGATGGCCCTGTCCGCTGCAAGCCAATATTGCTCGCAAACAATACCCTGCTGTGTGGTTCATCCACCGAATATGACGGCTGGCGAGTGCATTTTGAAAAGGTTGCACTTGAACAAGGAAAACCAACAGGCACATGGGAACGAATTGGACCGATCAATGAATCCAAACAATTCAATGCAATTCAACCCACTTTCCTGGAGCATGCTAATGGCCGTATTCAGGTACTGTGCAGAACAAAAGAGAGTGTTATCAGCACCAGTTTTTCGGAAGATAATGGCGAGACCTGGTCACCCATGCATGCGACAAACCTGCCCAATCCCAATTCTGGTATCGAGGTGGTGACTCTTCAGGATGGACGGCACCTGATGATCTACAACCACCTTGGGTCGGGAACAACAGGCTGGGGACGCAGGGGACTCTTGAATCTCGCCATTTCTGCCGACGGTCTGCAATGGAAAAAAGTTGCAGTCCTCGAACAGGAAGAAAAACAGGAATTCAGTTATCCCGCCATCATTCAAACCAAGGACGGCATGGTGCACATGACGTACACTTGGAAGCGGCAACGAATCAAACATGTCGTGATTGATCCGAGTCAAATAGACACAGGTGAGTTGTTAAGTCGCGAGAACTGGTATGGAAGAGGGGACGAATAATTTCAAGCGATCACACAAATCGCCACCATTCGTCAGATATCTTAAATTTGTGCTTTCTGAATTGGCGAGATCTGGAAAGTTCCCTCCCGTCAGCAAAAATGGATCATGCTAAACGCTATGACGCTTCAATCCATTCCAACAACAAACACCAGTGGCTTCGAACGCAAAAACGCTGGTCATGAATCTGCTCTTAAACCTTGTGTTCCTTCACTCGGTTGTTTTTTATTCATGATTTCTCCATCACGATGGTTATGTCGAGGTTCGTTCATCGTCACTCTGACCGTGATGGGATTGATAAATGGTGCTTACACAGTCGGCGATGAACCGGAACACGTGTCCCTCGAGGAAAGCAAAATACGCAAAGCGATCGAGGCAGCCTTGCCTTTGCTGGAACAAACATCAAAAGGTTCGGCCGAACAACGCAAGTGCTTTACC
>JBPCVE010000410.1:0-4375 GCA_051010795.1 Rubripirellula sp.
CGCAGTGCGAAAGTTGCGACACTGTACTGTGAAACCAATGAGGCTATCAGCGCTTACGCAGTCGGCTGCCATCGCCACCAGCCCGAAATTGATGACATCGTTCAGCGAGTTTCAGGTAAATCCATTCGATGCCTGTTCACTCCTCATTTGACCCCGATGGATCGTGGAATCCTGTCAACGATCTATGTCCGGCCGACATCCGACAATCTCGAAGAGATCATGCAATGCTGGCAGGAGAAATTTAAGGATTCGGCGTTCATTCACCCTGTATCCCACCTGCCTTCAACCAAGCATGTCGCGGGAACCAACCATGTCCAAATGACCGCTCGGGCTGCTGGCTCCCGAGCAATTCTTGTGTGCGCAATTGATAACCTTGCGAAAGGTGCCAGTGGCGCAGCAGTACAAAACATGAACGTGATGTTCGGTTTAGAGCAGACGACGGGACTTGTTTAGCTGATTCCAGGCATTTTCTTTGCGAAACGGATCATAAATACTCCAAATGATCGGGCGACGATCATCACTGGGATGCTTACACTGTAGTCATGTTTCGATCCAAGACGCATCACGCACGGTAGCCATGGATTTTCCCGATAGCGATTCCGCCATTCACGCGATCAAACAGGGGAACCGTGCGCACGAAGGCGATTTGGCGAGATCGGCGAACGATTCATCGACCGAACCGGAACCACTGCTTGCAAGCTTGGCCAACCAGACAGACGTCGCCACTGATTCCTTCAAGCCCAATTTGTGCCATTCAGAGTTTCTGCCAACTCCCCCGAGAGAACGTTGGTGGACCAGTCTCGCCGTGATTGGTGTCTCACTTCTGTTTTTTATTTCTACTTCTCTCGTCATGACGATCGCAGCGGCTGTTTATGTACACGGTAGTTTTTCAGCCAGTCTGTTTTCGAATCCAGATAGTCTACGTCAGGTGACGCAATCTCCCGTGGGCTTGCTACTAATGATTGTGACTCCCCAGATAGCGCTAGTCACACCTTGCCTGATCGCAGCTTACCTTTCCCCACACCCCATGCAACAACGACTCGCATTGGTAAAAGGCAATTGGCCAGTATGGGCTTGGGTTACCGCAGCGCTGGCCACACCACTGGTCGGGATCATATCGGGAATCATCATCGGGCTCTTTCTGGACGAGAGTGCTGCACTGAAGGAGATGTCAGATATCTTCAGGCAGCAGAGCCAATCGGGTTTTACCGCTCAACTGGTACTTATGGTTGCACTGACTCCGGCCTTGTGTGAGGAACTACTGTTTCGGGGTTATGTTCAAAGTCGCCTGACGCGAGTGTTCCCGCCCGTGCTTGGCATCCTTTTTTCGTCCGTTGTGTTTGCAGCCTTTCACATGGACCCCGTGCATGTCATCGCCGTTGTTCCCTTGGGAATATTCCTTGGTTGGTTGACATGGCAGAGTGGATCGCTTTTCCCTGCGATACTCGCTCATTTCGTCAATAATCTTGTCAGCGTTTTGGCTACCATCATCGCCCCTACCGCGAGCACCAATACTTTTTCTTTACCTGCTTTGGAATTCACCCTCGGCATTTTACTGTTAGGTTGCATTGGAATTGCTGCAACGTCATTCGCAGCAGTCGTCTACCGGCGTTCACCCCCGTCATCACTCGACGCGACCACCACCCCCGTTTAAATCATCCACTAGGCTCGAAAACATGATTCCCAAACTGGGCTTTGATCACCCTGGCTATCTTTGGCTGCTACTCGCCTTACCAGTGCTGTGGTGGATTGGCTATGAGTCGCTAGGTGCCTTGGGAAAAATCAGACGCGCATTCGCATTGATCCTGCGGACGGTTGTCTGGACAGTGATCGTGTTCGCGGTTGCAGGTGTACAGATGGTTTGGGTCAGTGACCGCGTGACAGTGATGTATCTGCTGGACCAGTCGGAGAGCATCCCACAGCCGCAACGCACAGAGATGCTCGACTATGTCATTGGCAACGTCAAGAAGCATCGAGAAAGAGCGAGAGAGGACCGTGCCGGAATCATTGTCTTTGGCCGGGATGCATCCATTGAGATACCTCCTTTTGATGACGACATTCCACAACTGCGACGTGTCGAGAGCATGCGTGGACGGGCCGATGCAACGAACCTTGAGTCAGCATTGAATCTTGCTCAAGCTTCAATGCCAGAGGATACGTCGCGCCGCATTGTGATCGTCACAGATGGAAATGAAAACCTTGGTCAGGCAAAGAAACTTGCCGCACGTATTGCGGGTTCAGGCATTGGGATTGACGTTGTACCCGTGATGCTGAGCTCCGAGAACGAAGTGCTTGTTGAAAAGATTGACATACCCAATAACATCCGCAAGGGACAACCATTCGAAGCTCGCGTGGTTGTGAACAACTACGCCGATTCTGAGACAGAGGAACCATCGACAGGCAAACTACGAGTCACCCAAAAAGTCAATGGCGAAGTCCAGCTGTTGCTAGAAGAGGACATCTCGCTGAAACCAGGCAAGAATGTATTTCCCCTGCAACACCAAATTGATCAGCCAGCACCCTACATCTACAACGCTGAATTCGTACCCGATTCTGTTGATGGGGATGGCCTCACCCAAAACAACAAGGCGACTGCTTACACCTATGTGCGTGGTCAAGGTCGCGTGCTCTTGATTCAAGATCCTAAACAGTCGGGTGACTTTGACTTATTGGCAGATGTGCTTCGCAGAAACAACATTGAAGTTGACATCATGCAAAGTGACTCGCTATTCGGCAGCATTGCGGAACTGCAGCCCTACGACGCTGTCATTCTTGCAGGTGTTCCTCGCGTAGCGGGCGATAGCTCTGAACAGATCACCTCATTTTCTGATGCTCAGATCGACATGCTGGTTAGCAACACGCGTCAATTGGGAGCAGGGTTATTGCTCATTGGTGGTCCCGAAGCTTTTGGAGCTGGTGGCTGGACAGGAACAGAGCTTGAGAAGGCGATGCCCGTCGACTTCAAAATCAGGAATTCAAAAATCCAAGCGGTGGGTGCGTTAGCCCTCATCATGCATGCGAGCGAAATGGCAGAAGGCAATTACTGGCAGAAAATCATTGCCAAAGCCGCCATCGAACAATTGGGCCCCAGTGATTACGGCGGTGTTCTGCACTGGACACAAGGCGGCGACGCCTGGCTCTGGGGTGGACAGCAGGGCATGCTGGAGGCGGGCAAGTATCGAAAAGCCATGCTTGCAGCCATCGGCCGGATGACCCCCGGAGACATGCCTCAATTTGACCCAGCCATGAAGATGGCAGTGGCCGGACTGGCTCGGACCCCTGCCTCTGTCAAACACTGCCTGATTGTCAGTGATGGCGATCCCTCCCCTCCAAACAACGCAACCATCAACGCCTTTATCTCTAATAACATCACCGTCAGCACCGTTGCGGTCGCGTCCCATGGTCGCGTGGGAAGTCAACGCCTACAGGACATTGCAACTCGAACCGGTGGGAAATATTACGAAGCTTCCAACGGCAAGGCACTCCCTCGGATTTTCCAACGTGAAGCGAGAAGGGTCTCTCGTCCTCTTGTTTACGAACCCGACGGAGGCACGACCCCGGAGGTCATCTTCCCACACGCAATGCTGGACGGAATTGACCGCATTCTTCCAACCACACGCGGCTTTGTCTTGACGCAAGTGAAAGACAGCCCACTGGCGCAAGTCCTGATTCAATCACCCAAGCCTGATTCACCAGAAAACGCAACCATTCTTGCCATCTGGACCTACGGACTTGGACGCACGGCCGTCGTGACGACAGATGCTGGTGCACGCTGGGCATCAAACTGGACAGAGTGGGCGGGTTACGAAGCCTTCTACAGCCAACTCGTTCGATGGTTGATGCGCCCGACTGGTGACACCGGCAAGTACACCCTTGCGACACAGATTCGCGACGGTGAAGTACAGGTTGTTGTCAATGCACTCAGCAAGGAAGACTCATTCCTCAACTTTCTGAACATGAGTGCGTCGGTGCTTGATCCAGACCTCAAACCTGTAGTGTTGCGAATGCGACAGACCGCTCCGGGGAGATACATCGGAAGTTTTCCCGCAAATAAGACCGGCAGTTATTTTGTGAACGTGATCCCCGATGCAAAAACAGCACCGTTATCAACGGGAGTCACAATCCCATACAGCGAAGAGTACCGAATACGAGAAACGAACCAAGCCCTGATTTCCGAACTCGCTGCCGTCAAACCAACTGGTGGCGAGAGAGGAGAAGTGACCGCACCCTTGGGCATCACATCAGATGAAAGTCCTGAAAATCGCAATGCTTTCCGTGGGGGCTTGGCATTGGCTAGAAGCATACGCGACGCATGGCCATGGTTTGTACTAGCTGGCTGTTGCATTTTTCTAGGCGACATTTTTGTGCGTCGAGT
>JBPCVE010000411.1:0-4577 GCA_051010795.1 Rubripirellula sp.
CCACGGGATCGCTGATCCACCTTGCCACGGGATCGCTGAGGTCCATGCGCACGGCCATGACTGCGTGATTCTGAATGCCCACGGTCACGATGCGACGCGTGCGCGCCGCGCGATTCTTGCGTCCTTGATCCTCGCTCCCTGTTCCCAGCCATAATCGCTTGACGGGGCCCTCTTTCGTGCATCCCAACCGGTGAGCGCGATGTTCGCTTCCCCGCACTCATCCGACCAGCCCATGGCGTCCCTCCTCCGGGACGTCCACCAAACGCGGGACCTTGTGCAGAAACCGTCTCACACACCGGCAACCCAAGGCAGGCTGCCATTGCCATAACTAGCACGCGATTTAACATGATTCCTATTCCATTACTTTGTAGTTCAAGAGCGTGATGAAGTGCCGATGCGCCGCCCCAGCCGAAGGTTTTTACAATCATTTGGCAGGCGATCGATGTAGGTGCATTCCGAAGCATGTATTTCACCTTTCAATGCCATAGAAACAAAAACCCCGCCTCAACAGCGAGGTTCCGCTGCATCCAAAACAAACAGGAACAATCCACATCTTGCTCAGCGAACCCAATCAGCTACTCACCCGCTTACCGTCAACGCTGCAAACAACGAGACCGTTCACCCACGCGAACGGACCTACCCAAATCACTGAAAAGGCAATGAGGACTCTGGTATAACAGCGACTGCTTTCCCACATCTAGCCTCACACATCAACCAAGTCCTTTCATGAAAAAGCTCATTGCAACAGTGTTCGCTCTCTTTTGCGTGACACCGCTACTTCCAGCCTCTGGGCAAGCCGAAAATCCAAAGACAATTCACGTCCTTATCTGGGATGAACGCCAACCCAAACAAGCTGTTGCTTACAAAGATTTCCTGGGTAACGAAATCGCCAAACGACTCACGGAACAAACCTCGGATTTCGAAGTCCGCTCAGTTGCTCTGGATGATGCTGACCAGGGTCTGACTGCCGGCAATCTGGAATGGGCCGATGTGATCATCTGGTGGGGACACGTTCGCCAGAGCGAGGTTCCCGAAGCGAAAGCACGTCTGATCGTGGATTACA
This sequence comes from Rubripirellula sp., assembly GCA_051010795.1. Lineage (GTDB taxonomy): Bacteria > Planctomycetota > Planctomycetia > Pirellulales > Pirellulaceae > Rubripirellula. The sequence continues at coordinate 1,064 of JBPCVE010000411.1, forward strand.
TACGAGAAGGAAAGTTGGACCTCATTGCGTTGCACTCGGCTCACTGGGCTCGCCCTTTCATCGAGGCAATGAACTGGCGTAGCATCGAGGACGCGAAGCAGCACTTCCAACAGAACGGCTGGAAAGGTGAATTCCTGATTGAATCCGTCAAGCCACCCCGTGAACGCACTGTCCCCATCCACGGCAGCGAACTGACGCCATCCTATTTCGGCTACAAGAAAAACCAGAAGCAGTTTCAGGCAATCGTCCACCTGCCTTGGTGCTGCTTCCCCGACTACCGACCTGACGGAGCCCCAGGGCTGCTCACCGTACAATCACCCAACCACCCGATCAGCAAAGGCTTGCCCCGAACTTTTCAGATTCCCAAAACAGAGATGTACAATGAACCGTTCCATGTCCCACAACCGGATGCAGTCATCTTTGAAGAGACGTGGACCAAAGGCGAACGTTTCCGCAGTGGAATGATCTGGGACATTGGCAAAGGCAAAGTATTCTATTTCCGCCCCGGGCACGAAACGTACCCGGTGTACAAACAACCCGAGATGATTCAGGTGCTGCAAAACGCCTGCCGTTGGCTGGGCAAGTGAAATCTTTTCCATGCCCCCACGATCGCCTTCACGATACCGCACCCACGAATTGCCTCCACATGAATTTATTAAACTGCTTCGCCCTACCAAACATGCTCGTGGCCATGCCCTTGATTCTCGGCTTCCCGGTTGCAGCCAACTCATGGGCACAACACACAGCAGACGAGGCAACTGCGCCCAACACTGGCCAACAGGCTTCTCCTCTCAGTTGGATCGAGGTTCCGGGGAAAGACGACCAGCTCTACATGGCCCAGCGAACCCAAGACGGAACGTTGGTGCTTACAGCCAATGACTGTTTCTTTCCGAAGCTTGGCCTGGCCTGCCTGACACAGGAAAAAAACGAAACACGGAACGCAGGTGATATTGCGGACCTCAACAAAGGCGAATCATTTTCGGCGATTGAAAAATGGGACACCGGAGACGTTGCCGAGTGGGGACTGTTTCTCGAACAGGCGGGCGATCTCCAGTTCCGAGTTCTATGCGATGCAGTCGACCATTCCGCGAAATTTGAAATTCGAATGGGACAATCATCCGCAGTCATTACCGCAAACAAAAAAGCAAAGACACAAGTCATCACTGGCCGACTGCGTGCTGACAAGGAAGGTTTTACCGCACTTCAACTCATCAGCAAGCAGACTTCTCCAGACTGCCGTGTTTTGGCGCTTGAATTATCTGGCCCCTGCCTCAACAACGCCGCAGTCCTACGAAAACGCTGGCGTCCCGCTGCCGCACACACCAAGTTCACATCATCAAAACCACATGGCCCGATCACTCTTTGGGTAATGGAGATGGATGCTGTACCGGGAGAACTCCCTTTCTACAGTCCGATCACAACTCCGTTTGGCTACTACGGCCCCACATGGCAAGCCAATGGTGAAGTGAATTCAGGATTCAACTTTTCGATGTGGTCATTTGGTCGTGGCAAAAAGGCTCCCCCCATCGAGCAACTGTCCCACCTGCTGGCCGCCGGCAACCGCAAAGCAACTCTCGGCGGTTTTTCCCATGAGGGAACCGGCGTCAAAATCCGCAACTGGGAACCATTAGCTGGCCGCCAAGGTCAACGACAAACACTTGCTTTGCGTGTCGAACCCGGGACACCTTACGACACCTACTACAGCTACTTCTATGCAAACGATGAAAAACGGTGGCGTCTATTCGGCATTGGCAACAGGTACAACAACGGTAAACCTCTGAAGTCACTCTGGGTAGGAAGCTTTGTCGAAGTGCCGGGCCGTGCATCGATTCAACGCACAGGAGCCTACTCAAGAACCATGAGATACCGTGGTTGGTGCATGGACCAAAGCGGCAAATGGTACTCGCTGGACCGCATGGCCACCGGCAATGTCAACCAAGCGAGCGGCTTGACCCATACGCACCGTGGCGTGACCGACGATGGGTGGTTCTTTTTACAAACAGGTGGCTGGACATTTCGCAAGCCAGCTGGCCCCCCCACCATCAAGCTTGAACACCAACCAATGAGACCCAGCTACCTGACCGACCGGGACATCAAGGACCTGAGCAGCACACCCTCGTCAATCGAGTTCACAGAAGCCCCCCAACCGAGGAAGCCGCAGACGATTTCCTTCACGGTTCGCAACTCCGGCAACAATCCGATGGCAACGCTTTACTATGGAGACAAGGAAGCTCTGACATTCACTGACCAATGGAAACACAAAACAGCTTTGCCCAACATCACAAACGGTCCAAATCAAATCACACTACCCACTGTTGACCACCAAGACACACTTTTACTGCGACTGAAACTCACGAATGATGAAGGTATCTTCTGGTCACGAAAAACGCTTCGAATCAAGCAATGATTTCGAAGAAACACGCCAAGCACCAACAGTCCAGCTCACTAAACAGAATCCCCAGGAAACGGAACCAGCCCGGTAACCGGACATGCCGCCAGTTGCGCCGCCAGACGGAAACAATACGGAGCATTCCCAACACAAAGGAACTGCATCTTTCATCTGGCATCAACACAAATCCGAAGCTGCATCGCCATTCTGAAACGAAATCGCTTCAGCCAGAAAATCGTCTGCTTGTAAGTTGCGTTGACAAACGAAATTTCTTTGGCTGATCCTTCAGGTAAAGAACGCAAACTGGTTTTCCGTCATCGAGGCATCGTTGTAAAGTCTTCATCTGCATGCCCTTCACCGTGATCTTCCCATTGACGGATTCCTCACCAGCCAGAAATTGCACGTCAACCGTATGCTTGCACGTGAGCCAGTCTTCAATGTCGTAATCAACCGTCGAGTAGCGACTTCGCACGGTTGCCGATGCACACACTCCTTCGCGCAGTATCTGCAAGTAAACCATACGCTTTGTGCAAAAAAATGCCCACGCCGCGCAAACGGGAATCAGGTTAGCAGCACCAAATACAACAAGAAGCTCATGCCCGGCTCTGATCATCCCACCGGCGTGCAACATGCCCCAAGTGATTGTCACAAGACCTAAGGCAATCGCCGGAAAAGACATGAACCAGAAAACAAACGGAACTCGAGGCAGATTCTCGTTCCGAAGCGAATGGGGGATCGTCCGAGGCGGGAAACGCTGCATGAAATCGGAGACTTCATCGTAGCCAATGGCTTTCTGGCTTGCCGAGTCGACCAGAGAATCGATCGCAGCAAACATGCCAATTGATTCTTTTTCTTCAACCTGCAAGGGTTCAATTGCATCAGGCGTGAAATGCCCGGCACGTGCGACGGTATCGATCGAAGAGGCCCGACTGACTGCCGTCGGCCTGGTTTCACGGTCCGATCCCGCCATGGCTTCCGTTTCCGATCCCCACATGCGAATACGATCTTTTACAGAAGGCGGCGACTGGATGTCGGTTCCACCCGGATTTTCGATCGGCAATTGTCGTTCAAGTAATCCTTCAAGCGAGTTGTCCAACAACTGCACGGCGCCAAACGCCTCCCTGA
>JBPCVE010000412.1:0-6276 GCA_051010795.1 Rubripirellula sp.
CTGAATATTGCCTCCGAAAAGTTGCGGATCTGGAAGCCGGTGAACGGGTTCTGATCCACGCTGGTGCGGGTGGTGTTGGTTTAGCCGCCATTCAAATAGCCAAGTCAATCGGCGCCGAGATATTCGCCACCGCAGGCAGTGACGAAAAGCGTGACTTTCTGCGAGACCTCGGCGTTGACCACGTGATGAACTCACGGACACTCGACTTTGCTGACGAGATTGAGCAAATCACAAAGGGTGAGGGAGTCGATGTCGTATTGAACTCATTGCCTGGAGATGCCATTGACGCCAGCCTCCAGTCACTGGCTGCGTATGGACGATTCGTAGAAATTGGCAAAATTGACATTTACGCTGACCGCCCCCTCGGTTTGGCCCCATTCCAAGACAACCTGTCCTACTCAGCAGTCGACTTGGACCGACTGTTCAGGCAGCGTCCCGAGGTCGCAGCTCGATTGATGGCTGATATCGCCAAACGTTTCAACGAAGGCATCTACGATCCTCCGAACATCACGCTTTTTCCGATCCAAGACATTGTGGCCGCATTCCGTTTCATGTCCCAGCGACGAAACATTGGCAAGATCATTGTGACGATGAACCCTGAAACCCATGAAAACAAATCGGTCATGCATGAAGACGACCAGCAACGGGTCGCCGAAGAGAACGAAATCCGGCCGGATGCGAGCTACCTGATCACGGGGGGACTGGGAGCTTTGGGCCTGCAGACCGCAGAATGGCTTGCAACTCAGAAAGCAGGGGGCATCGTCCTGCTTTCTCGTCGCAGTGTCGAGGCAGCGGACGACGTACTCAAGAATCTCGAACACCTCGATTGCCCCGTGACGGTTGTGTCCGCAGATGTGTGTGATACGGAAAGTCTCAATCAAGGGTTAGACACTCTGCCCGCAAAATTCCCACCGATCAAAGGAATTTTTCATGCAGCTGGCGTTTTGCGCGACCAATTGATGAACCAGATGTCGAATGAAGATTTTGCTTTTCCTCTACCAGCAAAAACATTGGGTACCTTGAATTTGCATCAATGGACTCAGGAACATCCAGTGGACTTCATGGTGCTGTACAGTTCGGTCAGCGCAGTGCTAGGCACCGCCGGCCAAGCAAACTATGGAGCTGCCAATTCATTCATGGATGGATTTGCCGCTTATCGGAACACTCTGAATCAGCGTACTTTATCAGTCAACTGGGGGGCGTTTGATGGTTCAGGCATGGCCGCAGAACTTGGCGAGATGATGCGATCACAAGGGGTACACCTCTTGCCCACCGAAAAGAGCTTGTCATTGATGGGCGAATTCCTGAAACATGAAACTGAACGGGTGACTGTCTTTCGTGCCGATTGGGATCGGTTTGGTGGGGTCCTTTCAAACCTCATGTCAGGCGAACTCAAGTTTCACTTGATTGATCAACTTGCAAGCATCGAAGAGGACACCACTTCGAATAACGCGCACGTAGCCATCCGCGAGGAACTCGGAACCTTGAATGCGACCGACATGCGGGTTCGCTTGCAGACGTTCTTCTCGCAACAGTTGTCCGACATCATGGGCATCGATCCTGAGGAAATTCAACAGGATGTGTCACTGACCACACTCGGCATGGACTCCCTGATGGCAATGGAACTGGGCAACAAAATGCAGACAGCACTGGGCATTGAAATGCCAATGTCAATTTACCTGCAGGGCCCTACGATCAATCGGCTTGCCGATTTTGTTGTCGAGAGCCAAGCCGACACAGCACAGGACGGAACAGACGCAACCGAGGAGGCGGAGACAATCACCGCAGCCAACTCTTGAGTAGTACAAAGCCGGAACTGACTGAAACGCTGGAACTGGAAAACGTTCAGGAGACTCTTCTGACGCCACTGTGCGCACGCGCAGACCAGTGGGACCGCGAGGATGCAATCATCAAAGATGAGGCCGCAAAAAAACTCGTCGATCGTCTTCCGTATGATTTTGAAAGAATTCGCCAGTACCCCAACACTTTGACCGGATGCGCGATTCGTGCTTCCATCATGGACAGATGGATCAAAGAATTTCTGCTTGCCAATCCGACTGGGTCCATTGGACTATTTGGCGTTGGGCTGGATACCGCTTTTGAGCGGAACAGCCAGCATGGTCGCGCAACATGGTTTGAATTTGATTTTAAAGACGTGGTCGAACTACGACACAAATACTTCGCCCCTGACCCCAACCGGCACACAATCAGTGGTGACATTTTCGATACGAGCTGGATCGAAAATGTAAAATCCGTCTCGCTGGGCCCGTGGTTATTTCAGGCAGCCGGCGTGCTAATGTATTTGCATCCTGAGCAGGTCAAGGCACTGTTCGCTCTACTCAGCCGTCACTTCCCAGGATCAACATTTCTTTTTGATGGTTGCTCGGAATTCGCCAAGAACAACAGCCACCGGTGGGAGGCAAGCGTTCGCACGACATCAGCTCAGTATCACTGGGCGATCAATGACCCCAGAAAGATAACAGGGTGGGACTCCGGGATTCAAATCACAGACACCGAATACATGATGGACCATCATCGTCATCAATGGAGGCTGGACACACGACTTTGGTCCGCTCTTCTGCCAAGACTCCGAAAAGCATACCACATCAACCGGGCCACAATCTCGGGCACAGCTACAAGCTGACACTCGCCAGCGAGTTCAAAGATAAGAGTGCATTATCAGCAGTCAACACAATGGTGGCTCACCCAAATGTCAACCACATTCCCGTCATGACCGGTGGCGTCAATCGCGAACAACTCCAGCATTTCTACGGAACCTACTTCATTCCGCAAATGCCTGAAGACACTGAGATTGTTCCCATTTCACGCACAATAGGAAACGACAGAATTGTGGACGAGTTTCTGTTCAAGTTCACGCACTCGGTGCAGATGGATTGGCTGCTGCCGGGGGTTCCCCCGGCTGACAAACCCGTCGCGGTTGCCAAAGTGGTAATTGTTCAATTTGAAGATGGAAAAATCAGATCAGAACGAATTCACTGGGACCAAGCATCGGTACTGGTGCAGATTGGACTCATCGAACCAGCAGAACTCCCTGTCGCCGGCGTTGCCACGGCACGCAAGGCTCTCAACCCGGAACTACCTTCCAACGAATTGATGAAACGCACGATCGACAAATCTCAACTTTAAACACGCCCCATCAGATACTGGTGAGGGCGTGAATCACTCGTACTTTTCCGGCCTCAGTTTCCTGGATCCCCATGCGTTTCTCGCGAACTGCTGACTTCAAAATAGACACTTAAAAACATCCGAGATCACACTGCGAGAATCTGCAGTGTCACTCACAACCCCAATGCTTCGCTGGCGGATTGGTGGAACGCTTTACGAATGTCTGAACCATCACTGTTCGGCAAATCGGTTCGCTGAATCATCAAGACGTAAATGGTTTTTGTTTCAGGATCGACCCAGCCCTGAGTACCGAACGCTCCACCATGGCCAAAGGTCCCGGACGAAAGAGCTTCGGTTACCCCTTGAGGCTCCCGAACAATGCACCATCCCAATCCCCAGCAATTCCCCGGCGTAAAACCTGTCACCAAATCACCAGTCTGTGGTGAAGTCATCTGCTTGACAGCTTGCTCGGAAACAATTCTGTCACCTTTACGAAGCTGTCCACCGCTCAAAATCATTTGATAAAAGCGATACATATCGCGGGCCGTCGCGAAGAGTCCTCCTGAGGGATTCGGTCCTTTTACATTCGACGGATCGACGATACGGTTATCAACCTCAGCCAGTTTCTTCTTATCATCAACGCGGTACAGCCCAGCAATTCGAGCCTGTTGTTTCTCAGTGGGAAAAAATGTCGTATTGTTCATTTTGATTGGTGCAAAGATACGCTCCTGAGCAAACACTTCGAATGGTTTTTCTGCAACGATCTCAACAATGCGTCCAGCCACATTTAGGCCGGGACTGTATTGCCACCGTGTTCCGGGCTGAAACCTCAGTGGATTTTCTGCAAGCTGGTCAACTGATTCCCTGAGAGATGAATCGAACACCTGACTACCGCTGAGCCCTGATGTATGCGTGATTGCGTCGCGAATCGTGATTTCACGTTCAGGATCGCTGCCATCTTTCATTTTTACATTTTTGAATTCCGGAAGGTATTTGCTGATTTTGTCATCGACACTCAGTTTGCCTTCGTCCTGCAAAATCATCACCGCCGTCGCGGTGACAGGCTTGGTCATCGATGCGATGGAAAACATTCTGTACGATTGCATCTGCTTACTGGATTCGATATCTGCCAGTCCCACCGCCCCCAGATGCACCACCTTGCCGCCATGCCCCACCAGTGTGACGGCACCAGCGATTTGCCCTTGATCCACAAACCTTTGCATCGCCTGGTCAACGGGCTCAAGGACAGGCAGGATAATCTTTTCGCTGGAATCCTGACCCCAGCTTTGTGCGGATAAAAAAATCGGGAACAAAACGAAAAACAGGAGGACACGATGGATCATTTCTCATTCTTTCGGTCAGCGGCATCAAGCCTATAGGAAATCAACCCGCATTGTATCTCGTCCCCAATGCGGAAGTACCAAGGGGCCAATCCCTATGCAGAAACATTCGGTACAAAAATCAGCTTCAAGCCTCGGAAGTCTGAACCACAAGGCAGGATATCATTGTCATCGGAAAATCGCTCGCAAACTTACTCATCAACGGTTTTGGTACCATACAAAAATGCGGTTCTTTCAGCGTTGTCTGGTATCATTGGCTACCACGCGTTAACAAACCAGATGGAAGAGGCTAACGCTTGCGGCCGATCACCCTCTAGCACTCAACAAAAGACCGCCATGGGTGCATCAACACTGAAGGCAGTGAAAGTGTAATCCAATGGATAAAATCTTGGAAGGAAAACGAATCGCCATCGCGGGTGGCAGCGGTTTCCTGGGACTTTCGATGGCAGAACATTTCATCGAAAACGGTGCCGATGTGAGTTTGATTTCCCGTACCATTCCCAAGTCCCATGGTGCGTGGACACACTTCGCATGGGATGGTCGCAGCTTGGGTGACTGGACGGCAGCGATCGATGGCTGTGACGCCGTCGTTAACCTTGCGGGGCGCACAGTGAACTGCGTCAAGACGCCTGATCATCAGGACGAGATACTACGGTCCCGAGTTGAGTCCACGCGAGTCCTTGGGGCAGCGATGCGTGAGGCACATGCACCACCGCCGGTCTGGGTTCAGATGAGCACGGCCCACATCTACGGCGACCCACCAACTGCCGTTTGCAGTGAGGGGTCAGCCACCGGATATGGAATGGCACCAACAGTGGCAAAAGAATGGGAGGCAGCCTTTGCAGAAAGCATCTTGCCAGAACAACGTGGTGTCATCATGCGAACCAGTTTCGTCATTGGACGTGATCGCGGCGGCGGCGGCGGCGCGCTTGCTACCCTCAGGCTGATTACAAAACTCGGACTCGGTGGCAAAGTGGGAAAGGGCAAACAGGGCATGTCGTGGATTCACGAAGACGATTTGAATCAGATATTCACTCGTGCAATTCACGAGGATTCCATGTCAGGAGTGTACATTGTGTCATCCCCTCAACCCAAATCACAGGCCGAATTCATGCGAGTACTTCGCAAAGCCATTGGCATGCCCATTGGCTTGCCAGCTTCTGAGTGGATGGTACGAATTGGTGCCCCTTTGTTCCTGAACACAGATCCAGAACTTGTAATCTACGGTCGATATGTAGTACCCGCACGTCTGTTGGATGATGGCTTTGAGTTCCAGTTTGCAGACCTGACCGAAGCCTTGAAAGATTTGCACCAATGAAACATCCCCCAACGACCAAGCTTGCTGTCAAATAGAGGGTAGATAGCGACCTTACGCCCTCACTCAGTGAGGGCGACATGAATGTAATCAATTTCTGAATCCTCGCATTTTCCTGCTCACTCCACCAACGAATGAGTCGAAGGAATGTAATTGATTTTAATCGGGGCACCCGCATGACACTCATCGAGACGCAGCCACGTGAATTGACTAGACTGTAAGCCCGCCCCGAATCATTCGAGGTGAATTAAAAAACTGATTCACCTTGCAATTTGCGTGCCTCCCCTGCAGTTCGCCGAGTGTGCTGAGGCGTTCTTTGGCCTCCGGTCGATTCAATCCAGTGTTGAGTTCGGAAGGCGATCAGCATAACAATCTGAAACAAACCCAAGCATCCTTTCCAAGATGAATACAAATCGACGAAACATCCTGAAGGGTCTCGGTGGCGGCTTGACGCTACCCATGTTGGAATCGTCTGCTTGCCAAGTACCGGCGCAG
>JBPCVE010000413.1:0-19698 GCA_051010795.1 Rubripirellula sp.
GTTTTGTCGATCTCGCTATCTCAAAAACGTCCAGTGGAACGCCAATTTCCGGACAGGATGTCACTTACAGCCTGACGGTGACGAATACCGGGGCAACTGACGCTGCCGACGTGGTCGTGACGGACACGCTTGATGATGAATTGACCTTCGTCAGTTTCAACCCGCTTGCCTCAGGTGCCACCCACGGCATCGTCGGTCAAGATTTGACGGTTGATGTGGGAACGCTCTTGGCCGGAGCAAGCGTTACTTTTGAATTTGATGCGACGATTGCTGCAGCGGCTGTTGGTAACATTCCCAACTCAGCCACCGTAACGACAAGCGACACTGATACGGTCCTTGGCAATAATACCGATGCAATGAGTATCACCACTCTCAATCAGATCGATCTGATCTTGGGTAAAAGCGTTGATCTTGCCACGGCAGTGCCGGGGCAAGACCAGTTGGTTTACACGTTCACTGTTAGCCACGACACCGACAGCGTCAGTGATGGAAATACAGTGGTCGTTACAGACACGATCCCGACCGGGCTGACGGGGGTTGTGATTACCGCTCCGACTGCTGATGACACCAACTATGATGCCGCGACGGGAAATCTCTCGGTCCAGTACGATGTTCTACCCAACGGTGAGACGCGTGTCTTTACGTTGACAGCTGATATTCAAGAGGATGCGACCGGAACCGTTGTCAATAACGCATCCGTGTCATCGCTGGGGACAGACTTGGACCCAGCGAACAATACAGCCTCTGCATCCACAACGCTTACGCCCGATTTTGATGTTCAGGTATCAAAAGTTGCTGATGACCCAAATTCAATCCCTGACGACACTGTGGTGTATACCGTCACCCTGATGAATACTGGACCCAGTACTGCTCCCGGCGTGATTCTTACAGACGTGTTACCTTCGGGCGTGACTCTAGTGTCTGCAACGATGGGAGGACAAACAGGTGTTGATAGTGGGGGGACTATCACCTTCCCCTCGGTGAACATCGCCAGTGGGGATACAGCAACTGCTACGATCACTGTGACAGTTGATACTCTCACAGATGGATTGATTTCGAATGCAGCGAGTGTTCAGGACTTGTCGGCGGCGGGAGAGAATAACACTGCGAACAACTCGGACAGTGCTGACGTGACCGTTGTCGCAGAAGCAGACCTGGGAGTGGCTAAAACAGTTTCATCGGCAGCGTCGCAGGTGGGGGGGACACTGACCTACACCATCGACGTCACTAACTCCGGTCCTTCGAGCGCCAGTAATGTGGTGATCACTGATGCGCTGCCTGCTGGTGTTACCTTTGTCAGCGGTACCGGGCCTTCAGGTGAAGTTCTTTCAGAGGCAGGTGGTGTCGTGACGGCAAATGTCGCAACGATGGTAGCTGGGGGGAGTGGCTCGATGACGATCAACGTCAACATCGAAGCCGGTGCTGCCAGCAGCATCACAAATAGCGTCGGGGTCTCGTCTGATACGGGTGATTCCAACGCAGCCAATGACAGTGCGACGGCGATCACCACGGTAGATCCCAAGGTGTCAAGCATCTCGGGTACGGTGTTCATTGACATCAATGATAATGGAATTCAAGAAACGGGTGAGGGACCGATCGCGAATGTCCAGATCACCCTTACCGGTACCGATCTATTAGGTGCAATTGCAACGCAGATCGTGGTTACTGATGCGAATGGTGATTACTCATTTACAGGGCTGGCACAGGGGACTTACGAGGTCACGGAAGACCAGCCATATCCATTCCGTGAGGGGCAGGTTGTTGTGGGCGTCAACGCCACAGCGGATGTCGGTGCAAACAGTTTCACCAATCTCGTCCTCGGTGCAAGTACAGTTGCTAGTGCCTTCAATTTTGCCGAGTTGAATCAGGTTCTGTCAAAGAGATTGTTGTTGGCAACTCCTTATTACACAGGAATTTAGTTCGCATCGCTTTGCCAATGGGAGTCGGTGGATGGCGGCAAAGCGATGTGGATTCAATTCCGGCAAGGGAGAGTGCAGTGTTCGGCCTTCGGGGGGAGGCCGAGCACTGTGAACCCTCTATTCTTTTTTAATCACGCCAAATAGGTGCCCACCTATCTCGTCGTGCTGCCAAGTCCCGGCATACCTTCCAGCGTGGATCAACACACGTGCTCCAAAAGTGCCCATGCCGGGGATCCAAAATGCATCCATGGTGATCACTGGCGTTCGGCCGGCCCAAAGAATTTTCAAGTCCAATGGGACTTCGCTGTCAATCTCGCCATATTTGATACGAGCCGTCAGTCGGTACATGTCCGGCTGAGGCAGCTTTTCACATTTGCTAATGGTGTAGGCTTCCGGTTTGGGAAGCGCATCGGACTTTCCCTCGATCGTGAAATTCCCGAGGAACTTTGCGCCGCTGAGGTACTTTGCCAGACGCAACTCGCGATCTTTTTTCTCCTCAGCAGAAGGCTCTTTTTGTTGACCTGCCACAGAAGGCTGTTTGTTTTCGCCTGCTTGCTTTTCCGATTCCGTTTCCTCAGACGACTGTTTCTCAGCAGCGACTTGCTGGGCAATCGCGTTCTGGGGTGTGATAAGTAAGGGGCAACAGGCAAGCAGTATCCAGAATGAGTTGAAGTGCTTCATCTCAGTGTCTCCGTGCAAGGGTTCGTTTGGTTTGCATGGTTCGATCCATGGTTGACTCGGCCAGGGAGCCCCAATGTTTTTGGTCGTGGGTTCTCATTTGATTGAGAGCTGGCTTTGGTTCCTTTTGATGGTTGCATTTCTTGGCTTTCCGGGCAAGCCGACAGACTGTTTTTCGTTGTGTTCCTCGCCGAATAGCAAGGATTGCATGCGCAACCAGTTTTGCGAACTGTGCTGGGAGGCTTGTTTCGATGCGGTTGGGAATCGGAATGTCTGCTTTGTGAGATCCTGCGTTTTTTGTTGCCATCGAGAACGATCTCAGCTTCGGACTGTTTTGATTTCGTGGTCCGACATGCTGCAGGACCAATACACGCGAAGCTGAGATTGGCCAGATTGTGTGTGTTGTGTGATCACGCAATACTGTAGGGAAAGTTCCCACGGCGAAGCTCTCAGCAGGATCGGTTTTGCGATGATTCAAACTTTGAAATTACAAATACACGGCGGAATCATGTTGCCTCGCTCCTTGGTGTCGTTCCTTTTGTTGTGTGCCGTTTGTTGTTTGTCGGGTTGCTCTGAAGAGCAACAGAACGCGGTTCGTCAACGTCGCGATAATCTCGGCAAAATCGGGAAAGCGTACGCCGAAATGTACAAAGCGGGCGCTTCACCAAAAAATGTGAGTGAACTTGCGACGTGGATGGCTGAGTCGGCTGATGCTGGCACGCGTGGTGCGGCACAAAAGAGCCTTGTCGAAGGTGATGTGGTCGTGAATTGGAATGGGGACCTCAGTGTGACTGAGACGCTGGGAGGCTTTGTGCTCGCTTTCGAAGCCGGGGCACTCGCAAGGGGCGGATATGTCGTCATGGCAGACGGTAAAGTGAAAACGATGACGCTCAAAGAGTTTCAGGGAGCAACCATGTTACCGGCGATCCAACAGTAAGCGTTCTCAGAGCGGTCCAGGCCTTCGTTGTTAGCAGTACTGCTGGCCTCACGGGTTGGCCGCACGGGTTGGCCGCATGGAGGTGTGAGGTGTGAGGTGTGTGATGGTCAGCGTTGTGACGTTGCTGCGGCAAAGTTTGCAATCGAATTCAACGTTAGAATCCGACGCTTGTGAATCAATCATGCTCTTCTCGTTGCGAGGCTTATCGCTGTGCCGGTCGCAACGATCGACTCGGATTTAACCGATTTGCGAGACTCTAACGCTCGCTGTGACATTTATGGTCACGAAAATCTTGCGTGCATTGGCAACAGCTGCCGAAAAGCTTTTCTGATCGACCTACCCATCCAATGAGCTTCAATTCGCAAACGGTCTTGCGTTTTGATTGGTGTGCGTCAGCCCTCCCCTTGCTACGCCGGTCGTGTCCATCCTCCAAATCCGATAGACGCATGATGCAGCCTCGGCAAAGTGAAAACCACCACCGTTCCAACCTCCCTGCTTTGAATGCCTTGGTTCCTACCCGCTCCGGAAGTCCGGTAGGCCTTGAGACGACTGTGGGTGCCTCCCTTGCAGCCGATCTGTTTGTGGGAGCGTCGTCCCGTTCAGTTCGCATTGAGAACATTTCCCGTGACTTGTCGCGTCAGGCAGGGGCCGCCGATACGGCCAAACGTGAGGATTTGAGGTGCCAATCCTCGCGAGCCTGGTGGCGGGTTGATGGAAAACATGATTCCATTGATGAAACTGCAGGCAGTGGTGATCAGGCTATGGCGACCGTCGGTGTGTTCAACGAGGCTCTCAATCCGGCATTGCAGGGTCTGTTGTCGACTCAGGTTGATGTCGGTCCGATTTTACAAAATGTGATCGAACAAACGGGGGCGCAAAATATTGCGTTGAGACTTCAGGTTTCAGATAGGTCACCTGGGGCTTGGAAGACTCAGAGTTCGTTGAAGCCGCAGGATCCGCTGCAGGAATACAGTCTTGGCCTTCAGCCAAAAGTGGTTTGTGGTCTGCATGATCAGGTTAGCCAACACATTCTTAGTGCGCTGGGCATCGATGATTTGATGGCAACGGCGGATGCGTTTACTTCAGAGAGTGAAAATGACGGGGAAGTGGAAACCGCCTGTGAGTCGGTTGAATCAGAACCTGTGAGTACGAGTGCGTGTGAGAGGAAGAATCGCGTGCAGGCGTACCAAGGGACTGCCTCGTCGCTGCAGACGTCAGGACTTCTACGTCCATCAGACCTTCTGCGGGACCCCGAGTGTTTGACTTTCGGATCGCAGTTTTTCGACAATCTTGCTGCTGTGGCAGATGACGTCGTGCTCACGAATTATTCATCACCTGTGGGTAATGACGTGGCACGAGTCGACGTGATTGATGCAACCCGTTTGTTCGCGGAGCCACAAGTTTGCGGGATTCTGACGCATCGGATGGTGGTGACCGATTTGAGCATTGGCGAGCACCAGGCATCCGGTCAGTTAGACCATTGGTGTAGCCGAGCCGTCGAGTTCACTGGTGCGAACTGCAATCTGTTGGAGGAGACCAGGCCTGAGTCTGCCCACGTGACATTAGTTGGGTTTGAGTCGCAAGACGGTAGCAACGCCGGAAGGAGGTTCCACGAATTGTGGCACCAACACTGCGTGTGGACGCCGGTTCGAGAGTCGGTCAGGTGGTTTGTCGGAAGTCTATTGCTGGCCCAACAAGACGGCAATTTGAATCAGGCGATTAACGCTGTTTCTGAACAGTTCGCCATGGGGCTGACAAGTGATGGGCTGCCCAGTAATGGGCGGGCAAGTGATGGGCTGCCACGTGATGGGCTGCCACGTGAGCGCATACAACGCCAGACGTTATGCGGTGCATGGGTTCCCCGACGTACTGTTAAGCAGCCTGTGGATATCCATCGCGTTGTTCTGCAACTGCCGTGGAATGATTCATCGTTGACCGGTTCATTTCTAATCATGACGCCAATTCATACCGGTTGTCCCGGGGAGTCCTTCGGTCACGGCATTTGTGCGTCTGCCGCAGTGCGCACACCTCGGTTTTGGGCAAGAGTTTCGGAATTTCAGCTTGTGGTGGGTTCGTTAGGTCTCGACCCAGCGGTACAAACTGGAAATGCGATTGTATTGGCGGGCACTCATGGGACTGCATCGCATCTTCGCGGGATTTTTGCTAATGACGTTCGCGAAGCGTTTGATGCCACAGCGAGGCTACTGAAAAGCGTTGAGTGGGTTGTGCAACCCCGAGATTTTGTGCAGAGCAAACGTCGAGGATCGAGACCTGCAACCGCTTTGCGACTGGATCCTGCTATGCTCGTGTACGCAACTGAGTTTTCTCGTTGGGATGGCGCGACGAAGGAAACTGACGTCGTTCGGTCCCATCGGATTGACAAGTCCACGTTGCAAGTGCAGACGCCGTTCGTGTCGGAATCAACGACGGGCTGGATTGATCAGGTGGTTGCTGTCGAATTGACGGAAAGAGTTCTTGCTGGGCCTGTGTTTCGAGATGGGAATGAGAATTTTCTATCCGGCAGTCCACGGTACCGCGTGACCTGTGATTCGCGGCAGGGTTCAAGTGGCCCCGGTAGGATTAAGGTTGCAGCCCTAGATGATCGGCTCTTGAGAAGTTGGGCGTTTCAGATGCGGTTTGGCCGTCAACCGATGAAAAAGGTGATGGGACACGCTGAGGAAGTGGCAAGGCTGGTACCGATCGACATTGGGATCCATGGGGCTGGTCTTTCTGAGGCAAGCCTCGGGCAACAGACCTGTGGTTTTAAAACCATGTCGGACCAAGCAGCCAAAGAGCGTCTTTGTGAGCCAACCACAGTCATGCGACCGGTTGAGTCTGCGGTCACCATGCAAGCGGCAACGAGTTTTTTCTTTCGTCATCGGGCACGTTCCGCGTGGCTGACGGAACAAGTGAGCAATGTTGTTTGGCCGCATGATGCTCAATTTGTGAGTCATCATTTCATCAGTTGCGAGTCTGTTGTTGAAACCCATGCCGAGCTTGGCGTTTTCGAAGTGGCTCGGGTGCCTGATACTCATGTTTTTGATGCAAGTGCAGAGTGGCATGTGACGCCGGGGGCCAAGACGCAGTACGAAAACCGCTTCGTCGTGTTGTGCGTGGGCTGCACGCATGCGTGCACGGTAGCACACGTGCCTCAATATTTGAACCGAGCCGCATGGTGCAGGAATGTGTCGCCGCTATTGGCCAAAGCGATTTCCAGGGTGAATGTGGCTGAGGATTTTTTTCCGCCGCTGGTGTCGTTTGAACTGCCACGTTTGGTGATGTCCGTCTTGCTTTCTGGGAAAGGCGCCAGTTTCGGTTGTGGCAGGATGGTTAGCGGTCAACAACACGGCCTGCCAGAATTTGCAACAAAAGGTCATCAGTCCACTGCAGAGATCAATGAGCTGCGTTTTGGCGTACGGGGAATGCTGGCTCAAAGTGAAGGCAGGAAGGTACTTTTGGCCCAGCCAGTGCTGGATTGTCCAACCCGTGTGTTGATCAGACGACTGCGTGCCGCAGATTCATTGCGTAGTTTTAGCGACCCACTGCGGAATTACCTAAGGGCCAATTGGTCACTCATCGAGCTTTTTAGTGCTTCGGAAAATCTGGCGACTGCTCCTGCAGATGCGGGAACTCGCTTTTTGGTGATGACAGACAAACGGTCGCTTGGGCATTTGTGGCGCAGATGTGGCGTTCAAGTTGTCAGCCAGGTGGTTGTCGACATTGGACGAGTGGTTGGTGTGATACGTGACGATGAAGGTACAAACAAATTCTTGTGTGACAACCGGCTGACGGACCAATTGATGCATCAGGATGTGTTGCTGCCACGCAAGGCAACCGTGTCATTGGCAGCTTCATCATCACCATCGGTTGTAGGAGCTTTGTCAGCCGAGGTAGAGGATGTTGACGCTTGCTGTAGCGTTCGGTTTTCCTCGCTCGTCAAACGGGCTGCGGTCAGTGACGCGTCGGGTCGAAAAGGCGAGGGGATCACTTGGGTGCCGGAGTCGCCGAGGAGCCTCGATGAACTCAAGCCGGTTCCGTTCCCCCTCGGGGATATTGAAAACACGGTTGTTGGCAATAATGTCGATTGTGCCTCTGCGGCAGTCGTAGTGCAGGCTGATGTCAGGTCATCGCCAATGACTTTTAATCGTCCATTGAAGTTGAATGATGAAATCGCGAGGAAGCTTGATAGCGCCGTCGTGATTGACTCTGCCGAAATGCTGACGAGTCTGAATTTGAGCGAGACCTGTCGGCATCAAACATGCACGAAAGCGTCGGCTGATCGCGCAGCCTGACTGAGGGAGAAAGGCTGAGCGAGGGTCACTACAACTGCCCTGACCCACGGATGAATGAGTCAGGGACTTGAGCGAACGTATGGGGGAGCACGTTTCTGGTGACGGGCGAAGTGACAACCTCTTTATCACACGTGGTGGGTGTCCGTGAAGTGAACACGCCGTTGTTGGTTGCCGTGCCCAATGAGTGCAAACCCCCAGTCGCAGAGCAATGTTTCTTCTGAATTGGCGAATTCCCGAATGAGCCAGCCGCGGCGAGCAGCTGGTGAGTTAGATGGCGGCGAACGTCGTCTGCGTTCGACGTCAGGTTGATCCACCAATTGAACCCCCGGAAGAGTGGCAGCAATCTTCTTGAAGTAACCTTCATTCGAAAGTTCATGGTAGCGCAGGTCAATCTTTTTTCGATCCGTCCATTCCGAATCGGCTCCCATTTGATCCATCATTGCTCGCTTGGTTAACCAGTCGATCCTTCCCAGTGCGTCGGTAAAATCTGTTGCGTCTTTGCGATATGCCATGGCAGCATTGAGCAGTTCCCGCCAACGCATCAAGATGAGGGGAGCCTCTCCCCGCTGGTCTGCAGGTACTCCGGCAACAAAGGCCTCGGCAGCAGCGAGGTAAGATTTTTGAATGTCCAACGCTGACATCTCACCACGGTTGGTGGCAACCCGGGTAACCAAATGCCAGTCACTGGCGATTCGTCCCAAGGCATGAATCGGTGATTTGATTCGTAGCATGTTGCGATGGTGTCCCGATTCGATCATGTCTAAAAGCAGAGATACCGAACCGACTTTGACATACTCTGCCAGATCAGACAGGTTCGAATCGGAGAGTCCAATTTGTAGACGTTGTTTTCTGCCAAACATTTGCTTGGTGGAAGCGAGTGAGTGGAAGGACTTTGCACAGAACTGACCAAGCCAATGCCCAAATACAAAGATCGGTTTTTCACCATTGAACCCCCCCATGTCTGCAACCGAATCCACTGCGATACCCTTTGCACTCACATGGTAGCGACCATTCGGGTCTAAAGTTCCAGTGCCGCAAAGGACAACCCGAGACACGAGGAAGGCAGTCAGGCAGCGACGTTGTCGCCGAAACGCGATATGCCTGATCACAAACCGCAAGACAAGTACGGTGGGCAGGTGAACACATCGAAGAGTGGCCAGCAGTGGTGTTGCGACCCATCCTGGTACACTTGCAAAAAGATCCTCTGGTTTATCAAATGAGATCTGCTGTCCCTTCAGTGATTTGCACACGAAGACGACTGCCAAGATTGCCGCCATGACCGGAAGCGACGCTAGCAGGCTGAGCACCTGGATGCCCCACAATAGCAAAATGAAAAGACGATAAATGAGCAGGAAGAAGCCACGAGCGACTTCCGTCTCATAGTTCTCATGGCAACCATATACGTGCCCAATCGCATCACGGCTATTTTTCAAAATGCGGATGTCGAAAGCTGTCTTGGAGTTGATCGCGGCATCAGCAGCAAGACTATCGATCGATCTTTGACATGTAAGTAGTTCTGAGGGGGCGTGAACTTCGGGGGTGGCGATTTCAAGAAAACCACCCGGTTCCTGATGCATCGTCGGATGTGACTCAAAACTGACTGCCGATCCATTGGCCAAGAACAACTGGTCCTGGTCAAAAACACCAGGGACGGTGGGTTGGTCCTGACGTATGGCATCACACAGCGCTGAGTAGACTTGTTGAGCCGCTGGCAGATCGCCTTGTTCAACCTCGGTGCCCAGAACAAGCGTCGCATATTCGGTCTCAAGGCCCATCAGACGCGACGCTAACGTTAATGGCTGTTTGCGTTTGGGGTTTGCGTTTGCAAACTGATCCGGTGGTCGATCGGTTCGCCAGCGTGTTGAACGCGATTGTTGACCGTGGTTTTCCGCAGCGGTCTCTGATTGGCGTTTGTTCCGCGTCAATCTACAGCCCTTCGAAACGTGTTACCACGGTTGTGAATCGCGTCTCCATGATGACTAAAGGATACAGCAGGAACTTCATCCAGATCAAGAGTCTTTACCAAGCGTAATGCCGTCTGTCGTGGTGATGGTGACGTCTTCCAAATGGTATTTGACTCGGCCACCTGTGCCGTGTGGTTTGTGTCCTGCGTGCACGATAAGTTGATCTACTAGGCTGTGCAAATGCTCACGAACCTCAGCAGGGTCGCTCACGTCGAAGTGGCTGCGCAGCTTCCGGTAAGCCTCTAGCTTGCCTTCCACTTCTTCAGCAGGATCGTAGGCTTCAGCTATCTGATGGTCCTCAAACGCAATGGTGTATCGCTCCACCTTCTCTTTGGCTTGGCGTAGCTTATCTGAGAAGAGCTCAACCAGATCGGCGTCGACGACCAACAGCCGTTCCTTCAAGGCAGACAGCTCTTCCTGTGCGGCTTCTAACGCGCCCTCTGTCTCACGAATGTGATTATTCATATCCATCTCACCAGCAACCACAGAAGCCGCCTGGGAAAGCTGCGTGGCTAGTGAGCCGTCCTTCAGAGCTCCGTCGATGTAATCCAGCATCTTGGCGACCACTTCATCTAGCCTGACTGTGTTGAGGCGGCATTCGTTGGTGTCGATGTAGGAACCGCATCTCATTTTGTCCCCGTACTTCTCAGATCGTAGTACAGACATTTTGCCACCGCAGTCAGCGCAGAAGGTGATTCCCGTTGTGGGATGCAGCTTGCGCTTGCCATTGGATCCTGATACCCCGAACTTCTGACGTTCCGCAGCTCTCTGGGCGATGAGGTTGAAGGTTTCACGGTCGATGATGGCTTCATGCGCTCCGTGCACAACGATCTGATCTTTGCGAGCGTTATCACCATGTTGGACGTCAGCAGTCACCTGACCGTCACGGTAGGAGTGCATCTTGCCTTTGGAGTAGCGATTGAAGGTCATCGTGCCGCAGTAGACTTCTCTGTGAAGTATCTTGCCGACTGCTGAGGTATTTTTTGAGACTCCGTTTGACTTGAGATCGGCCACGATGTACCTGTACGACTTGCCGGCCATGTACAAGTTGAATATGTGCTTGACCCACTTGGCGTCATCGTTGGGAACCAATTTGCGGGTGTCTGGGGCTACCGAGTAGCCAAATGGTGAAGGTCCAGCTACCCATTCACCTCGTTTGGCAACGTCAATCATCCCACGCAGCACAGACCGGCTCAGGCTGCGGATGTACTCATTAGCCGAGTGGCTTTTCAGTCCAAGGTTGAGAAACGAGATCATGTCATCTGACGACAGCAGGCCATCCCTGTCCGTGCAGGCGATCTTGGCCCCTGTGTTGAGCAATGGCAGGAGCTCTGCAACAGCTTGAAAGGGACTAGATCGTGTCACCCGTGAGTATTCCCAGACTATGACCACAGAGAACTTACGTTGCTCAGCCGCAGCCACCATGTCTTGGACTCCGGTCCGTTTGGACTTGGCACTGTTTAATCCGCTGATGCCATCGTCGTGGTAGGTCTCAACCAGTTCGTAGTTGTGTTTCTCTGCGTAAGCAGTTATTGCCTGCCGCTGCTGGGCCGCACTGTCCACCTGCTCAGTAGTTGAGTTGCGTAGGTAGGCTGCTGCCCTGATCTTCTTCGTCATCTGAGTCTCCGTTAGTCGTGTCGAGAAGTACTGTCAGATACTTCCTACTACGCATCGCGAAAAGGAGACACACAGCCCGCAGCTACTTCGGGGAAGTTTTGCCGCGATTTGCTCTGCGGTGTTTTGTCCTTTCTTCCGCGGTAGCTACTGAAACCTGCCAGTGGTGCGGGTTCTATGGGGGGAGGTCAATAATCCATCACGCATCAGTTGGAACAAGAACCATCTGACTGTGAAGCGACTGACGGAGAACGCGCCTAAAGCTGTGACTGAGCGGATGAAGGCTAATGTCGCTGCCAAGGCTCAGAGACATGCTCCCAAGAGCGATGGACCTGTGAACTCAACTCCAGTGACTCAGGCGCAGACTCATTACGAGGGCATCGTCCATTGGAACGATGGAGCACCTGAAACGTGGAATGACGCATCGCTTCATTGGCAGTTATGGGACGCACTGACACCAGCGGAGCAAGAGTGGTGCGACGAGCCTGAACTGCCTCGTCCATAGCCACCAGAGCTACGCCTAAGACCGCCTAATGCCCGGCTAGTGCAATCAGCTAGCCGGGCCTTTCTATGCGCCACAGAGCGCGCCACACAACCAAACAACAACGAGATACGACAATGGGACCGGATGTAGAACTAAATTTACTTGAGGATGGAGAACGAGCCAGACTCGTTACTTCGGGGGACCGAAATGACTTCTACGTCACTGACTTTGGCAGGGTGATCTCTGTTATACGATCCTGTGGCAAAGAAAGAATCCTCAAGCAGGCTACCCATGACAGAGACGGCTACAAGTATGTCTGTCTTACATTCAACGGCAAGAACAAGACTAGGACTACGCACACACTAGTCCTCGAAGCCTTTGTTGGTCCCAGACCCGTTGAGCCCAGCGGCAAGCCTTATCATTTGTGCCACAATGATGGCGACGAGAGCAATAACGCGCCTGAGAACCTTCGGTGGGACACCTGTAAGAACAACATGGGTGATAAGGCTAAGCATGGTACGACTGGCCGAAAGCTCAATAAAGCTCAAGTTACTGAGATACGGTCTAGGTTTGCCACAGGGCGTATATCCGCCGAATCGCTTGCGAAGGACTACCCAGTTTCAGTGGGGGCTATCGGCGGGGTCATCAGCAATCGGACCTACTACTATGCCTCGTACATCCCGCCAGCTTAGGCTTTCCACAGAGTCGCAGTTGCGTAATCCCGAAACATCTGCGGGTTTGCCGCATGGTTCACGCTGTTGCTTGGAGACGATCAAGTAAACCTCCAGAGTTAGGAACCATAACCATGTCGTACTCAGAAAAAGCGTTTAGAGAAGACTACGAAGCCGATCTAGCTTGGCAGAAGATCAGTGACGGCATTCAGGAGAGAGCAGATCGGGCTGGCCGTACTTGGGAAGAGCAGAGCCACCTAGAGCACGAAGATAAGCAACGCCGCCTCGCCATCGTACGGAAGATAATGGAGAAGAAACCTTTGGAGTGGACCTATTCATTTACCTTCGAAGATTATTGGCTGGCACGCCAACTACTCGCCATCGAGACTTGGTGGGAGACTCTGAGCAACAAACAGAAGGCCGAGTGCGGCCCACCGAAGGAGGCACTGAAGAAATGGCGATTGGACGTCTGGTCAGAGGGACGCTGGCTGCCGTGGGAGAACACCTCGCCAAGGGTCATCAAGTTTACTGAGAATCCACACTTCCGCCGCAACCTGCTCAAGCGGGGGTATAAACCGGAGCGGCAGTGGCAACGTGGATGTCCATAGAGCGCACAGCCCCTTACAAGATTGCCGTCCAAACATGTTGTCCATCCAACATGCTCACGTTCCGTGTTAGATTGCCACATCGGGCTTGTACGCAACTAAATCGATTTCCTGTGCGTGGACTCATGCGAACCAGGTCCCCCGTCCGTATCTACCGGTTGCCGAATTCACCTCGGTGAATGGACCACAAGCAAGTTCGCGTTAGCGGTATTCAACCCATGACGTTTTCCACGCCAGAACTATGTTTTTCAGGCCAAGGCTATGTTTTTCAGGCCAAGGCTATGTTTACTGCTGTGCAATCTTGGTTGATCGCTGTGCAATCCTGCCACCACTGCTTCTCAGCTTAGCGATTGTTGGCTTGTGACAGGCTTGGAAAATGGACAAACGGGTAATTCGTGGCTCGGGGGATCGAGTTGTAATACGCCGCTTGTCAGATGCCCGTCTCTATTTTTTCCTGCAATCGAAGCAGTTCGATCACAGCACCGGCAGCTTCATGGCCCTTGTTTCCGACGGTTCCACCACTGCGATTGATCGCCTGTTCCAGCGTATTGCAAGTCAGTAATCCGAATGCGATTGGAATGCGGTTTTGGGTTCCCATTTCCATCAAAGACAGGCTGACCGCGCGATTGATGTGTTCGTCATGGGTGGTCTCGCCACGGATCACGCAACCCAGTGCAACTGCAGCGACGATCTCGGGTTTCTCGATGATTTGGCTTACGACGGTGGGCAATTCCCAAGCACCGGGCACCCGAATAACAGGGGCTCGTTCTGCGGTGTAGCCGGCGTCTGCAAGGGTTTCCAATGCTGCGGCTACAAGTGAATCGCAAATTGCGGGGTTGTAACGACTTGCAACAATCGCAACTTTGCCGTTGGGAAGGTTGCCCTCGAGCCCTGTGATTTCAGTTGACATCCTTTAAACTCATCAAAAATTCAGCGTTGTTTTGTGTTTTACGTAATTGGTCGGTGAGGTTCTGCATCCCGTCTGCGGGTGACGATTCGGCCAAGGCTCTTCGCAAACTTGAGATCCTTCGATATTCATCCGGATCCATCAGCATTTCTTCTCGCCTTGTTCCGCTGGCGCTGATATCAATCGCGGGCCAAATTCTCCGATCCACCAATGCACGGTCCAGGACAATTTCCAAGTTACCAGTGCCTTTGAATTCTTCGAAAATGACATCGTCCATTCGGCTACCTGTATCTACCAAAGCAGTTGCCAAGATGGTGAGTGAGCCTCCCTCCTCTACTTTGCGAGCCGATCCAAACAGAGCCTTCGGCTTTTGCAGCGCGCCAGCATCAAGCCCACCAGTCAGGAGCTTTCCAGTTGATTCACCGTCGCTATTGTGGGCCCTGGCAAGCCGGGTAATCGAATCGAGGAAAATAACAACGTCAACATTGTTTTCAACCATGCGTTTCGCTTTTTCGATCACCATCTGTGCGACCTGAATGTGGCGTTGAGCTGGTTCATCAAAAGTGCTGCTAATAACTTCGCATTGTGGTCCACGAACTTCGCGTTCCATGTCCGTGACTTCTTCAGGACGTTCGTCAATCAAAAGTACAAAGACATAAGAGTCGGGGTAGTTTTTGAGGACGGCACGCGCCATCTGTTGCATCAAAATTGTTTTGCCCGCACGCGGTGGGCTTACGATCAACCCCCGTTGTCCAAAGCCGATCGGTGTCAGCATGTCGACGACTCGTGTGCTGAGTTGGCCGGTCTCGTGCTCCATGATGATGCGCGTGTCCGGGTGCAGCGGCGTCAGTTCGTCAAAGGGAACAATGTCGTTGCGGCCCATCGGATCATTGCTGTTGATCGCCTCGATCCGCAATAAGGCAAAGTAACGCTCATTCTCTTTGGGCGGCCGGATTTGACCCGCTACATGGCTGCCTGTTTGTAAACCGAAGCGACGGATTTGGCTTGGTGATACATAAATGTCATCAGGGCAAGACAGATAGTGGTAGACGGGGCTACGCAGAAAACCAAAGCCGTCTGGCAGGATTTCAAGAGTCCCCTCACCGTACATCAAGCCGTCAGCTTTCATCCGGTGTTTGAGAATCTTAAAGATCAGTTCCTGACGCGGCACGTCGGCTAAGTCATCAATGCCTTGGCTTTCCGCGAGCGTTAATAACTGAGTCAGCGATTTCTGCTGTAACTCAGCGATATTGAGAGGCTGCTGCTCATTGTTCTCGATCGAGGGTATGCCAACCTTTTCGCCAGCCTTGTTGGCTTCGCTAACAATCTCTTCTGGCAGAGATAGCGGATCACGCTCTGCATCAAGTTCACGGATGCGCTCATCGACTTCCTTGTCGGGATGTCTTGGTCGATTCTGGTTTTGGCGATAGTTGCGGTATTCGCGTTGCCCGTTTTTTCGCCTTGGCTCAGAGTTGTCACGCGAATGGGGGGTATTGGGGGACATAGGTGTCCAAATGATTTGAAAAGGAGGGATGAGGAGAAGAAAGGTTCATGAGTCAAAGCTGTGGCTCAGCAGCATGGCTCATCGCAAAGAAGAGAGAAGTGAGTGCTCGGAGGGATCGTTCAGTATGACTGTTGGCGGTTGGGGAATGAAGAAATACGGATGTAGGAGATACCAAATAAGTTGAATTTGTTTGGTTGTTGGGGCGCAAATCCTTCGCATTTTGTGAAAATAAGTCTCAGGCAAGCGTTTTGCATCCAAGTTATTCCAGACAATGCCCTGAATCGCTGGGAGCAGAATGCCGTTGAACGAGGGAACTCCATAAGGTGCTGATGGTTTCGTTTAATTCAGTGAGCGTGCCATTATTCGTAATGACTCGTGTGCTGAGGCGTTTCTTTTCTGCAATGTCGAGTTGGTTTTTTTCCCGTACTCGTAATTGCTGTGGGGTCCATCCACGTGCTCTTACTCGCTCAATTCGAATGTTCTCTTGGGCGTCGACGCACCATATTTCGTCGCAGCTTCGGTCCCACGATGATTCGAACAGTAGTGGGACGTCGAGGATTGCCACGGCCTTGCCCTGCTTTTCGAGTCGGAGCAATTGACTGGTGATGAGTCTCTTCGTTTCGGGATGAACCCGTCCCTCTAGATAGTCTAGTCGGCGGCGGCTTGCATCGTCATCCCCGAAAACCAATGCCGCCAGTTTGACACGGTCAACCCGGCCCTCACTATCAGTGATTGCAGCCCCGTAATGTTGTCTCAAATCAGCCTGAACGTCCGAACGCTCCAGAACCCCTTTCGCAATCAGGTCTGCATTGATCCAAGTTGCACCAAGTCCCACTAATCTCTTGGCAACGGTTGATTTTCCACCCGCGGGGGTTCCGACGATTCCCAGCACAATCATAATTTAAAGCGATCCCGGACGCGGATCGTCCGAAGTGAATAGGGTGAAGGCTCAACATTAAGGGGGGGCAACGTACCGCAGAAATAGTTGTGCAAACGCAGCTTGTTCCGTTGCGTGGCGTCTGGGGGGGCTCAGTCTCCCCAGCTTGAGACCATGCAACTTGAGACCATGCAGCTCGCAGCAAATGTCCTGAGGTGCGGTTGCTTCGTTTTTAACAGCGTTTGAGTTTACTTCAGGCAAGTTCACGAAGACACAGCAGGTTGTTTCTGCAGCCGGGAAAATGGGGGCCCATCTCATCCGATACCCTCTTTTTTCTCCAGCTAAACTCGAGTGCTCTCTGGCAGGTAGAGGAATGCATTGCAGTTAGGGCAGCGGATGAGTACGGATAATCTGAGGCGATCGATGTATTGAGTGGTCAGTACTTGGTAGCATCCTCCACATGATTCATCTTCCACGGGGGCCAAGGCTTCCTCCCCTTTTGCTTTGATGACTCGGCGGTATTCCACCATGACCTCCCCGGGAATTTGGCTTTCGGACTGTTCCAATTCCGAGTTCACTCGTGCCAGCTCGCTCTGCAATTCGGTTGTCTTTGCTTCGACTTCGGTGATTCGATTTTGCTGATCGTCATTTTGGTTTTCGAGTTCGGCGGCGACCTCTTTCAGTTTGGTTTCAAGGCCATCGATTTCATCCATCGCTTCGAGGATTTCATCACTGAGAACACAATTGGCTTGCTTGTCAGCTGCGATCTGTTCTTTCAGTAAGTTGAACTCACGGTTGCTGGCAGCAGTATTAAGTTTTGTCTGCAGTTGATCAATTTGCGCTTCACGCGATTTCAGTTGCAGTTGTTTTTCATCGGATCGCAGGTTGGCTTTTTTTAGCGTTTCTTTTACGGAAAGCAGGTTGGCTTCTGCTTTCGCAACCAGTGTCTCTCCCGCGGTGATCTGTCGGGGGCCTCTGGCGATTTGACCGTCAAGGTCGGTGCGCTGTCGGTGTATCCTGTGTAGTTTGCGAAGCAGGCTCGCGCTGATTTCGATTTTGGGATCACTGGGCATGGGTTTAGTCGACGTGAGAGACGGATGATGAGAGGCTGGAGATGCGCAGATGCTTGCTTCACAAAAGGTCGCGGCAACCTGTTGGCCCAACATGATGCAATCCGCCGTCGGCGTGTACCGTTTTGGTTCAACGCATTTCTTGCTTGGGCAGAAAACCTGTCGGGTTGCGACTCCGTCGCAGCAAACCTGCCCGTTTAGCATATCGCTCTGAGGCGTTCTCGCCAGCGACCTGTCGCAGGAAAAGCGTTCAAACGGGCGTTAAGAAGAAAAAAACGGTCTCACCGAGCCCTCAGCGTCCAAGAATTTGATTTGAATCCTAAATGTGATTCGTATAGACGGAGGGTTAGGAACAGATTACCGGAGTGGGCAACAAAAAGCGGGCGGCCAACCGCGGGAAGGCTGGTTCGCCCGCTATGAAAATTCAGTCTTAGAAAATATCGACGATCAAGCCGCCGTTTTCAGGAAGGCGGCCAGACGATCCGAACGCGAAGGGCTTTGCAGCTTGGCGACAGCTTTCGCTTCAATTTGACGCACTCGTTCACGGGTTACTTTGAAAATCCGACCACACTCCTCAAGGGTGTAGGAGTAACCGTCGACCAGGCCGTATCGAAGACGAATGATTTCTCGCTCACGGTAGGTCAGCGTTTTCAGCAGTTCATCAATCTTCCCGCGAAGAATGCTACTTGCTGCTGAGCGAACAGGGTTGTGGCTGTCACCGTCTTCGATGAACTCACCAAAACTACTGTCTTCACCCTCACCTACGGGCCGGTCCAGACTTACTGGATGTCGCCCGATATCCATCACTCGTCGTACTTCGTCGAGTGGAATTTCAGTGACTTTGCTGATCTCTTCGTAGGTGGGTTCCCGTTTGAGATCTTGTGTCAAAGATTTCTGTGCCTGTCGCAATTTGCTGAGGACATCAATCATGTGGACTGGAATTCGGATGGTACGAGCTTGGTCAGCAATAGCCCTTGTGATTGCTTGCCGAATCCACCAGGTGGCGTAGGTGCTGAATTTGAAACCTCGACGGTATTCGTACTTGTCAACTGCTCGCATCAGGCCTGTGTTTCCTTCCTGAATCAGATCCAGAAATGACATGCCGCGATTTCGATATTTTTTTGCGATCGAAACAACAAGGCGAAGGTTGCCACTGCTGAGTTGGCGTTTGGTGGCCTCGTACTCCTCAAAATGTCGACGGGCTTTGACCATTCGGTTGTTGAGGCTGGTGGGGCTCTCCTGCGTCACGAGCATCAGTTCCCGCTGCTCCTGTCGGAGGTCAGCAGCCTCATCACGGCTGACTGCGTCGTGTCCCAGTTCAGCTAAGCGTGCGCGAATGAAATTCATTCTTTTGGAAATCTCTTCCAAATGCTTCAGCAGTGGTGTGACGCGGCGACTACGCAGGCTGAGTTCTTCTACCAGTTCAAGGCACTTGCGGCGATTGCTGATGAAACGTCGGCGTACTTCGGATTTCAGACGTGGTGATGTACTTTTGCGAACTAACAGCTCGAAGTCAGCTTTGTTCTGACGAATCAGCACATCGAGTGTACGCAAGTTGTGTGGCATGCGAGCGGTGATCTGTTCTTTGGTCAAACGCTCCGTCAAAGATACTTTGATGGTGCGATCAAATGGCAGTTCCCCGCTGTGGACGCGATGCAGCGTTTGCACTGTTGCACGCATGGCGTAGTCTGATTCCAGCAGCGTACGACGAAATTGCTTTCTCGTGATCTCGATTTTTTTAGCGAGCGCGATTTCCTCTTCGCGGGTGAGCAGGGGAATCTCAGCCATTTGGCTCAGGTACATACGGATGGGATCATCGCTTGGCTTGGGCATTTCTACCGCAGCCGCAGCCAATGTCTCGCCTTCCGAGCTTGCGTTTCCGCTAAAGCTGTCCATCGGTTTAATGTTCTGTTGACGCATCTCAGCGACGTTCGGCTCAGGTGCTCGAACCAGTCGTGCTTTGGCCTTTGCGGTTGCCGAGTCGATCAGCTGAATGCCTTTTGTTTCGATTGCGTTGAGCAAACGATCCAGCTTTTCGGGGCTTACATCCTCATCAGGAAGGTAAGCGTTGACGTCTTCGTAGGTCAGGAATCCGTCCTGAACGCCGCGGGAAATGAGAGATGACAGTTCTTGATCCATCAATTGCATATCTAAAAAACCTCGTGTTTTACATGCC
>JBPCVE010000414.1:0-5336 GCA_051010795.1 Rubripirellula sp.
CCGACCCATGGGAGTTTGAAAACCTGTGGGACTCTCGCGATCACCAGAACATCAAACATCAACTGATCCGGGAGGCATTCGATGCCCATGTCGTGCTTACCACGGACATGGGATCGCCTCGCATTGCCCCCATGTAGTGTTAGCAGGCAATCGAACTGCGCTATCTAGCCACTGTCACGCCAGCCACTGTCACGCCAGAGTTACGGCACACCGTCTGGCGTTACCGCTTTTCCTGCCCAAAACCTGTCTCGCCCCCCAAGGGCTCAAATTGACTGTTTTGAAAGGCTTCAGCGGCCCCGAACTCTCCCGCCTCAGCAGGCTGATGCACCCTGCCTCTGCCAGCGGTATACGGTCAATCCCAACGGTTGCCGCCCTGCTGCTCTTGCCTCCCAAGAGTAATTTGCCAGCGATGCTTGCCATGAATAAATTGCAGGCGTTTCAAAAAACCGTACACTATGGTGCCCCAACCCTGAGGACTCGAGTGAGCAGCCTTTCTCTGCTTAGTTTGGTACTCCCCACTGCACCCTCCATGCAAGGAACGAATCGATGCGTCAAACGCTGACACTTCTCTCGCTCGCCTTTCTCACCACCCTCACCATAAGTCCGCCGTTGGCGCGAGTGAACGCAGCTGAGCTCTACGGTTTAAAAAAGGGTACCGTTGAGCTCAAGTCGGGTGGACCGCTCGCATTCGGGCCGTCGGGAATTCTGTTTATTGGTGATCCAAAGGCAGCAAAAATCCATGCGGTCAACACGGAGGACGAAAAGACAACCGGCGAATCGTTTGAAGTCGAAAATCTCGAAGGCAAAATTTCATCAGCCCTCAATGTTGATCAGGTGAGCATTGCTGACCTGGCCGTCAATCCGGAAACCGGAAACGCCTTCCTATCAGTCACGGCAGGTGGAAAGTCAGGAATCATCCGTGTGAGTCCAGACGGAATGGTTGCTCCTTTGAATCTTGAGAAGATCGCAAACTCCTCGGTCAATCTTCCCAATGCACCTGAAGACAAAGTTGTCCAGCGTGGCCGCCGCAAAAGCAATCCTCGTTCAAACTCAATCACCGACTTGGCTTACACAGCAGGTCGCATTCTGGTAGCCGGCCTGGCTGCTGGTGAGGCTCCTAGCTCAGTCCGTGAGTTCGATTTCCCCTTCACGAAATCCGGCGAGGGCTTTCGTGTTGAAATCTTCCATGCTGCCCATGGTCGTTCGGAAGATTATGCTCCCATTCAGACATTTGTTCCATTCAACATCGGTGGCGAGCCGAGTCTGCTCGCTGGATATACCTGTACCCCCCTCGTCAAAATTCCAATCAAAAAGCTGGCAAGTCAGGATAAAATTCAAGGCACAACCATCGCCGAACTCGGTAATCGCAATCGACCACTCGACATGATTGTCTATAGCCAACACGGCAAAGCATTTGTGCTGATGGCTAATAGTGCCCGAGGTGTGATGAAAATCAGCACAGACAATCTGGAAAATGCGAAAGCTCTGACCGAACGCGTATCCAATGGTGGCGTTGCAGGTCAAAGCTACGAGACGATTGACTCACTGAACGGTGTCGTCCAACTCGACAAGCTCAGCGACACCCATGCATTGGTTGTGATTCAGCCGGACAAGGGCCCCATGACGCTGAAATCCATTCAGCTTCCCTAGGGATAGATGATTCCTCAGTCATCACAGTACAAGCGAGCCGGCCTCTCAGTAAAACGAAACGTGCTGTGAACGTCCCCAGCACTGCGTTCTTCAACCATGCTGATGTCGTCGGGAATATTACTCGCGGTCAATCCAGCATCGACCGCCCAGCATCGACCGCCCAGCATCGACCGCGTTTTTTATTTCACAAAAAAAGTGCCTCCCAACCACTTAGGGATGCAGCACGCGGGCGTGATCGATTTATCGCACGCCCGAGGCCACGAGCTCGCAACACTGTATGATGTGAGAGCCGATGCACGTCGGCATGCCCGTCCCTATCTGCCATTTCCGCGTCCAACCTGTTTCTTGCTGATGAACGATCTGAATATGCCTCAAAGAGCTCTGGTTTTTTTAATTTTCTTGGCCTTCTGTACTGTTGGCACGTGTTCGACCGCTGTTGCTGCCGACCGCCCCAACATCGTTTGGATTGTTTCAGAAGACAATTCAATACACTATTTGGAGCATTTCTTTGAGGGAGGCGCCCCAGCCCCCAACATCGAGGCGATGGCGAGTCACGGCCTGACATTCAACAACGCTTTTTCGAATGCCCCAGTCTGCTCGGTTGCCCGCACCACGCTGGCAACAGCTTGCTATGGACCGAGAATCGGAACCCAGTTCCATCGCAAGTACGCCACGGCGCCGATGCCCGAAGGTCTCCGGATGTTCCCTGCTTACCTCCGAGACGCAGGATACTACACGACCAACAATAGCAAGAAAGACTACAACGCAGTGGAAGGGCAAGGAGTTTGGGATGCCTCGTCCCGCACTGCTTCATGGCGAAATCGCCCGAAACAGGACCAGCCATTCTTCCACATGCAATCACACGCGCAATCACATGAGGGTAGCCTGCATTTCAATCGCGCAGCCTTTGAGAACGACAAGACAAAAACAGATCCCAACAGTGTCCAACTGGCAGATTATCACCCTGACACGCCGTTGTTTCGCTACACGCATGCCCGCTACCACGATCGAATGCTGGACATCGATGCAATTGTGGGCAAAACCGTCCAGCAACTGCGTGACGACGGGGTATTGGAAGACACATTTATCTTTTATTTTGGTGACCACGGTGGCGTGCTTCCTCGCAGCAAAGGCTACATCTACGAGTCCGGACTGCACGTTCCGCTTGTCATTCGAGTTCCTGAAAACTTCAAGCATTTGACGCCGTCAGCGAATGGCACGCGATTGAACGGCTTTGTCAGCTTCATCGACTTTGGTCCAACTACCTTGAACCTTGCCGGTGTCAAAGTTCCATCCCAGGTGGATGGCAAGGCGTTCCTCGGCAAAAACATTTCAGAGTCAGCCATCAATGCACGGGATGAATCGTTTGGTTACGCCGATCGATTTGATGAAAAATATGATTTCATTCGTTCGATCCGAAAAGGCAAATACCAATACATTCGAAATTACCAGCCCTACCTGCCGGATGGACTGAACAACAACTATCGATACAAAAACCTGGCGTTTGTTGAATGGCGTGATCTTCATAACGCCGGAAAACTTACGGGAGCGGCCAAGCAGTTCTTTGACGCAAAGCCTTCAGAAATGCTGTTTGACTGCGAAACGGATCCGCATCAGGTCAACAATTTGGCGAATGCCCCCCAGCACGCCAACGTGTTGGCCGAACTTCGTGAAACACTTCAGCAGACCGTCAAAGGCTTACCCGACCTGAGTTTTTACCCGGAAAGCTACCTGGCCGAGAATGCGATGCAGGACCCGGTCGCGTTTGGTCAGCAACACAAGCGGAAAATAGCCGAGCTCGTTGACATTGCGGACCTTGCCCTGATTCCATTCAAACAAGGCCAACCTGCACTGCTGGCAGCCCTCGTCTCAGAAGACCCCATGAAACGCTATTGGGCTGCCATGGTATGCACAGCCTTTGCCGCGGAAGCGTCGGAAATCTCTTCGAATGTGAAACCGCTCTTAAAAGACGATGTGCTGATCGTGCGCATGAGAGCAGCGGAGTTTCTGGGCAGGATTGGAGAGATCAACCCCCAACTCACACTGATAGAAATTGTCAATACAACCCCGAATTCAGTTGAAGCCACCGAAGCCCTGAACTCGGTCGTTTGGTTCAAGGATTTCTTCAATGGCAAATACCCTGTCAAACGCTCCGACTTTCATCCCGTAAGCGACGGAGCGGATGTCGATGACCGCCTGAACTACATCAACGGCGTTCCCTACCCACCCAAGGCTGGAAAAGGCAATGCTCGAAAAAAGCGGGCAGCAAAAAACAAAAAGCAGTGAGTGCGGGCAAAAGACGCGTTCACGCCGAAGTCGCCCCAGCAAAATTCTCCGATAGCAATACCAACAGAATGATTCAACGAGCACGCTCCGTGAACAATTACAGTGACAGTTACACCTTACCGATGATGAGCACACCAACGCTGGCGGCGGCGTCCTGTTTCTTGAGCGGATTCGCTGCCTTGTTGTACTTGCCACCGATTTCAGTGGCAGCGGAGCCCACTACACATGACATCGATGCACGCCCCAATATTGTGGTTCTGATCGCAGACGATTGGTCATGGCCTCACGCCAGTGTGCTGGGCTCAAAAGCGATCAAGACACCGAACTTCGATCGCGTGGCGAATGAAGGAACTCTGTTTGAGAACGCCTTTGTCTCAACACCCTCGTGCACACCAAGTCGGCTCAGCATACTTACTGGCCAACATCACTGGCGTCTGCAGGAAGGTGATAGCCTGGGTGGGTCATTGCGCGAGTCATTCCCTGTTTATACCGAGTTGCTTCAGCAGTCCGGTTATCAGATTGGTCGCTATGGAAAGGGCGTTTGGCCAAGCAAGCATACGTTCAGAAATCGCGATTCCTTTGGAGAAAGATATCGCTCCTTTGACGATTTCCTGAAACAACGAAAAGCGGGGCAGCCATTCTGTTTTTGGTACGGTGGTCAAGATCCGCATCGCCCCTACGAAACTGGCATCGGGCAGAAGACCGGCATCAACTTGGCGGACATCCAAGTCCCCGCCTGCCTGCCTGATAATTCGATCGTGCGAAACGATCTCGCTGACTACATGGCCGAAGTACAGCGTTTCGACAAAGAGGTTGGTGATATCATTCAACGCCTAGAAGCGATGAATGAACTGGACAATACCATCGTGGTCGTTACCAGCGATAACGGGATGCCTTTCCCCCGCTGCAAGGCAACTTTGTACGACATGGGCACTCGTGTGCCGTTGGCAATCCGCTGGGGTAAAGCCCAGCCACATACGGTCACCGACATTGTCAGCTTGTGTGATTTAGCGCCCACGTTTCTAAACGCAGCAAACACGGGCGTACCGCAGCAGATGACGGGAAAAACGCTACTGTCACAGCTCAAAGCTGAACAAAATGGTCAGATCGATCCAGACCGCACGTTCGCCCTCAGTGGTTTGGAAAAACATGTCTATTCCTACCCTGCCCGATCATTGCGGACCGCAAATTTCCTCTACATTTCAAATGGGAACCCAGCTGACTGGGAGACCGGTGTCGTTGAAGGGCACAATCCTGAATACGATTTTTCGAAAACTCCGTGGCCCACAGAGCCAGGCGCTTTCTCTTACAACATCGACCCGTCGCCAACCAAACAGTTTCTGCGACTGAACGCTGAAACTGCTGACCAGTACGCGAACCTGGCGTTTTCTCAAAAACCA
>JBPCVE010000415.1:0-25528 GCA_051010795.1 Rubripirellula sp.
ACTACACCCTGCTTGCCGACTACAACTTTGGGCAATGTTGGGATCAAAAGGGGTGGTGGTGGCAGCCAGCTGCTGCGGCACGTGACCAGATCGGAAAACTGGCGCCGGGATCGCAAGCAGAGATTCATCTGGAGACCGATCCGCTAGAAAAGTCGCTAAGACTGCCGGGTAAGAAAGGGATTTGTTTTACCCTCCGTGAAAAAGGCAAGGCAGGCTCATGGCAGCAGAATGTCCCAAGAACCGAAGCCGTTCAACCGTATTGGAATTATTCGTGGGGCATGGAGCGGATCGAGCAACAGCCATCCGAGATCGCTTTCTTGCCGATGGTTTGGGGAGCTTGGGGGCAAAAAAATCTTCCAGCGAGTTTAAATGCTCAAGTGGTTCCAAAGATCAAGTCAGGAGACGTCCGTTGGGTGTTAGGTTTTAATGAGCCCGATAAACCAGAACAGGCGAATATGCCTTACACAGAGGCTCTGAAATACTGGCCCATGTTGGAATCGCTGAATGTTCCGCTTTGCAGTCCGGCTTGCGCCAATCCACTGAGCGATGTTGATGACAGCACGCAAGGCGTGAGAGGAACCTGGATGCGTGACTTCATCAAGGTCGCTGACGAACGCGGTTACCGGATGGATTACATAGGCGTTCATTGGTACGGAGGTCCGAGCCCGACTGCATTCAAGCAGCGTATGGTTGAGATCTACAAGGCTTACGGGGAGCGACCTTTATTGATCACCGAGTTTGCCCTCGCAGACTGGGGTGCAAAAACACCCCAGCAGAATTCGATCAAACGCGAGGATGTGATCGCATTCATGAAGGATGTCTTGCCTTGGATGGAACGTCAGAATTGGATCGCGGGTTATGCGTGGTTTTCGTTCGAAATTGATGACCCCAATGGCACTTCTTCTGCCCTCTTCGATGGTGATGGCAATCTGACGGCGAGCGGCCGGTTTTATCAGAGCGTCACGAACGAGAAACCTGAGGGTGACCAGAGCATTGCGTTCTAGAAAATTCGACAAATTTGATCATGGCTGCAACGGGGGCAGATGTGCGAAGACGAGCTTCAACTGCTAACAAATGCAGTTGAGTCAACAATGTCTCTCACTGTTGAGGCTGTTTGTTCAGCTCTTGCTCTTCAATTAGACTGCGTGGATTGTGCGTGATTTATCAAATGATTTAGGCGGAATTTATGAGGAGAAATAACTTGATGTTCGGGGTCTTGCGACTTTGTTTTCGGTTTGCTTTGTTTTCATGCTCAACCGGTGTGGCTGAGGCTGCGGACCATCCCGATTTGGAACCGGTCAAAGCACTCTTTGCTGCGATGTCCAAGCAAGATGGCAAGGCGATGCAAGATACTTCAACAAAGGACTTTCAATTGCTCGAGCATGGGGAAGAATGGTCCATGCAGAAACTCGTGGATGTGGTTCAAGCTAACGGGAAATCGCATGAGCGGAAGAATTTTTTCAAACAAATTCGAGCCAGACAAACAGGCGATATGGCTTGGGTGAGCTACTGGAATAAGGCAGAAATCCAGCGAGCGACAGAGTTGAAAATTATCGTTTGGCTCGAGAGTGCGGTCATGGTCAAAGTTGACGGCGAGTGGAAAATCCAGATGTTGCATTCAACGCGTGTGGAATCGGACAAGCAACCGAAGCATATTAAATGGGACCCTTTGGAAGCGGCTAAGTAATTTAACTTGATACAGCCAGGTGAACGCAGGAGTATGCGTCCCTTTAAAGCATGAGGGCAAACTGTTCGTTCGACTTGTTGGTAATCCGCGGGGTACAAGGCCTCGTTCCACCAACACAAAAAGAAACAGGCATCTTTCAGCCGTTGCTAAGTGCCAACTGAGTGAACGATGCTTGTCCCCTTCCTGTGTTTTCTTCTTTTATTGAACGTTGGCTACCACGTTTTCGGACCCGGCCTTTGGTAACATCCTTGAGTCAACAGGGATCCTTGAGTCAACCGGGCCAACGTTTAGTCGGTCATCGCGCAAACAACGATATTGAACCCTGTCGGGGCGGACCAGCGTACAGAGACTGCTGGTAGTACTCTCGATTCTCGCCTCCGCGTTGCCACCCGTTTGCCAGATCATTGCTTTGGCTTACAGAATTAGACTTTTTCCATTCTCGTCATAATATGCGAGAAAGTGAGATTTAGGTTCGGACATGTCGCCATGCTATGGTTCCAGATTGAGACCCAGGTTCCAGGCATCAATGTTCGGGGCCTGCGGCTTTTGCTGCAAGTCGTAAACCATGTTGAAAATCGGATGGGACGAGGCAGGTCCACCGGAGGGACATCCGGGAGGACCTTGGACGGTTGAGCCTTTACGTTTTCTAGATGCTCACGCCCCCAGAAATCGTCGGCCATGAGAAATCCTCCATTCGTAAGGTAACGTCGCATGCTTTCTACTTCGTCAGAATCCAGGTACCTCTTTCCGGATGAGCTCATGACGGCAAGCGGACAGTCCAAAAGCCTTTGATCATTAATTTCCAGAAAGAGGCCATCTTGGGAGAAGTCCAAAGAAGTTCGTTGCTGAAGGCGATGAGAAAAGTTGAGATCCGCACCCGATCCGCACGACCCCGATCTTCATGGAACGGTGTGATGTCTGCTGCTAGGTGACGCGGTTTTGCCTCACTTTTGGCCCCAAGTTCATGAGCTAAGTTCGTCGTTACGTCACCAAACTGCTCAAATGGAACGCTTCCCACTACCGCCCGACGTCGATGGAGCCAAGCTCGCGCGTAGGCTGGTTGAACACCAAATTGCTTAGAAAGATTCTTTTTCTAGTCTGGATCTGGAGCGATAGCCATCACCAGATACCCATTTCAAGACTTCTGGGTTAATCCATACTTGCTAAGTTTCTTGTAAAGCGCGGTACGGCTGATCCCTAGCAACTTCGCCGTCTTCGACCGGTTGTTACCGCAAGAGTTCAATGCATCTACTAAATGCTGTTTTTCTCCCATCGCGCGAGCGGCAGCGAGCGACTTGGGAATGACAGAAGGCACTACTAAATTCGTCGCAGGAATTCGTTCCGAATTCGTAACATGCGTATCGTTGACGCGTTGAATTCCCAACACAGTATCGGGAAGATCACGCAGTCGTAGAAAGTCACCTGATGCGAAGGTCATTGCCTGCTCAACGGCATTTCGAAGTTCGCGTATATTTCCCGGCCAGGGATGGTTAATTAACACATCCCGGACTTCGGGCGAAATTTTCCGTAGCGGAATCCCATTTTCGCTTGCAAACTCAGCGATACTGGCTTCCGCGATATCGATGATTTCTTCAGGACGATCTCTGAGGGCAGGAATGCAAAGTTCGACCACATTAAGTCGGTAATAAAGATCAGCACGGAACGTGCCGGCAGCAACGGATTTGGAAAGATCCTGATTTGTCGCGACAATCAATCTGCCACGAAAGAACTCTGACTTGTTTGAACCGAGAGCTTCGAATACTCGACTTTCCACTGTTCTTAGAAGCTTTGCTTGTGCTTCCAATGACAACGTATCCACTTCATCTAGTAGCAGAGTTCCACCCCGCACGTGGGAAAACTTTCCATCCTGATTCTTATCTGCACCAGTAAACGCACCTCGTCGGTGCCCAAACAACTCACTCTCAAGCAGCATCGTCGGCATCGCAGCACAATTAACGACAACGAATGGTTCATTCTTCCGCGGTGAAATCTCATGGATCATCCGCGACAGACGCGTTTTGCCCACTCCTGTCTCACCTGTCATCAGAATATTGGTGTTCTGTGGAGCGATCTTCTGTATTTTCTTAATGACGTTTGCAAGCTTGGGTGAACTGGCACAAACCGGTTCAGAACCATTGAGCGAAACCCATCCTTCCTTCGTGGTTTCCTGTTCTCCGTTGGAGGCCCAGGTTAGCCGCCGTTCCACGGTCAACGAATCAAATAGAAAACGCATGCGTTCCTGTTCGACAGGCCCGGAAACACAATCAGCCGCACCCGAACGTAAGTATTCAATCATTACTTCAGGTTTAAGCAGATCGGTAATCACCAGCACGGGGGTTGGTGTGTGACTTTGGGTGCTGCTTTTAATGAATTGTTTGATTGCTTCTTTGTCGTGTCGCCCCGTGTCGTGAACGAGGGCGAGTGCCAGATGGTGAGAATCTTCCATGGCCGATGAGCAATCCGCTTTACTCACCAACTGAAACCCGAGTTCAGTTGCTAGCTTCCCAGTTAGTGTCGTGAGCCAGTCGTCTTCGCTGACCAGCAATACACTCAGCGGAACGTCCAATGTATTGCCCTGAAATGAAGAAAAGGTGGTTAGTACGGAACGCCTGGCAAGCCTTGGGTGTTGGAAAGACGGCCCCTATTCCTCGCATACAAACCGTTACAGAGTCGTGCGGGATTCCGGATTTCGAGGAATTCCCCGCGGTTCTATTCTATCTCCCCATCAGCGGGGTATCAATGAAACAACGTCCGAAATCCCCGTTATTGCTCACTAAACGAACTGGTTTATGGCAATCAGGGAGTGTACGGGCGATCATATTCGTTGTGGTCCTGTTGCAAAATCGGCGTTATTACTGGCCTGCACAACCGTTTTAACCGAACCCACTAGAAGGGGGGATTCAGTCCCACAAATCTTTCATTTCTCGCACTATCTGAATCCTCGTTCGTGGGTCAAAAGGCATGCAAAAGCTAAGAAAAATGCTGCTTGTAGTTGCAGGAATGGTGATCATCGTATGTGGTAGTTTGACGCCTGCCCTTGGCCAGACTCGTGGTCCGAGAGCCGGATTGAAACCGTCACTTCCACTCGTACCGGAGTTTCCAACGCGTCCGGGTGAAACTCCAGCAAAACCTTGGCGTGACAAACTCACCGCAGAGGAGCAGGAGCCATCTTCAAGCTTCATCGACTCTATCAAGGTAAATGACGCAGCGATTGAGGTAGTCTTGGGGCAAGGCCGCCTGATCACGCTCGCTGCTCCCTTGGCTAACGAAGACGGTGTGCCTGTTATCGCGATTGCGAATCCCAGTATTGTTGATTTTGAAATTCTGCCAAAGCAACGAATGCTAAGGCTGGTCGCCAAAGCAATTGGGGTGACAGATTTGTCATTCATCAGCGCTGATGGTGAGTCGCACTCATTCGAGATTCACGTAACCTACGACACTGTTCTGCTGAAAGCACAGCTCCGACAGATTTTCCCGACCGCAATCCTAAATCTGAAGCAGTTACGTGAACACCTGATTGTGGAAGGTCAGGCCCGAAGTCCTGAGCAGGTGCAGCAGATACTAACGACAATTGAGGCTTACCTTAGCTCCATCCAGCTCAATGAGACACCAACTTCGCGTAGTGGCGTACAGCAAGATCAAGTGGTGGGGGTGGGGCAGGAAGAAGTGCCCCCACAGGGCGGCAATGACATTCAAGAGAATCCTCGAGTTGCGTTTGAACCGGGAGAACGGGCACAGACGTCATCATCATTGACTCGTCCTCAGTTGATCAATTTGATTCGCGTACCGGGAAGCCAACAGGTCAT
Organism: Rubripirellula sp.; assembly: GCA_051010795.1. Taxonomy (GTDB): domain Bacteria; phylum Planctomycetota; class Planctomycetia; order Pirellulales; family Pirellulaceae; genus Rubripirellula. Next base: position 5,494 of record JBPCVE010000415.1, read on the forward strand.
GCTGAAGGTGACCGTTGCCGAACTGAATCGTACGGCCCTGCGAGAGATGGGAGTGAATCTGAAATTGGGAAACTTCTTCGAAAACACGGTGATCGGGAGTGGCAACACAACAATTGCATTCGGCGATGACGTGACCATGATTATGAAAGCCCTGAGAAGCAATTCCGTTGCGACGGTTCTTGCGGAGCCTAATCTTGTCACTCTGAGCGGTTTCCCCGCTACGTTTCAGTCAGGTGGTGAATTCCCGGTACCCCAGTCAAGTCAGTTTGGCGGATTTGGTGGGACAATGTTCAAAGATTTTGGGGTGCAACTATCATTCACTCCCTTCATTCAGGAGAACGGTATCATCCGATTGACGGTCAGCCCTGAGGTAAGTAACGTTGACAAGAGCCTTAGCGTTGCCGTTATCGCTGGCGGGGATGCAGTACCAGGGGTACGAACCAGAAACACTTCCACGACGGTTGAATTGAGGCAAGGTCAGACACTCGCGATTGCTGGCCTGCTAAATCGTGAAACAAACGGTAATACGAATCGCTTACCAGTTCTTGGCGACATACCGATATTAGGCACCTTCTTCAGCAGTACGTCGCATCAGGTGCAAGCGGAACAAGAATTGATGGTGACAGTAACGCCTTACATTGTGGGGGCGCTTGACAGTGACCAATGCATTCCGCTGCCAGGAACTGAAGTCATGGAGCCCAGCGATCTGGAAGTCTTTTTGCTGGGCCGCATTTCTGGACGAACGGGACTACCTTACCGGTCAACCACGAATTGGGACGATCCTCTTGGTTGTATTCGTCAGCAACGACTTGAAAAAAACAATGTATACGGACCTTACGGGTTCTCCGAATGATCAATTTGCGTGAACATGAACTGCGAAAGATTGCCATGTCCTGCGTGCAGCGTTTTCCAAACTCACTTGCCATTCACTGTATTGTGCTTTGCTTCTCTACCGGAGTTCTCTCTGTTCGGGGAACTGCAGACGAATCAGGAATTACCTACTCTTTGATCTCATCCGGAGCTACCTATGTAGACATGGATGCAGCGTTGGCTGATCCGGAGGCAACGAGGCCAGATGACACTGCGGTTGCAACAAAAAAGCGAAGTGTAATCTCAAAAGCAATGAATTTACTTTTCCCCGTTGTCTACACCCGAGATCCACAGAAAGCAACGGACTCACGTGGGAGCGAGCAATCACTTGTTGAAGTGGAGTTGCTTCCAATCAATTCTGCCTCCGATGTCGAAGCGAACTCTGACAACAAATCTGCGCCGGATACGCTCGGTCAGCCTCAAAAATTGATTGATCCCGCACTGTGTAAGCGTGCGCCGAACTTTGAATGCGAAAACCCTTCGATACTTGACGCGATGCCGGCCCCCTGCGGTCAGTGTAATGCGTGCCGTAGTGGTGGCCCTCAAAACGTTATATGCGAACGGTGCTGCAGTTTCATCAGACGCACTCGCTTTATTTACGAAAGGACACTTCTCGGTGATCCACGATTATTCTGTGAGAGAAAGTTTGGCACCTACATAGGAGCTGTGATGAATGCCCAGATCGTGGCGGGCAAACGTGAGCAGATGGTACTATATGAATACGATTTCGAGCAACAGGTTGATGGTTCGCCAACCGCAAAGGTAAAAGCGACTTCGTTGCCTCATTTAGAGCGAGTTGCAGTGATGATGTTGCAAACCGGAGCACCATTGCTTATCGAGCGGACGGGTAATATTGGCTTGGACAATCGCCGTCGCACCTTGGTTGTCCAGCAACTGGCCACGATCGGTCTAACAACGAATCCGAGCTCCGTGATTTCTGGTCATCCACTTGCTCCCGGACAGAGTGGTGTTGAAGCGGAGATCCAATTTCGGTCGCGGACGATCCAAGCTATTCGCGGAAGTCAAGCTCCCGCGAGTTCGTCTGGAAATGATGCGGCGACAGGCCGCTTGCCAGGCAACTGATATCGACGGCCTGACAGCGTCGTTGTGAATGACAAATGAACTTGAAATGTAGAGCACTTCTGTACGGCAGGCTCTGATTTAGTTACTTCCAGGGATCTCGGATGAACTCGAAACGATTGCTCTATTGCTCATTGCTGGTCATGTCGGTCGGGTGCCAGAATCCCTCTTTTCTTGCTTTTCCAGCGGGTAACACAACTGATGTATTTAATAACCCAACTGAAAACATATCCGACGAGAATGACCAAAAATCAGCTTTGATACTTGCTGTCGCAGCCACCGCAGAGGCAAGGGGAGACGACCAGGTTGCAACCGAAAATTACGAAAAAGTACTTCAACGAGTACCTGGCAATCTACAGGCGATGAGACGACTGGGGCTGCTCCATGCAAGACGCGGCAATTCAGGGAAATCGATCGAAATGTTCCGTGCTGCGACTGCCATCGAACCAAATGACGCCGAGTTGCGGTGTGATTTCGCATACTCGCTATACCTTGGTGGCGAATTTGATGAGGCCAAAGCTCACGTGCGGAAGTCCATTGAAATGGAACCCGAGTTAATGCGAGCGAGAAACATCCTTGGGATGATTTTTGCACGAACTGGGGAGGTAAGCCTTGCGATCGCTGAATTCACGCAAACCGGAGTACCACAGTCTGAGGTTCATGCCAACGTTGCCTTCGCAATGCTCCTCAATGGTGATGCCGAGGCCGCCGCATCAAGCGTAAAGTTGGCGGAGTCACTTCAACCTTCAAATGACTTGCAGATCCGCCTTGCTGGTTTTCGCGATTCGATTGATGTCGTGCAAGAAAACGATGCCGCGAATTCGCAAACGATGTTCCGATAATCAATGCCGGCCTGCAGCAGTTAGTCACGATGATGCGTTCTGCAAAACAGCAGCATCGCCATTACGTGATAAGCTTTGCCAAAGTGAGGCTCGGTGGCCTGTGTAGAGCCAAAATGTGCTCACGTAACAATGCAAGTCATGTACTCAGCAGGAAGATCGACTGGCTAAAGAGTCGTATTGGCAACCTCTGAACACGGCCTTTGCTTGAAAGTACGGCATGTCAACCCGCTAGATGAATGATTCCAGGATGCTTGCGTAGAATTTTGGAAGCATCATCCTGAATGTTGTCGAGATTTATTACAAGGACTTTGCCACGGTATCTCAACATCGTCGCGGCCGCTATGAACGAGACATTGTTCACTCCATATAGCGACAGTATTTCACCTTGGTGAAATGACAGGTAGTCAGCCGCTTCGGCGTGCAGTTTTGTAATTCCGTTCAGAGAAAGCCAATTGCCCCTATGCCGACTCAGGCTTTGAGCATCAGCAGCAGATAAGTTTGTCAGACCGTCAAGAGCAAGATCCGCCTGGGTGTCACACAGGGCTCGAAGGGCTGACGATGAAATTCTTTTGAGACCGTTCAGATATAAAACGCCCTCGAAGTTGCTAAAGTGTTCAGCGGCGTTTGTCGAAAGGCCCTCCAATCCATCTAAATGAAGCTCTTGCGGTTTCTTGGACAGGCTGGCAGCGGCTTGGTCCGACAGATGCTTCAATCCGGTCAACCAAAGTTCTTCAGTTGTTTGACTGAGGTACTCGGCAACTGTATCTGAAATTTCCTGCAGTCCATTCAGCCAAAGTCCACTGTTGATTTGTGCAAGATTTGCCGCAGATTCATCCGGCAGGTGTGTCAGTCCATTGAGGAACAGCCCCAGAAATGAATGTGAACTAAACAAATCTGCACCCTCAATTCGACTCAGGTTTGCAGCTGCATCCGGTGACAATTCCTGAACGCCATCGAGCCATAAGTTCATGCCTCGAAATTTACCAAGGGACTCAGCAACAGCAAAACTGATTGAATGAAGACCATTGAGTGATAAGTCACCGGTGATTCTACTGATATAAGCACTGGCTTCGCCGGAGATTGATGTTAGCCGGTTGAGTGAAACATCCAAACGCCCGCGGGTCGGTTTGATAAGTGAAAGGCTCTCGGCCACTTCCGTTGTAAGGTGCTCAAGTCCATCCAACGCCAGTGATTGTCCCTTGAAATTTCGCAACTCAAAGGCAACCTCCTCGTCGATCGTTTGCATGCCATTTAAGGAAAGCTCAAATGACTGGTCGCAGGCTTGCAAGCTGAATAGAGTTTTAGCAGCGGAAGTTGAGATACTAGTGAGGCCATCCAGATAAAGGTTGGAACCCCGAAATTGGGCTAGTTGTTGTGCCGTTGAGTGGCCCAACGAATTTAGGCTGTTCAGTGAGAGCTCACTCGCATTTTCACAAAGGCTGGCAAGCGCTGTGTCTGTTAGATCAGTAAGGCCATTGAGGTATATCGATCCCTCAAAATTGCGAAAGTGTTGAGCAGCACCGTCGGATAAACTAGTGAGTCCATCTAGGTCGAGAATCCAACGCGCGTCGCGAGTTTCGTCTCGCGAGGGTCTGCGAGAATGAGTTTTATCGAGCTGTGGTCGATCTGTTTGCAGTGTCAGACTCACTAATTGCGCAGCGGCATCATCCGAAATATCAGTGTACTCACTGGTATCGAAGTACGCGTCGGGCTCCGCGTCAGTAATGAGTTGTTTCAATAAGGAAACGGTCAGAAGTTTAGTCATTGCCACAGTATCTTTGATTAATGATTTCACTTGAACCCCAAGATTTTCTAACCCCGCATCTCACAATCCGTGTTGAAATTAGAATCTGCAGTAGGTGTTACGGGTAAGCCCACAAGGGATGACAGATGTTCGGTCCGATTTTAGTCTTCCGCTAGTATCGCCAAAGCATGAAGCATTCGACCCGAGGCCTGACACAGTGCAAATAAAGAGCCTGAAGAGAACATTCAGCTAGGAATACCGGAGATTTCTTGATTTCGGGCTCATCGTCAGTGCTTAGCCGAGTCGCAAAGCCTTTTTCCTCCCACCACGGTGGGTTCATGGCCCCACCGAGCGCGGCACTACTTTCTGCGATGTGCTGCGACAGGTTTAACAGTTGCTGTAAACTGTTCGCGAAAAGGACAGGCTGGTGAAACCTTTTGGTTGGCGCATTCTAGGGTTTGGCGGGAAAACTCACTGTTTTTTTGTTTGGCATGCTTATTGCTTCTCCTCGAGAACCATCAACGGCTCAGCAGAGGGCCATAAGCTTTTCAAACATCCGGGGAAACCAATGCTCGCATCACTTAAAAACTTTTGGACTGAAGAAGAGGGTGCCACAGCCGTCGAGTACGGAATCATGGTCGCCGCCATCGCTGCCGTGATCATCACCGTTGTGATTTCCATTGGTGGCAAAGTTGATACGGCGTTCGATACCGTGGATACCGCAATGCCGGCCGGCGGGGTTTAGAGCTGAGGCTCTTAGTGCCTGGCTTTGTCCACTTCTTTTCTGCACGGACCTCGAACCGTGCTTTGTACTTTCTGGGGCAGTCGCCCACAAACTTTTCAAACACTCGGAGAAACCAATGCTCACATCACTCAAAAACTTTTGGACTGAAGAAGAAGGTGCCACAGCGGTCGAGTACGGAATCATGGTTGCCGCCATTGCTGCCGTGATCATCACCGTTGTGGTTTCCATTGGAGGCAAGGTTGATACGGCGTTCGACACCGCGGATGCCGCAATGCCAGGCGGGGCCTAGAACTGAGGCTCGTGATGCCTGGCTTTGCATGGCTTGAGCGGCCTCGTGCGGATGACCAGTCTCCGGTGTTTTGACGGCACAACAAACCTACTAACTCGAGTGACGGAAGTATGGCGACTTTCTTAAGTGATCAAATGTTTTTACCGGTGATGACCGCATTGTCAGCATCGCTTATCGCGACGGTAACGGATATCAGGTCATTGCGGATCCGCAATACGCTTACGGTGCCACTCTGTCTGTCCGGGATTGTGTTTCATTGCTGGATGGGAGGTTGGTCGGGATTGTCGGTAAGCGTTGCGGGGATTGGTATCGGGTTCGCTGTTTTGATTCTTCCCTACCTGATGGGGATTTTGGGAGCAGGTGATGTCAAACTCCTGATGGGAATGGGGGCATGGCTGGGCGGCCACAATACGGCTCTCGTTGCCTTGTTTGGTTGTTTTGCTATGGGATTCGTAGCCGTGGTGGTGCTGGCGAAACGAGAGGGTCCGAGAGCTGTGTGGTTCAATCTTCAATTGTCGATCCTGCGACTGCAGACGATACGGCGTCACCTGTTCGCCAGTCAGGGGGAATTGAAGGATATCAAGTCGATGGCATCTGACCCTGTCCAACGCCATAACTTGATTCCCTTCAGCATCATGCTGGCAGTGGGATCGGTGGCGTTGGTGGGGATTTTGCTGGTCGGATGATGTCAGTATTTCTTATTGGATTACGTAACTGTTCTTCTAACGATTGGAAAACCTCATGAGTATTCGAACACTTGTCGTCGTTTTGATGGCCTTGGGTTGCGGAGGCATCGCAACATTCGGGATGTTTCGTGTTCTACAAGCATCTCGCAGCGATAATGATGCGGCTCCAATTGTCGAGACTGAACAGGTAGTCGTGTTGACGGTCGATGTTGGATTGGTTGGCACGAAAATCACGGGGGACATGGTGGCCCTGAAAGACTGGCCCAAAGATTACCTGCCCGCCGGTTGCATCACTAATCTGGAAGATGTTATCGGTGAAACTCTGCGGGTGCCCGTTCGTGCGGGTGAATTGCTGCTCCAGGGTAAATACGGATTAGGCCGAGGCATGGCGGCAATTGTCGACCCCGGTTATCGTGCCTTTACGATTCATACGCCGAACCACAGCGCGGGTGTTGCAGGCTTTGTCATGCCTGGAGATAGCGTTGATGTTCTGCTGACTCGAGATGACGAAGAAATCCCAGGTGGCTCAATCACGACCGCTTTGCTTCAAAACGTCAAGGTGCTGGCTTCAGATCAAATGATCAATGCTCCCGAGCAAAACACAATCAAGACACTGAAAAGCGTCACTCTTTCGGTCAGTCCCGAAGAGGGTAAGATCCTGACCCTCGCTCAAAGCGGAGGAACCTTGACGCTTATGCTTCGAAACAAGGAAGATCTCAAGATGTCGACTACTGGCGCGATCACGTGGAGCAATATTCAGCAGTCTGAAAATTACGCAAAGGAGCAATCAGAACACGCTGCCGTCGAACTCGTGTCTGCTAAGTCTGAAATAACTGACGCACCAAAACAAAAATCCAACAAGCCTTTAAAGATTCGAACGCTGCGAGGTTTAAGCACCGGTGAAATCTATGCACCTAGGCCACGACAGGAAATCACCCGAACCTAAGAGTTGGAATTGTTGAAAATCCCCGCAGATCACTAGCCTCTGTTCACCTGCACAAAAGAAGCACTCGGATGCGTTTTACCATCATTAGCGAACACGACGAGATGAAGAAAAAGCTGGTCGCTTCAGTAAGGCAGATGCGTTTGTCCGAAAAGGTAGAGGTCACCGACTTCGAGCGTGCTCTTGATACCGTAATAAGAACCCAGCCGGCCATTGTACTGCTCGGTCTTCAGGATGAACGCTGTCCCCGCTCTCATCGGTTAGTGCGAGAAATTCAAGAGATCGCATTTGGGAAGGTTATTGTGGTGGGACCGGCATTGGAAGCCAAGGCATTGTTAATGTTCCTACAAGAGGGTGTGTATCAATACATTGATGAAGCTGATTTCGAATCTGCGATCACTGTCGCCATCAATCGCCTTCGCAAAGAACAGCCCAATGGTTTTAAACGGGGCAAAGTTTCAGCGGTCATCGGTGCAGGAGGAGGGTGCGGGGCAAGCACGCTGGCAGTCAACCTCGCCTTTGCTCTGGTCAAGGAGAATCCGAGCCTGGTCTTAATGGACTTGAATCTGGAGTCCGGCGATTTAACGGCGCAGCTCAACCTTCGTTCGCCCCATTCCGTCAGCGATTTTTGTCGCAACGTAGCTCGAATGGATGAAAGCATGCTGGAAAACTGCATGGTGCAGCATGCAAGTGGAGTCAACCTTATTGCAGCCCCTGTTGCAATTAATGAAGTACGAGATGTGACTCCGAGGGGACTGAGGCGACTTTTGCATATGGTGCAATCCCGGTTTGACCATGTTGTCATTGACGTTGGCCGTCCGTTCCGGCAGGAAGATGTCGTCGTTTTGCAACAGTCTGACACCGTTATCTTGACACTTAGGTCCGACATCAGTTCCCTTCGTAACGCTAAACGTGCATTGGATTTTCTTGAGCACTCCGGTGTTGACTTGTCAAAAGTCAAGCCCGTTGTTAACCGCTACCGTTCAGGATCAGGTGTCACTCTTGCCAGTATTCGCGGCACACTTGGGATGGAGATTGCCCAAGTAATTCCAGACGACGCTAAACGGGTAAATGCTGCGAGCAACAGTGGCGTGCCAGTGTACATGAAAAAGCCTCATTCCTCGTTTTCCAAACGCATTAGGGAGTTCGTCGCTGCGATCAGTACATCATCCCAACCCCTGGCGATCTAAGTGAGTTTTTTGTCATGAAGTTTTGGAAAAAAAATCAGCTAGCTGATGAACAAGCAGATGGACTTTCTGTTGTCGACGGCCGTTCGGTAGGTGCCAAAGAAAATCCCGATTTCGAGAACACAATAGTTCCTGGTGTATCCGGCGGCCTGCTTCCGGGATCTTCTCAAAGCGAACAAGCAAGTGACAATGACGGTGCTTTCAGTGGCACGCATGAGAGCACTCAAGATAAAGCAGGCACTGACACTGACACTGACTCTGATTTTGACAAAGACTCTGATTCTGGCACTGACTCTGATTCTGGCACTGACTTTGATTCTGATTCTGAAGAGGAGATGGAGGCACTGGAATACGAGTTTCAACGGATAAAAAGCGAGATTCACCAGCAGGTCATCGGACGTATTGATCTCACTGCCCTTGGCGGTATGGAGGAGAGTGACCTCAGGATTGAGGTTCACCGCGCCTGTGAGCAAGTATTGGACGAGCGTTCAGATCTGTTGAACAAAGAAGATCGTGAACGCATTTTTCGTGAAGTGATCGATGAAACATTCGGGCTCGGGCCACTGGAGCCGCTGCTTGCAGATGACGCCATTTCAGAAATCATGATCAATGGCCCCGACACTATTTATGTTGAAAGAAATGGTCGTTTGCAGCGGTCAAAAGTGACTTTTGCTAGCGAGTCCCATCTGCTTAAAATCATTCAGAAAGTGGTGGGCGCTGTAGGGCGTCGTGTGGATGAAACCAGCCCAATGGTTGATGCAAGGCTGTCAGATGGAAGCCGCTTCAATGCAATCATTCCGCCGTTGGCGCTTGATGGTTCTTTGGTATCGATTCGCCGCTTCGGAAAGCGTGCCTTGGGAATACCGGATCTGCTTGGGTTCAAGTCCTTGACGCCAGAAATGGTGACCTTCTTATCCGCCTGTATCGAAGGACGCCTGAACGTCATCATCTCAGGCGGAACGGGAAGCGGGAAAACATCTCTACTTAACATTCTATCCAGTTTTATTCCCCGGGAGGAAAGAGTCGCAACCATTGAAGATGCCGCTGAGCTTCGCTTGCAGCAACCCCATGTGATCCGTATGGAAACAAGGCCACGCAACATTGAAGGTTCTGGCGAGGTCACCATCCGTGATCTTGTTCGTAATGCGCTTCGCATGCGACCAGATCGTGTTATTGTTGGTGAGTGTCGCGGTGAGGAGGCTTTGGATATGCTACAAGCGATGAACACGGGACACGATGGTAGCTTAACGACCATTCATGCAAATAATCCAAGGGATGCCGTGGGCCGTCTGGAGATGATGGTGGGAATGGCTGGTTTTGATGTCCCCATCTGGACAATCCGAAAGCAAATTGCCTCCGCCTTGGATCTAGTCGTTCAATCAGTTCGCTTGACAGGAGGTGCACGCAAAATCACCTGCATATCCGAGATTACGGGTGTCGAGGGTGATGTGCTGACCATGCATGACATCTTTAAGTTTGTGCAAACGGGAGTCGATGACGAGCGACGTGCCGTCGGTTATTTCCAAGCAACGGGAATTCGTCCAAGTTGCCTTGAGCGTCTTGAAGCTTCTGGATTAACACTGCCTGCTGGATTATTCGAGGAACGGATTCTGAAGACGCAAGGTGATGCCGAATGATCCTCGCTGTTATTGCGTTTACATTCGTTGCAAGCGTAGCTATGGTCTTTGCGGGCAATATGGTTGTCTCTGACGTGCTGGAGAGAAATCGTAAGCAGAGGCTGCTGCAATTAGAAAGCGAATTGGTAAAACGCAACAAGCAGCGGGCACGCGATGAAGCAGCTTCTAACCAAGAAAGAACACTTGGAAGTTTGGCACACCAAGCCGTTGTAGAATCCAACGCAGAAAAACCTACGATCACTGAACGCATCAAACAGATGATCGAGCAGTCGGGGACTGGGATATCAACTCAGGCAATCATTGCTGCTGGCGTTCTTTGCAGTTTGGCTGCAACTGTCCCAACCGTTTTGCTTCTCCAGGATTTTTTACTAGGTATTCCAGCAGCTCTGGTCGCTGCACCTTTGCCCTTGTTGTGGGTAAAGCACAAACGAAAGCAAAGATTGGAAGCACTATCATCACAGTTGCCTGATGCGTTGGAGCTAATGAGTCGTGTTCTTAGGGCCGGACAAACCATTACCCAGGCGATGTTTGCGGTTGGTCAAGAATTCAAGCCGCCCATCGCCTCTGAGTTTCTTTACTGTTACGAGCAACAGAATCTGGGCATTTCGACTGATATGGCGCTGCGCGACCTAGCGAAACGCACTGGTTTACTGGAAATAAAAATCTTTGTATTGGCGTTAATCATTCACCGACAATCAGGCGGTAACCTGACTGAATTACTCGATAAACTCGCCAGCATCATTCGTGAACGATACAAGATGCGAGGAAAAGTCAGAGCTTTAACGGCAGAAGGTCGTTTGCAAGCCGCGATTCTGCTGGGTTTGCCACCCGCGATGTACTGTCTTTTGCTGTTGATCAGTCGACCTTACGCACTTGAGTTACTGAATCATCCCAAGCTCATCTTCGGTTGTTTAGTCTCAATGACGTTTGGTGCACTGTGGATCAGAAAAATCGTCAACTTTGACTTCTAAACGATGGGAGTAAAAAGATGGACCAGTTAAGTGAAAGTGAGTTGATTCTACTTAGCGGTGGCGCCGTAGCCGGGTTTCTGTTTTTGATGGGAACCCTATGGCTTACCCGGAGAAATAGGGTCCAAGAAAGGCTGGATGAATTATCGCAGGACTCTGCTTCCTCCAACACCGACTCAGGGACTGGTGGATCAAAACGCACCAGAGGAAATAGCAAAAAAGGCAAGGACGATGCACTGAATGGCGATCTGATTGATCGCGTGATGCAGGCAGGACTGTACCGCCCTCAAATGATTGCGATCTATCAGACGGCTCGCTTTTCTATGAGTCTCATTCCCGGCGTTCTTGTTTTCATTGCATTCCAATCCAGCATGATTTCATTACTGTGGGCTGTGGTTGTGGGAGTGGGAGCGTGCCTTTTCGGTTTCCTAGCTCCAAGCCTTTGGCTTGATTACAAAAAAGCAGGCCGACAGACAACATTGCGACGTGCTTTACCCGATGCTTTGGACGTGATCATCATTTGTGTTGAAGCTGGGCTGAGTGTGCAAGCCGCCATGGCAAAAGTGTCACGTGAATTATCCAGCGTACACCCTTTGCTCGCTGCGGAGATGGCGATCTGTCAGAGAGAGATGCAGCTTGGCGCAACGGCAGGAGAAGCACTCAATCGCCTAGCCCAACGTTTTGATTTGGCTGAAATGAGAAGCTTGGCTTCTGTCATTAGTCAAGCGGAGCGTTTTGGTGCCAGCATCATTACCGCTCTACGTGTCCACGCTCAGACTCTTCGGGAAAAACGTTTTCAGCGGGCTGAAGAGCTCGCCCAAAAAGCGGGAGTAAAACTAGTCTTTCCTACGATCGTATTCATTTTCCCGGCACTATTTGTTGTTCTTGCGGGGCCAGCTGTTGTCCGGATATTTGGCATGTTCGATAAGATGGCACCGTAAAATGATGGCATCAACAATTAAGCCTGTCGATTTTCCCTCAGACCACGGCAGTGAGGCTAAGGAAAATACCATGTGCTCCACCCAGCAGTGTGGCAAATCCAGTGTTGCGACTGTCGAAGACCTACTCATTTATTGGGACCTCTGGATCAGTACCGTACGAAGAATCGAACAAAAGAAACGTGTTCGAATTTCGAAGCGACGGTACACGGCAGTGTATGCAAGTATCATGAAATTGTGTGAAGGTGGTGATATTTACCGCCCAAACCTGTCGTCCTCGGTTCGTCCACCCCATCTTGCGTTACACTTCCTGGTAGCACCGTGGGTAAGCTTGGAAGCACTTCAAAACGCTGACAGAAAACTTCTCCGGAATTTACTCGACCAAGGTAGCGAGATTGATCGCGAGTTACATCCGCGAGCCTTGCGATTGCATCGGAAATGGTTCCCTGTCCTGATAATGTTGCTATCCATTGGGTGCGTAGTTGCCGCAGCACTGGAACATCAGTTGGTTGCACAGTGGGGCCGGTTCTACCTGTCAATGGCTTCTAGCCGATTATGGTTAGCGGTCGGAAAGATGAATCCCGAACACTGGTTGGGTTGTTTAGCGGTATTGATGGTGATTTTTGGTACTTGGATGACACGCGACATGCGGAAGTATTAGCGAAATTGCACTTGTCACACTTGACAAATTAGAGACTCGACTATGTCAAAGAAAATAATTCATTGCATGGATGATGCAGCGGCTGCCTTAATGGTGGTGCCAGTATCAAATGCTCTGCTTACTTGTAAGATTGCGAGACAAAGAGTTTTGATTCGCCGACGCGTACAAAAATCGCACAAGAAATGCAGGACACAGCGAGTGGGCGCAGTTGCAGTTGAGATGGCAATCGTATTGCCACTTTTGTTGGTTCTGGTTTTTGGAATTATTGAGTTTGGTCGCGCAATGATGGTGCAGCAAATTCTCGTTAATACGGCGAGAGAAGCGGCGCGTCGTGCCGTAGTGCCTGGAGCAACAGACGAGCAGGTTCATGGGATTCTTGCAAGCTATTTAGAAAGTGCGGGCATCGATGAATACGAGGCCCACATCGAACTGGATGGTGTTCGTCATCCGTTCAATGCTGATGGAAGTAGCGGTAGCGAATTTGCAAACCTAATCAACAGTGCGCAGCACAGGACCAAGGTTGGAATTGATTTGAGCGTACTCCATTCTGATGTTGCCTGGGGCCCCATGTACTTAATCGCCGGTGACCGGAAACTTTCGGCAACAGTCCTAATGAGAAAAGAGTGAATCGATGATCCAGATCCCGAAGCGTCGTCAGAATCGCTCTGGCGCAGTTGCTGTTGTGGCAGCAGTCCTGTTGGTCATGCTGTTGGGTATGGTAGCGTTAGCCATCGACCTCGGATACATCGTGTTAACACGAACATCCATGCAAGCGGCAACTGACGCTGCATGTTTAAGTGGGGGAACTGAATTAATCGAGGGATTGGGTGTCATGCCTGCTCCGCCAGCATCAGTCACAGCGTCTGCTGCCTCAATTGCTTGTGAATACGCTGCTTTTCATCCCAACGGGGATGTGCAGCAATCTTTTCTTGATGCTGAGCGTGATGTCCAATTTGGTTGGGCAGTTTTTGATGACGAATCAAATGAATGGCAAAAGCACTGGGGAGAAGAGATCCCTGGAGTTGGTGGTTACAACCTGATAGGTGTAACAATGCACCGCGATGTGCTCAGCAGCGGCAATGGAGATGGTCCTTTACCACTCATCTTCGCCCCGGTTTTGGGACGAACTTATTCAACCCTGCAAACAGAGGCGGCCGCAGTCATCATGCCAGCCAAAGGGGTGAGTATCGGTAATGGAGAGAATGCAACCGCAGATGTGCTGCCATTTGTGATTCGCAAAACGTTGTGGGAAAAATATCGACGTGCTCAAACGTACTACGAAACGCATGGTATTCCCAGTGATCCGCTGGAACTTCGTGAGATCATGGATAATGAAACCAATAATTATCGCGGAACAGAGCCTTCTGGCGAACCGTTATTTGGGCATTGGGCGCCGCGTAATAACAAGCCTCCTGAATTCAAACAGGACTTTGCTGATATCTGGTCATGTGAATGTAGTTTTGATGCCCATAATTCAGTGACTTTCTTTGGATCAGATGGTGTTCTCGAAGTGGACATTTTTCCGCGGGACGACTACACCTCGGGTAATGCCGGGACAGTGGATATCGGTAGCTCGAGTAATTCAACTAGTGATCTTGCCAGACAGATAATTAATGGGGTGAGTACCGAGGACTTATCCTACCTACCGGGTGGACAACTTTCTTTGCCAATGAGTCTGCAGGGTGATACCGGAGTCAGTGCAGGTATCAAAGATGAATTGGAAAGTATTTATGGGCAATGCCGGAGCATGTTGCTTTTTTCTACAGTGAACTTTCCCGGCAATAACGCCCAGTTCGAAGTGATCGATCTGGCAGGAATCAGAATCATGCAAGTCGAATTGACTGGCAATCTGGAGTACAAGCATCTGAGCGTACAAATTTGCCAATCAACGCTTGGTAATGCGATTCCGGATGTCGGTAAACCAATCGGAAACGACACGACCGTTTTTACCCCACTGGTTCTCATTGAGTAGTGCCGGAACCCAATCATACAACCTTGGAGAAACAACCCATGGATGCGATTACGGAGATCCCCGCGGAGGCCGAGTTCAAATCCGCTTGGACAACGATGCCCCCCGCTCCCGAAAGCATTGGTGATCTGGGAATCGCTGATTCTCTGGTGAACGACTTGGCGATGAAATTGGCGAGTACAGTTCCCCAATTTGACACAAAATGGGGTGCTGAAAGGCTGCACTTGCCAGTTCAATTGGCGGAAAAAGTGTTCTGGAAACTGAAGCAGGATCACTTTCTCGAAGTGTTGTCTCAGGACGGGCCGTTTTGTTACCGATATTCTTGCACTGACAGGGGCAGGCAGTTAGCTGCAAGGTCTTTTGAAGTGTCCGGTTATGTTGGTCCGGTGCCAGTATCGCTGCCTGCCTATATCGCAGCACTGAAGAGACAGCAGCAGCACCGTGCAAAGGTCACGCTTGAGAAGGTGCGGTCGTGTATAAGTCCGCTGGTTCTGCCGGAGTACTCAGTGCAGATTAGTGCGTTGGCTGCACTGTCTGGAAGAAGCCTGTTCCTGTTTGGGCCGGCTGGAAATGGAAAGACAACCCTCGGCAGGTTGTTGCACCAAGCGGCAGGTGGAAGCCTCTGGATTCCTCAGGCCATCGCAGTTGATAATTCCATCATACGGATTTATGACTATGAGGTTCATGAAATGGAGGAGATTTCAAAGCCATCTGCTGACGCTGGCGGGACATCTGCGAATCATGATCGTAGGTGGGTGAACGTGAAGCGACCGTTCATCGTCGCTGGCGGTGAAATGACAATCGAGGAACTTGATTTGGCTTACAGTCCTTCCTTGCGGTTTTACGAGTCACCGCCTCATCTCAAGGCAAATGGTGGGACGTTCCTGATCGACGATTTTGGGCGACAACGCGTTGCACCATCTGAATTGCTGAATCGATGGATTGTGCCGCTGGAAAACCATGTTGATCATCTGACTTTGCAAACCGGGCAAAAGATTCAGGTACCATTTGATTTGCTGCTCATCGTGGCAACAAACCTGACCGTCGAAGAGGTAGCGGACCCGGCGTTTCTTAGAAGGATGGGGTATCGCCTACACATGGAGCGTCCAACCAAGGAACGTTACAGTGAGATTTTCCTGCGATATGCGAAGAGCGTGGGAGCGCAGGTACCAGATGGAGCAGTTTCATCAGTGATTGACCGCTATGAGCAGGAAGGACGCGAGTTGCGTGGGGCAGAGCCGCGAGATCTTATTGAAAGAGCCCGTGACATCTGCACCTTGCATGAAAAATCGTTACAGCTCTCGCCGGACGTTCTTAACCTTGCTTGGGAAGGTTATTTTGGAAATACGGCAAATTAGGAGACGCCTTGGCTTTTCAGGCAAGTGCTCGATTCGATGACGTTGAAACATCGATCGCCTTGACCAGATTCTACGTTTTGGGATCCGAGATTGAGCGGCAAGCGGTAGCAAATGCTAAAGCTGAAGGTGGACGTTTGCTCGCTTTGGCTGAACAGGCGCTTAAACAAAGCTGAGTGATTTTTTTCGTATCAGCTGGATCAAGATGGTAGCTGTTCAGTCGCGATACTAGATTTCTTCGATTCATCAAACGCGATAGTCTGTTCGCCGGTTTCTGGTTGGCCAATAATTCATAGAGTACTACCCCTAGTGAATAAATATCACTTGCGGGTTTTGCAGAAAGAGACTCACCAACCAGTTGCTCAGGAGCGGCATAGCCTGGGGTTCCCAGTATAAATTTCTTTCGGCCAGATTTTGCTTTCTTGATGGCTTCTCTGGCCGCTCGATATCGCTCAATGGTCATCAAGTGACTGTCCCGTTTGCTGGTACACAGACCAAAATCAATGATGTGGGGATGCTGCTGTTCATCGATGATGATATTACCGGGTTTTAGATCGCGGTGTATGAGTTGCTGGTCGTGAATATGCTGAAGCGCATCTCCAATGAGAGCGCACAGATGCAGTGATTTGTAGGGGGCCGGGTTAAATCTTTTCACCCATTCATTCAGCGGCAAGCCTTCGACATAGTCACTGATTAGATACCAGTAATCCCCTTCTTGGCCAAAATCGTGTGCTGCAACCACACTGGCATGGTTCATTTGCCGCGATGATTGAATTTGTCGAAGGAGATGAACTTGATCCGCTCGACTAACATCTGCTTTGCGTAGTAACTTGAGTGTGAAAAGTAGGCTGTTATTGAGTCCCTGAGCTTTAAATACCGTTCCATATCCGCCAACTCCAAGTACCTCCAACATCTCGTACTTACCAAACATGCGATCGGCTACGGATAGATTGAGTGGGTGTTCACATTTCGGGCAAATGGCACCAAGTAGTTTCATGCCAGACGCTGGCTTGAAAGGAAATCTACAGTTTTTGCAATGGAACTGCATAAGATCTCTCCATTACAAATAGTATTTGCTGAACGTACAACACAGCAGCTTGAGCTTGACGAAAAACCGAGTAAGTGAACCGATTCATGACCTTGGGGATTATACCATATGGAAAGCGACCTCTTTGTTTATGCGACCTGCCATGAGTCGGCGGTTTCGAATCTTTGACGTACTGCCGTGCTGTCTGACGTGACATTCTATGTTTTTCGGAATGAGTTCCCGCGTAGCACGGGCGGTGAGACATGCTGTTTCATTTTCATTGTCGTGTTGGTAGCTGGTTTTGTTGATCGTGCCTTGTAGCCCTGCTTCGGCGGAGTCCCGTGGGGACACAAAACTCAGTCGAACACCAGACACCAAACAAAATCGTTGACGCGGCTGCCGGAGGGAAAGTATTTGGGCCGGTGAATCAGGATGGGTACGCGTGTTGCAAGGGCGTGAAGTTGGTTTGATCGCCGCTACAAAGCCCAAGCTTGATCGCACATCTGGAGCGGTTTTTTGGGTCGTCAAAATCCAAATGCCTTCACAAATTGATTGTTCTTGGCGAGGCCGCGATACGCAAAGCTTCCTTGATTATCATCACACAGAACGGAATAGCCAGGATTCAGACAACGAGTTAATCGTGCCGATGAATCGCACACCTGACGTCGATGCCGAGATCGAAACAACGGAGCGTCTCGATGGTCTGCTTCGGTCGTATCGACGCCGTCGGGTCAAAATGCTCAGGCGACCCTTGTATGCTGCCAATAAGCGAATTCCAGGATTTTGAGAGGGTTGCCATCAGCCGAACTCGGTGTGCTAATAACACCGGCAATGTTCCTGCGATCGTTCTCACCGGACCTCCGCAAGCTTCGATTCCTCAGAGGATTGGTCACGCAGCTTTCCAGTTCGTCACAGACCGATGGTTGTCTCGGAGTTATCACGCTTCCGCAACGCCGATGAAATTGGTTCTGCAATCGTTGCAATTGGGGACGGATCGTGCTTAACAGTTGGGACAATCGAAAACAACGAAACGTCGTCGCGTACCTTAGCGCTGAGAATGCCGTATTTGAGGACTAACTCAGCAGAAATTGAATTTTGCTGAACAATGACCTGTGTCGCGGTTTGGCAGGCAAAGGCAAGCTATTCGGACGCAAGCGTCTCAAGCAGGTTGGCACCCTGTTCACACCGGACACAATGCTGCGGTGGTATCGTCAACTTGTCGCCAATGAGTGGGGGGACCACTACAACCGAAAAGAGAAGAAATCTGTTCGGCAAGAAATCCGCCAAGTGATTGTTGATTTGACCGTCAAGTTCGCGAAAGAGAATGCGGGGTGGGGCTGGGATCGTATCAGTGGTGCGTATTCGGATGATAGAGAACACATCTGCGACGCCACCATGGGCAACATCCTTGACCCAAAGGGGCAAAGTTTAGTGGGTCATCGCGTAAACAACGATGTTGAAGCCTATCGGGTAGGACCAGCGTACAGAAAACTTTTGGTAGTACTCTCTATTCTCTCCCTCGCGTTCCCAGCCGTCTGCCAGATCATTGTTGTGGCATAACAGAATCAGGATTTTTCCATTCTCGTCATGATAGGCGAGAAAGTGAGGTTTGGGATCGGACATATCGCCATGCCATGGTTCGATGTTGAGGCCCTGGTTCCAGGCATTGATACTCGGCACCTGCGGCTTTTCATTCAAATCGTAAACGAGATGGAAAATCGGATGGGACAACGGCAGGTCCACCGGAGTGACACCCGGCAGGACCTTGGACAGTTCAGCCGTGACGTTTTCGAGATGCTCCCGCCCCCAGAAATCATCCACCATAAGAAATCCGCCGTTCGTGAGGTAGCGTCGCAGGCTATCTGCTTCGGCGGAATCCAGATACATCTTTCCAGGGGAACTCATGAAGGCAAACGGATAATCTAAAAGTCGTTCATTGGTAATGTCGAGAACGAGGCCATCCGGGTCGACCTCCAATGAAGTCAGTTGCTGAAGGCGATAAGAAAAGTTGAGATCGGCATCTGGATAATCCCCGCTCCAGTGTGTGCGAAAATGATTTCGTGTGGACCGGTAACGTAGACGCACAAACGTGAAACACTCGGAGGGGAAATCGCTGCGAGTTTCCCATGTTGGCACGCCTTCTCTTCCCACGGGACGACGTAGCGGTGGGTTTGATTCATCGCCCCACATCTGGCCAAACACACTCAGGACGCAACCAATAAGTGAGATGCCAAGCGCCGCATTCAGGCGAGTCGGGGATATGACTGGAATTTGCAAATTCATTCTCGAAGACTTAGCCCCCGTAATGACAGGTTTCCTCTCGAGGCCACGCTCTGAAAGCCTGCCGTACTTTCTATGACAATAGTCTACACTTTTCCATCTGATTTTTCGCGTCACACGACTGCTGAGATGCCCCGCCCTGTGCAGAACCCTCAATGAAGAAGTCCCGAGCAGTTTTCTTCTTTGTAATTCCGTGAATAATGGCAGTTCAACGCTTCCGAGACTTACGCGTCTCATGCGGCGTCGAATGCACGCTCACCAGTTTCCAAAGCTTCAAGAGTTCTCTGTTTCGAGAGTTACGTGCGATTCCAAAATGGTTGTGTGTGACGTGCATTGGACCATTTGATGGGGTGCGTCATGCCAAGCATTGAAATTGGGGTTTCGTTGACGACCTTTGGGAAGTTCATGTTCGGAGTGAAAAAAGTTCGCCACTACCACGACTGTCCTCACAGTAAAGAAACCTCTTTGTGGAATTTGAAAAGGTGCTCTGTTCTGTCAGGATTGAGAGAAACGCAGTTGTCCGAGTTTCCGTTCAAAGCAAATCAGACAGGTGTGGTATGCTCAAACAGCCATCAGGAGTTTTGGGCAGGAGTGGTGATAAGTACTTTTTGCCTTGTTTTTTAACTCGTTTTTCTCCTCCTGCTGGCCTCTAGCACTTAAACCAGCGCACTCATTTACACGCCCACTCATTTCAGCTTGATGAAGCCCTTGCTCGACGACCGTGATGATCCTGTTCCACCAAAGCAGAATGTGCAGTCAGCCAAGTTGCGTATCATCGCCCTGGTTGTGACCTGCATTGCACTTGGGTGTGCGA
>JBPCVE010000416.1:0-7146 GCA_051010795.1 Rubripirellula sp.
ACAGCGTCTCTATCACGCGGTACGCCCCTACGGCGGAGTTTTGCATGTGTTGGTCACGAATGATCGCGATCAGATTGCAGAACAGATTGAGGCGTTGGAGCTTGAGCAAGCGAAAGTGCAGATCCATTCCCACGGTGTATCAGTTATCCGAGTCGGTGCGTTACCGGGATCGGCGGACTGGACCCATCAATATGGCGATGTTGCTAATTCGATCAAGTCAGATGATCGCCGTGTGAAACTACCGTTGGGGGTGTTGTGGTTCGGTGGCAGTAGCAACATGGATGTTCTGCCTCGTCATGGACATGGGCCACCTGAGCAGGTAATCGGAGGCCGCTTGTTCATTCAGGGAATGAACAGTTTGAGTGTTCGCGATGTCTACACGGGACGCGTCTTGTGGAAACGTGAGTTCAAGGATCTTGGAACCGATGATGTCTACTACGACGAGACGTACGACAACACTCCACTCGATACTAAATACAATCAGGTTCACATTCCAGGTGCGAATGGGCGCGGTACCAATTATGTCGTGACCAAAGATCGGGTCTATATCGTTGAGGGATCTGTTTGTCACGTGTTGGATAGTGTGACTGGTAAAATACTCAGGGACATCAAGTTGCCTTCGTCCGGCAAGTCTGCTGACCCTCAGTGGGGCTACATTGGAGTTTACAAAGATGTCCTACTTGCCGGTTTCGACTTTGCTTCTTACCGGAATCGACTCGATCTTTCGTTTGAGTCCGATGAAAAGCTGAAAAAGAATCGCGCAGGCTTCGGCTCTAAGAGTCTGGATCGCGCCGCCAGTATGGGACTGGTCGCCTTTGATCGACGCAGTGGCGATGTGCTTTGGAAAATCGATGCGACCAACAGTTTTTGGCATAACGGCATTGTTGCTGGTGGTGATCAGATCTATTGCCTTGATCGAAATCCTGCTCCCATCGAGGAAGCATTGAAGCGACGCGGTAAATCACCAGCAACCGGCAATCGAATCATTGCCGTTGATTACTTGACCGGGAAAATCAAGTGGCAGGTTGATGAGGATGTATTTGGTTCATGGCTGGGATATTCAGAACAGCATGACTTGTTGTTGCAAGCTGGTGCTGCGGCAAGTGATCGACTGTCAAGTGAAGTGGGTCAGGGAATGGCAGTACATTCGGTTTCAGATGGTTCGATCCGTTGGAAGAAGGCATCTCTGAAATACACCGGACCTTGTATTTTGCACAATGATTTAATCATTACGAATACAAATTCTTATGCGGAATCTGCGGGAGCTTTTTATCTACTTGATGGTAGCCAAAAATTGGTTGCCAACCCGATTACGGGTCAGATGCAGCCGTGGAAAATTGCACGAGCGTATGGCTGTAACAATATTGTGGCAAGTGAAAATTTGTTGACATTTCGGTCAGGGGCAGCGGGGTATTACGATTTGCAGACCAATGCGGGAACAGGCAATCTTGGCGGTTTCAAGTCGGGTTGCACTTCAAACTTGGTCGTCGCCAATGGTGTGTTGAATGCTCCGGATTACACCCGAACCTGCAGTTGTGCTTATCAAAATCAGACTTCACTTGCTTTGGTGCATATGCCCGAGGTCGAGCTGTGGAGTGTCAATACAGCGGCCTCGGTAAAGACTCATGGTCAGCGAATTGATCGAGTTGGAATCAACTTTGGTGCGGCAGGTGATCGGCGTGACACCAACGGACTACTGTGGCTTGAATACCCTGCTAATGCTGGACCTTCGCCGCCCCTGAAGTTGGAATGGAATGAAACAACAACAGTCGTCACGCATCATACGTCGGTTGCAACTTCCTCTGACTATCCATGGGTCATGTCATCGGGGCTGGATGGAATTACCAGTTTGACAATGGTGATGCAACTTCGAGATGAGTATTCCCTTCAGAAGGGAATACCGGTGGCACACGTGAATGATGATGCCATTGAGAATGCCAGTGGTGCCGTTGATTTGGTCAGTGAGGATTTTGAGTTCAGCAAGGCATCGGGCAGCCAACTCATGGGGCTCCGATTCAACGACATAAGCATGCATGGTGACAGTGTGATTCGAGAGGCTTACATTGCGTTTGCAAGCGCGGAAGTTGGCGAGGAAGCAGCGGAGCTAACCATTTCGGTAGAAGACAGCGGAAATGCCAAGAGCTTTGCCAAGGCAGAGAAGAATTTGTCATCTCGAAAAGTCGCAAGCAAATCGGTTTCTTGGAATCCGGAAATTGGTGCGGCTCAGGCCCAAAAGTGGAAGACTCACCGCACCCCGAATCTCGCTCCGTTGATTCGAGCGATAGTCCAGCGAAAAGACTGGAAACCGGGTAATTCCATCGCCTTTCTGCTGTCGGTCGATGGCGATCGGAAGTTGGCTGCGTATTCCAAATCGGGGCAGAATCATGCCAGATTAATCATTGATGCAGAGGCCAAAGTAGATGAGGCAAAGCCGAAGGAACGTTACCGTTTGCGGCTCTTCTTCGGTGCCCCCAAACTCGAAGTCGATGATCGACGGGTATTTGACGTTTTTGTGCAGGACAAGCTTATGCTCACGGATGTTACAATTGATGCCTCCAAAGATAGTTCTCGGGGCAGCGTGCATGTCCTCGAAGATGTCATGATTGGGGAAGAACTAGATATCCGCTTTCAGGCAAAACAGGGAAAGCCTCTGCTTTCGGGGGTGGAGTTGATTCGACAGCACCCGGAAGAAGAAGAATAAAGTGGTACCCTTCCCTGCGATTATCCTACCTTGAGTTTCTCATGAAAAATCCGAAATCAACCGCGCTCATCTGGACACTTTGCACCTTTGCGGCTTCAGTTGCTCTTGCCTGTAACGTGCCAGTGTTCAGGTACGCGCTCGAGCGGTGGCCGGCAGACCCGTACGAGTTGGTGGTGTTGCATGAAGGAAAATTACGTGCTGAAGATATCGCTGCAGTCGATACGCTGCGGCAGGCGGATATGCGATCGGATACACCGGCCAACTTCAATGTCCGAACGATCGAAATCAGCGCGGCAAAGGATAGTTTGCTTCAGGATATCTGGAAAAAGCGAGAGAGTGGAAATCGGCCGCTACTAGTCACGCTGTATCCGAGGAATGCACAGGAGGTTCCGGATCGGGTTGTGAGTGTGCATCCGTTGAGTAGCCAAATCGCGCAGCGATCAGTCGATTCCCCAGTGCGTCAAAAATTGGCAAAACGGTTGTTGTCTGGTGATTCAGCGGTTTGGGTGTTTGTACCCTGCGGTGATAAGGCCCAAGATGAAGCTGCTCTTGAACGTTTGACGGTTGAGGTCAAAAAGAATCAGCAGTCCCTCGAGTTACCCCCGCAGGATGAACTCGAGGAAGACGATTTGTTTCAACCTGAGAATCCGATTGAGCTAAGGCTTGGTTTTTCGATCATTACTGTGGATCGAAAAGATCCAAAAGAGGTCTTCTTTCTTGAAATGTTGATGGGCAGCGAACCTGACCTTGAGTCGCTTGAGGAACCGATGGCATTTCCTGTGATTGGTCGCGGTCGCGTTCTTTATGCTCTGGTTGGAAAGGGTATCTTCCGCGATACCGTCGCCATGGCATCGCGATTCGTGGTGGGGCCCTGTTCGTGTCAAGTGAAGGAACAGAATCCAGGCTTCGATTTGTTGCTCGCTGTTGATTGGGATGAGAAGCTTGGAGGCGCTGCGATCAGCGAGCCAGCCGAGACGCCCATGAAAGGTCCTATTTTGATCGACATTCCAACGGGTAAGAAGTGAGGTTGCACGGACTCATCAGGAAATCCAAGGTGGGTCGTTCAGTGTTACCAAGCAAGTTATTTCAAAAAAATTCATCATGAACGGCATGCCAGCGCCGTTATCTCATTGCAGATATACCAATCGCTCATTAGGTACGGCTCATGCGATTTTCACAGTTTTTGTTTATGACCGTCTCTCTGCTCATTGGTGGGGTGTGGGATGGTAATTCTGTAGCGGCTGACGAACTGCCGTACGATGCTGAGCTCGTGACAAATTTGGTGGCAGAATCGCTGAAGAAAGGTAACCCAGGCCGAGGAGCCGTGATTTATTCGGCTCCGACCAGCGCGTGTTTGTCTTGTCACAAGGTTGGTGATCACGGAGGTGCGGTTGGTCCTGATTTGAGCGAGGTCGGGAAGAAGCAGAAGCTTGCTCACATCGTTGAGTCTTTATTCTGGCCACAACGCGTGGTAGCAGATGAGTACAAAGCGATTGCGGTTTTGAATCAGGATGGTCGTGTATTGCGCGGTTATCGCGTCAAAGAGGATGATTCAACTTTGGTGATTCGCGATACGGCTACGGGAAAGTCCATCTCAATTGATCAAGACGACATTGAAGCGATAAGGCCGGTTGGATCCCTGATGCCGGTTGGTTTGTTAGCCACCATGTCGTTGCAGGACAAGCATGATTTGATCTCATTCTTGGCCGACCTCGGTAAACACGAGAAAGTCAGTGTGGCTGGGATTGATGCTCTGCTATCACATTCGCACGGTCATCATCCTGAAACATTCGCGATGTCGCGTGAACCACTTGAACCGGAACGGTGGCCAAATTGGCAGGCGAACGTCAATCGTGATCGTCTTTATGACTTTTATCGCAAGCAGGCACGGCACTTTCGTGACGTCATGCCGCGTCCCAGGCTATTGGCAGAGTTTCCGGGGCTTGATGGCGGCAAGGATGGGCATTGGGGAAACCAATCTGAACCGACTTGGGCCGATGGACGCTGGAACGATACCGATCTTGGAAATCTTTTGTGCGGGGTATTCAAAGGAGACAAGATCCGAGTGACACGCGGTATATGTTTGCAGGTGGGGCATGCTGAACAACGACTGTCAGCGTGTTTCGACCCTGATACTTGTAGCTATCGGAGGGTCTGGTCGGGTGGCTTTGTTAAGTTCTCAACGGTGCGGCATGGATTCATGCAAGGGCTCCAGCAAGTGGGGGAGACGCTGGAAGTGGAGTTGGGTAACCGTGAGTTTTTAGCAAACGCGAAAACGAGGAAGTATCTTGGTCTGTACCGAAACGGTGGGCGGATTATTTTTTCATACCTTGTCGACGGAGTGGAATACCTTGATGCCCCGCAGATGGTGAATGGAAAGTTCGTCAGCGTAGTCGCACCTCGTGCAGATCATCCTGACCGAGATGACCTGCGTGGTGGTGAAAAGCAGTGGCCACAGACCATCGCGGTCGAAGGTGAACTTGGAACGACTGCACCCTACGCCGTGGATAAAATTCCGCTACCTCGTGATAATCCCTGGAACGCGCTGCTGTATGGAAGCGGCCATGATTTTCTGTCGGATGGATCCGCAGTCTTGTGCACCATGCAAGGTGATGTTTGGCGAGCCACTGGGTTGGATGGTGGTCTTCGAAAAGTCAACTGGCGTCGGATCGCGTCGGGATTGTTTCAACCACTCGGCATCGTCGTACACGATGATCAGATTTTTGTCATCGGGCGCGATCAGTTGACCCGTCTCCATGATTTGAATGGGGATGGTGAAATTGACTATTACGAGTGTTTCAGTCGGGCACTAGAAACTTCAGCCTCAGGTCATGACTTCACATGTGATCTGTGGCGTGACAGCGCAGGACGTTTTTATACAGCGTCGGGCAAACAGGGCGTAATGCGAGTCGCTGCAGATGGGCAGTCTGCCGAGATGCTTGCCAATGGGCTGAGGAATTCAGATGGGCTGGGGTTGGCACCTGATGGTCTTGTGACCATTCCCAGTAGTGAAGGCGACTGGATGCCGGCATCGATGATTGCTGCCATTCGCCCCGAAGGCCCAATTCTGAATCGCTTGCCAGGACAATCGCCGGATGGTCGTAGCATTCCGTTTTTTGGTCGCCCCGGAGGTGATCTTAAACAGCCTCCTGAGATACCCATGCTGTATCTGCCTCGTGGGTTGGACAATTCCAGCGGCGGTCAGGTTTACGTGGACAGTGATCGTTGGGGACCAGTCAAAGGTCAGATGGTACACCTTTCATTTGGTGCAGGTCGTGCGTTTCTGTTGCTTCGTGATGAGTTCGATGGCTGGATTCAAGGTGCGGTGGTTCCAATAGCTGGTGAATTTGCTTCCGGTGCTCACCGTGGAAAATTCAATCCACAGGATGGACAGTTGTATGTCTCGGGGATGGCTGGATGGGGGACCTACACCACCGATGATGGTTGTTTCCAACGAATTCGGTACAACGGCGAGAAGCCACAGTTGCCAGTGGGATTTCACGTTCATGAAAATGGTATTCGTGTCGATTTTCTGCAGCCCGTGGAGCAGACGCAGGTTGCAGATCCCGCTTCCCATTTCGTTCAAGCTTGGAACTACCGATACAGTGGCGCCTATGGATCGCCTGAATATTCTTCACGTCAGTTAGGGCTACGTGGGCATGATGTTCTCGATGTGCAGTCAGTCAGTGTTTTGCCAGATGGTAAAAGTCTTTTCCTTGAAATCAGGAATTTGCAACGGGTCAACCAGCTACATTTGTTGGTCACCACGGGTGATGAGCAAGAACATGACTTGTTCATGTCTGTTAATCATCTGGACAACGCTTTTCAAAACTTCCCGTCGTACCAACCCACGGACAAGATTGTTTTGCCACACCCGATGTTAGCTGATCTTGCGAGACCGGTGGTGTCGGCACGAAATCCATTCAATAAAGCAATTCCAGGGGCAAAACCACTAACACTGAAGGCGGCTAAAAATTTAATGTTTGACCAAACGGAGATCCGTTTGCCAGCAGGTCAGGCAGTCAAAATCACATTTCAAAATCCTGATTCCGTTCCCCATAATTGGGCTCTGCTGAAACCTGGCACTCTGCAGAAAGTTGGTGAGCAGTGCAATCGTTTGATTTCTGACCCTCAGGCTGCGGCTCAGCACTACATTCCTGCTTCGAGTGATATTTTGGCACACACCAATGTGGTGGAGCCCTATGCGGAACACACCATTTACTTCCAAGCACCAAGCGAACCAGGGCTTTACCCTTACCTGTGTACCTTCCCAGGGCATTGGATGGTGATGAATGGAGTGTTGGTGGTCGAGTAAAACAGCATGTGGTTTCTGGTGAACGGGTGAATTTGATACCCGAAACGGATGCCGGCTATCGCTCTCATTCAGCCAAGATCATCGTATTCCAGCCATGGCTTGCGCGAGTGATCCTCGAGTTGGTAAGATC